>JAFAOU010000140.1 GCA_019247495.1 Acidobacteriota bacterium
GATTCCATCTCGGATATCATGGCTTCAAGCCATTTCCCGCTGTCGCTACTCTGAATTGCTTCCATATAGGAGGTAGGCTCATCATCAACTATGACTTGCACTTCTTGGTTCTCATCAACCATGTAAACCAATCTATCAGGTTGCTTACGCTCCCTGGTAGACCTCCTAAGTGATTGTGGCACTTGAGGTTGTACAACTAGTTCGGGTTCATGAACAGGATCAATGTTATTTCCTGGTTCTTGAATTTCTTCAAGATCTACTTCATTTCCACAACCATCAAGCAGGAATTCCTTCTCAAGGAATACTGCATTTCTGGCAACAAACACCTTTTGTTCTTGTGGATGCCAGAAGTAGTATCCAATACCCTCTTTTGGATAACCAATGAAATTACATTTTTCCGATCTTGTTTCCAGTTTGTCGGGATTCTGTTTCTTTACATAAGCATGACAACCCCAGATCTTAACAAATTTAAGACTTGGTTTTCTGCCTCTCCATATCTCATATGGAGTCGTATCAACAGATTTGCTGGGAACCCGATTTAGTATATGTATTGCTGTCTCTAAAGCATAACCCCAAAATGAAATTGGAAGAGTTGTGTGACTCATCATGGATCGAATCATGTCTAACAAGGTTCGATTCCTTCTCTCAGACACTCCATTCAACTGAGGTGTGTGAGGAGGAGTCCACTGTGAGAGAATCCCATTCTCCTTGAGATATTCTGTAAACTCTGTGCTTAAGTATTCACCACCGCGATCTGATCGCAATGTCTTAATACTCTTGCCAATTTGCTTCTCAACCTCATTTCTATATTCCTTGAATTTTTCAAAAGATTCAGATTTGTACTTCATTAAGTACACATATCCATATCTTGAGAAATCATCTGTGAATGTTATGAAGTAGGAGTAGCCACCTTTAGCATTTGTGGACATCGGTCCACATACATCAGTATGTACCAGCTCAAGCAACTCATTTGCTCTAACTCCAGTTCCAGTAAATGGAGCTTTGGTCATTTTTCCTTTGAGACAAGGCTCACAAGTGGGATATGTTTCATAAACATCCGGTTCAATCAACCTCTCTTTATAGAGCTTGCTTAGCCTTGTTTCTCCAATATGACCAAGCCTACAATGCCAAAGATATGTCTCGTTTACATCATCTCTTTTCCTTTTAACAGGTTGTTCTACGTTGTACACTTCAATAAGTGTATTAACGAAGTAAAGATCATTGTTCAACGTACCAGTACCGAATAATTCATCTTTGAAAGAAAATGAACAACCATAATTATCAAAAGTGAATTTAAATCCAGTTTTGCATAATGCTGAAATAGAAATCAAATTTCTACTAAGTGCTGGTACGAAATAACAATTCCTAAGCTCTAGGATTCTTCCAGTAGGCAGTTGGATCTCGTATGTCCCCACAGCTAGCGCAGCAACTCTTGCTTTATTGCCAACTCTGAGATCTACATCACCTTTTGCCAATCTCCTAGGATTCTTTAGTCCTTGCATCGATATGCAAATATGTGAAACACATCCGGTATCTAATACCCAGGCTAAAGAATCTTCACTGGAAAGATTGATCTCTACAATGTACACACCTGAAGGACCTGCTTTCTTTATCTTCTCAAGATAAATCTTGCAGTTTCTCTTCCAATGTCCAGTGTTGCCACATTCAAAATATTTGTCCTCATACTTAGACACAGCCATAGAACTATTCTTGGCTTTCCCTTTAGCCTTCATATTCTTCTTAGTGCCATTGGACATTCCAGTGGACTTAGAAGAACTCACCATCATTATGGATTTATCTTTGTCAACAGAGACAGAGTTTTCAGCAGTCCTCAGCATGTTGAGGAGTTCTGGAAGTGTGGCCTCCAACTTATTCATGTTGAAGTTCAGGACAAACTGAGCATAAGAGTTGGGAAGTGATTGAAGTACTAAGTCAACACTTAGTTCGTGATCCATTACAAATCCAAGTTGTGCAAGACGTTCGATCAAATCAATCATCTTGAGAACATGAATTTGCACAGAATCACCTTCTTTCATCTTCGCCCCAAACAGCTCCTTAGATATCTCATATCTTACAGTCCTGTCAGGAGCAGCATACAGCTCCTTAAGGCGTAGCATAATGCTACAACTATCCAGACTCTCATGCTGCCTTTGCAACTCATTGCTCATGGAAGACAGGATAATGCACTTCGCAAGTAACTCATCCTGTTTCCATTGATCAGCTTGAGCTCGCTCATTAGCTGTGGACTGTTCAGTTATGACAGGCAAGGGTGTCTCAAGGACATATGCAACCTTTTGAATAGC
>JAFAOU010000246.1 GCA_019247495.1 Acidobacteriota bacterium
AAGGACGCAACATCCGCGCGCTGGAGCTCGCTACCGGCGTCGACCTGATCGTCGACGAGACGCCGGAAGCGGTCATCCTCTCCGGCTTCGATCCGATCCGCCGCGAGATCGCCCGTATCTCGCTCGAACGCCTCATGCAGGACGGCCGCATCCATCCCGCCCGCATCGAGGAGCTGGTCGAGAAGGTGCGCCAGGAGCTCGATCAGAAATTGTTCGAAGAAGGGGAGGCCGCAGCCTTCTCGCTCGGTATCACGGATATTCATCCCGAGGTGCTGCGCCTCCTCGGCAGGCTTCGCTATCGCACGTCGTACGGCCAGAACGTGTTGATGCACTCGCTGGAAGTGGCGCAACTCGCGGCGCTCATGGCCATCGAGCTCGGAGTCAACGACACGATCGCCAAACGTGGCGGACTGCTGCACGACATCGGCAAAGCGATCGACCGCGAGATGGAAGGAACGCATCTCGAGCTCGGACGCCAGGTGCTGGAGAAGTACGACGAGAAGCGCGAAATCATTCACGCGATGGAGTGCCACCACGGCGACTACGATCCGACCACCGTCGAGGCGGTTCTGGTCAACGCTGCCGACGCTCTTTCCGCGGCCCGCCCCGGTGCGCGCCGCGAGATCCTCGAAAACTACGTGCATCGTCTCGAGCGCCTCGAAGGAATCGCAAACTCGATGGACGGCGTCTCGAAGAGCTTCGCCATCCAGGCCGGCCGCGAGCTTCGCATCATCGTCAACGCCGAAAAGATCACCGACGAACAGTCGATCTGGCTCTCCAAAGATGTGGCGCGGAAGATCGAAGCGGAGCTGCAGTATCCCGGTCAGATCAAGGTCACGGTCATCCGCGAGATGAGGGCGGTCGACTACGCGAAATGATCAACATCCTCTACATCGGTGACGTCGTCGGCCAGCCCGGCCGCAAGGCGTTGCATCAGAAGCTCAATCATGTCGTCGATCGCGAAAAGATCGACTTCACGATCGTCAACATCGAGAACGCCGCGGGCGGTTTCGGCGTCACCGAGGCGATCATGCATGAACTGTCCGAGCTTCCCATCAACGCCTATACCTCGGGCAATCACATCTGGGACAAGAAGGATTTCGTCGATAACTACGATCACTACGAGCACGTGATCCGGCCTGCGAATTACCCGCAGGCCAATCCCGGAAAGGGACGCGTGATCCGGCAGACGGCGGCCGGCGTGAATGTGGCCGTCGTGCAGGTGATGGGTAACGTCTTCATGCCGCCGTGCGACAACCCGTTCTACGTCGTCGATCGCGAGTTGAAGGAGATCGGTGACACCGCGAAAGTGATCGTCGTCGACATCCATTGCGAAGCGACCTCGGAGAAGCAGGCCATGGGACGCCACCTCGACGGCCGCGTCTCCGTCGTGGTCGGTACGCACACGCACGTACCGACGGCCGACGAGCGCATTCTGCCGATGGGCACCGCGTTCCAGACAGACGTCGGGATGACGGGCGCGTATGACTCTGTGATCGGATTTCGTCCCGACGAAGTGCTCTACCGCTTTCTCATGAATACGCCGAAGAAGCTGGAAGTCGCCAAGCGCGACATCCGGCTTTCCGGCGCGATGATCGAAGTCGACGAGACTACCGGCAAGGCCTCGCGCATCATCCGTATTCACGAGAAGGTCGAGGAGTAGTCCTTGCGCCTCGGCGTGATCACACTCGGGCACGTGCATGCCGAGGAGCTGAATGCGCTTACGCCGCACCTGCAGCATCTCGAACAACTCGTTCTCGATGTTCCGTTCGACGATCCGCTCTCCAAACATCGGGCCGAGCTCAACCGCGCCGTCGATGCAGCGACGGACGATTGGCTGCTCATCGTCCGCGAGCGCGAGATCGTCGATGATGCCGTCGCCCGCGAGATCACCGACGCGATGCGCGCACAGAACGCCTGGGGATTTCGGATCCGTTCGATCCCGATGTACGCCGGCAAGCCGTTGCGCATTGGCGTCACCGACGGCGAGCTGCGCCTCTTTCACCGCCGCCACCTTCTTCGCCGCGGCGAGTTAGGGGTTCAGGGAACGGTCGTGCGATTGAACAATGTCCTGCGCTCGATGAGCTTCGATACCGTCGCCGCGCACCGCGAGTACCTCGAGAAAAACGGTGTCCCGCATTCGCTGCTACGCCGTTTGCTGCTTTTCGCGCATCACGCGATCGTCACCCGCGCCCACGATGCGAACACGCTGCGCTATCTGTGGATTGAAGCCGGTTACGACCACGGGTAATCACGCCACCTGTGGCTGTACCGAGATTTTGGGCGCAGTCAGCGCGCGCAACGTTCCGTTTGCGCGGAACTGGCGCGGGGACATGCCGAAGCGTTCGCGAAATTGCTGCCGAAAGTAGTTCTCCGAGTCGAAGCCGCAACGGCGGGCGATCTGCGAGATGCGCATGTTGCCGTTCTTGAGCAGGCGGGCTGCTTTTTCGAGGCGCTTCTCCTTGAGAAAGTGGCTGAGCAGGCGTCCGGTCAGGCGGTGGAACCGGCCGGAGACGTACTGGCGCGTGTAGCCGAGTTCCTTCGTCACGGCTTCCACGGTCAACTCTTCGTCGGCGCGCATGCGGCGGCGCACCGTCTTGATCAGAGCGCGTAAGAGGCCATCCATATCGGTCCTCCTCGAATGCCTTCGCGCTGCTGTACACGTCCGTCCAGCGGGCGGTCCGGCGATTATTCGATTTAAGTGTGGCGACATCATAGTCCAAAATTCGGGGGTGGGCTGTGCAAAACTTCGGAGATGAGCTTCGCGCCGGTTCAGAAGGAAGTCGACGACTACATCTCGCAATTCAAGGAAGGCTACTTTCCGCCGCTCTCGATGCTGGCGCGATTGACCGAAGAGCTCGGCGAGCTTGCGCGTGCTCTCAGTCACGACGCCGGTTTCAAGAAGCCGAAGAGCGGCGAAGCGAAGGGAGACATCGCGGAAGAGTTGTGCGACCTGATCTTCGTCGCCGTCTGCATGGCGAACTCCCTCAGCATCGATCTCGATGTCGCATTCGAGGCCGCGATGACGAAGTACCGCGTTCGCGACGCCGATCGGTGGACGCGGAAGTGACTTGTCATCCTGAGTCGCCGGAGCTGCGCAGCGCAAAAGCGCGGAGCAGCGCAGGACGACGAAGGATCTCAAGATGCGCGGATTTGCCGAAGCCCGGTTTTGCCTCAGGTCGCGAAACTTGAGATCCTTCGCCGTCCTGCGGCGCTCCGCCTTCGGCTGCGCACCTTCGGCGGCTCGGGGTGACAGGCGCGTGCTACGATTTCCTCTCCAATGCGCCGCGCCGCGATCCTCCTCTTCACCTTTGTCGCTGTCTCTCTGCAGGCGCAGGTGCACCTCATCATCAAGAGCGACGGGACGAAAGTCATCTCCAATTTCGGCTCCGAGGCGTCAAGGCACGGGAGTGATTGGAACTGGTGGGCGAAGCAGCGCGACCGGCGTTCCAGCTTCGACGCGTACATCGATCGCTACGCCACGCAATATCGCGTCGATCCGGTTTTCGTTCGCGCGGTCATCCAGGTCGAATCCGACTTCAATCCTCGCTGCGTGTCCAACAAAGGCGCGCGCGGTCTCATGCAGCTCATGCCGGAAACGGCGCGCGAGTATGGAGTCCGCAACGTCTTCGATCCCGAGGACAACATTCGTGGCGGCATCCACAATCTGGCCGACCTGCTCGCGCGGTACCGCGGCGATCTCCGCCAGGTGCTCGCCGCCTACAACGCCGGCGACGGGGCGGTGGCGAAGTATCGCGGCATCCCGCCGTACGAAGAGACGATGACGTACGTCAAACGCGCGCTGACCGTGTACTACGGAACGCCCTACGGGCAGGCCACCAGCTTCGCCGGACGGCGCGGCGGCCGCAAGCTCACCGGCGGATTCGGCGCCGCCACGCAGCCGCTCGTGGCCATGCTTCCCGGCATGCGCTACCTCGGCACTCGCTGAGCAGATACAATCGGCCACGGCATGCCCGAACGCGATCCTGCTATCGCCCCGCCGTTCGACCAGGGCGTCTTCCTTCTCCACTACAACCGCGGTCGTGAAGCCTTTCAGGAGGCGAGGTACGCCGAGGCGCGGCGCGAGTTGGAGAATGCGCAGCGGATGCGTCCGGATGATGCCGACGTCCTCAATCTCCTCGGCTTGGTCTACTTCAAGACGAATGCGTTCCCCGAGGCGGAGGTCATCTATCGCCGTCTCGCGCTTGAAAATCCGAACGTCTTCATCCTGCACTCCAACCTCGGCTTGATCCTGTTCAAGCAGGGGAAGCTCGACGAATCAGAGCAGTTCCTGCTGCGCGCCATCGACCTCCGTCCGAACTACGCGAAGTCGCATCTCTACCTCGGACTCTTGTATCGCCAGCGTCGCAAGTACGGCTTGGCGCTGGAGCACCTCCGCTTCGCCGGCGCCGACAAAATCGTGCGCGAAGTGGAAGCCGAGATGCGGCCGGCCGGCGCGCCGCCACCGCCGCCTCCCGCTCCCGCGCCGCCACGGCGCGACACACAGAAGATCACGCAGAAGATCGTGCCGCTGACGGACGGGCGAACGGCGCAGGTCAAGCCGATGGTGACCCAGCCAGGCGGCATTCCAATGCCCGCCGACGCGGCGCGAGTTGTCGACACCGCCCACACTGCCGCCCGCAAGTTGCAGGATGCCGTCGACGAAACGCAGCTCGCCGAGGAGAAACGGCTCGACCTCGGCAAGAAGATCGAAGGAGCCTCGAAGACCTTCACGCTGCACGAGAACGGATTTCTCGAAATCAACTTCGGCCGCAGCGTCCACGTGAAGCGCGGAACGGTGTCGAGCTACTCCGGCAATCTGAAGTTCGTGGCCGAATCAGGACTCCTCGGCACTACAGCGCAGACGCTTGTGAAGGCCGTAGGGCAGGGAAAGATTTTTGTTTACGAGAAGGGCCGGAAAACCTTCCTCCTCGACCTCAACGAAGAATTCATCTACGTCGAAGGCAGCAATCTGCTGGCGCTCGAAGACACGCTCACGTATCGCGTTGAGCCGATCTACGACAGCACCTATCAGCGCAAGATCGATACGGTGAAGATTTTCGGAAAGGGCTCGCTGGCGATCTCCACGCACATCGAGCCGCTCACGCTACGCGTCACGAAGGAGTATCCGCTGTCGATTTCTTCAAGCGCGCTTGTGGCGTGGACCGGCAATGTGATCCCCACGGTAATGGACGACAAATCGCTCGAAAACGTAATGATCGAGAATGCCGGCGACGCTGGTTTCAAGATTCGTTTCGAAGGCGACGGCGTAGTTGTTAGCGAGCAGTAACGGCATAAGTAACGATTGTTACTATTCGGGCAGTACAATTCGCGGATGGCGAAACGCGAACAAGAACGGCCCGTTGTCACGCAACCTGATTCCTGGGCCAAAATCACGGTCGTCCTGCTCGACCGGCATGTGGCTTATCTCGACCGAATCGCAGTCGATATCCGGTTGCAGTATGGATTTGCAATCTCCCGCGCCGAGCTGATTCGCGCGTTGATCGAAGCCGCTGCGCAAAGTGGTTTAGTGCTTTCGGACGCCGCTAACGTCAAAGAGATGATCGCGATGCTTAGCGAGGCGTGGGCGGGCGTGAAGACGCGCAAAAAGCGCTAACGCCAGAGTTTCTGCGACGGAATCCGCAGCGCGCGATTGAATTTCGACGAGGCATTTTCCCACGCCACGATTTCCGTCAGCTCCACGATCGCGTCGTCATCGAAATGATCGCGGATGCGCGCGAAAAGTGCGTCGGAGACTTCGCGGCCGGTGATGGTCATGGCGTCGGCGAATTCGAGGACGAGGCGCTCGACGTCGTCAAAGAGCGCGGAGGCTTCCCAATCGGAGAGCGCCAGCAGCTTCTCGTCCGCGACGCCGAGTGCGCTGCCGACCGCAGCGTTGATGTCCTGTCAGAACTCGCAGCCGTTGAGAAAGGCCACGCGCCGGTTGATCATGGCTACAAGACGCCGATCGATGAGACCCGAGGCGTCGAGCCCGCTCCACATCATGCGCGCGCCTTTGAAAATCGATGGACGCCGCGCGTAAATCAGATGATTGAGCAGCGGGGCGCCCCATTGTTTCGCTTGCGCATCGAGTACGGCGCGGATGGAGCGGTCGAGTTGATCGACGTCGGCGTCAGGTACGCGGGCCATCGGCGCATCGTACACTTCCGGCCATGCCTGAGTTACCAGAGGTCGAGCTGTATTGCCGCTACTTCGCGGAGCATGGGCTCCATCAGCGCGTTGCAGCCGTGCACGTCCTTGACGAACGCATTCTGGGAGTGCGGAACGCTGCGCTGAAAAAAGCGGTGGTTGGACGCGAGTTCACTCAGGTCCGCCGTCACGGAAAGCATCTCTTCGCCGATGCCGGCTCGTCGTGGCTGCACCTGCACTTCGGCATGAGCGGAGATCTTTTCTACTACGACAATGACAGCGCTCAGCCGCGGTTCGCGCGCGTTGTTTTCGAGTTCGACAACGGCTCGCGCCTCGCGTACGACGACATGCGGCTCTTCGGCGTCGTCGGCGTGACGCCCGGTCCGGACGCCTTCCTCGCCGAGCATCGCCTCGGGCCTGATCCGATCAGTTCCGGTTTTCGTTTGCCTGTTTTTCGCACGATCGTGCATGGCCGCCGGGGCGCCGTGAAGTCGCTGCTCATGACGCAGGAAATCATCGCCGGGATGGGGAACCTGTACGTCGACGAGACGCTCTACCGCGCGTCCATTCATCCGCGGCGCGCGGTCGATGCGCTCTCGGACGCCGAGGTCGAAGCGATTTACACCGGCATCCGCGGCGTGCTCAAGGAAGCCATCGCTTTCAAATCGCGCGGCGGCGATTATCCCGTCAAGTGGCTCACGCAGCATCGCGAAGAAGGCGACCGCTGTCCCCGCTGCGGCGGCACGATCCAGCGCACGGTCGTGTTTGGCAGAACAACCTACTTTTGCGCGAAACATCAGGTGTGAGCGGGCACCGCTCTTGCGGCTGCATCCGCGCATGAGCAACGAAATTATCTTCGACACGATCGCCAAACAAGAGTGGCTGGAAGCGGCCACCGATCCGATTTCCAAAGCGGTCCACAACCTTTTCCCCGGTGATGCCGGCCGCGCCGTCAAGAACGCGCTGCATGGAACTTGGCTCGGGCATCCGCTCCATCCGGTGCTGACGGACATTCCCGTCGGCGCGTGGACGCTGGCGATGGTGCTCGATGCGCTCGACGGCCTCGGCGCTAGCAAAGATCTCCGTGCCGGAGCCGATTTCGCGATCGGATTCGGCCTCCTGGGCGCAGTCGGTTCTGCCGTCACCGGCGTTACCGACTGGTCGGAAACAGACGGGCGCGGAAAGACCATTGGCCTTATGCACGGCCTCCTGAACGTAGCCGCGACGTCGCTCTACACCGCGTCCCACTTCATGCGCAAGAAGAAGACGAAGCGCTCCGCCGGCATCGCGCTCTCGATGCTCGGCTTCGCGATCGCGAACGCCTCGGCGTACCTCGGCGGCCATCTGGTTTTCGGCGAACAGATCGGCGTCGATCACACTGCCACGCCCGACGCAACGCAGCCGGAGGAGTTCCGCGCCGCCATCGGCGAGGACAAGCTTTCCGAAAACACGCCGACGCGCGTCGAGGTTCAGGACACCGCCGTCGTGTTGGTGAAACGCCATGGCCGGATCTTCGCGCTCAGCGCCACCTGCCCGCACCTCGGCGGTCCGCTCGACGAAGGGAAACTGGTCGGCGACGCGATCCAATGTCCGTGGCACGCCTCGGAGCTCGCGCTCGAAGACGGCCACGTCGTCAACGGACCGACGACGTTTCCGGCGCGCTGCTACGACGTTCGCATTCGAAACGGAATGGTCGAGATTCGCTCCGCGAGCAAGCAGGCGATCACGGCTTCCTCGCCTGTCGCTGCAGCTTGATCACGCGCTTCATCTCGCGATCGACCGAGGCGCTTCGCTCGGCGAAGACGTCAGTGTTGCCGGCGACTCGCGTTGAGGCCATCTCAAGCGGATCGGGGACACGACCGGTGCTTTGCATCCCGGATCCCGCGAGGGGCATGGCGATCGGGAGGTAGACGACTCGCCACTGCATGCCGAGGCCACGGAACTGCAGCCAGCCAACGTGCCATTCGATGCGGCCCGGCGGAAGATGGTCAGGCAGCGGAGACATCCTGATGTCGTCACGCGCAACGAAGTGCAGGAGCGCGTCGCGTGAGTAGTCTGGTTGAACTGTCGGATGCTGCTCTTGTGCGAGCGCGGTCACTGCAGCAAAGACGGCGGCAGCGACGACAACGGCGCGCATTGCATCACTCGCCGAGGAGTCGCATCACGATCTTGAGCTGCTGCCGGACGCCGGGAGAACCGGCCAGCTCGTCGGGAACGTACGGCATCGAGCGGGCGATCGGCGTATTGGTCAGGGCGAAGGCGTTCGGCACCGTGGCGACGTCCACGAGGCGCGTGCCGGGGAGCGGCGCGAGGAACGGCAGGTAGAGCAACTTGCCCTTCACGCCGTATTTGTAGACGTTCACCGCGCCGAGGTTGCCGAGGTCGAAGCCGCCGAGCTTCGATTGCGGATGGAGGACGAACTCGTGCGCGAACCGGAATATCGCGTCCTGCGAATAGTCCGGCTTCGGCGCGTCGTCAGCCCGAAGCGGCGCCGCGAATGCGATGAGGAGGATGAGCAGCAGTGCGGTGCGGTTCATCGTCATGACCATGGCATTGTGACGCTGCTTCGGCTCCGGCGGTTACAAAAAATCGGTCAACGGATATCTACCAGCGCGCGAGGCCGCGTACGCGGACGCAACGGGATGGATGTTCCGGTCAGCGCGAGCGCGTTCGGCATCTCGATCGAAGGCCGCAGCGCTGTGCCTGGCAGCGGCGCGAGGAGCGGCAGATACGCGAACGTGTAGCGACCGCTGTGGGTGGTCAAACGGACGGCACCTACTTCGACGTCGAGACGGTTTGCGGAGCCGTCCTCGGTGACTACCTGCAAGACCGGGCGCTGCGTCGCAACCGTTGTGTTTTGTTGCGCATACGCCGCTGTGCTGAGGAGCATGAGAACAGTGATTGTGAGTGTTTTCATAATCCAAATAACAAGGCATTTTGCGTGCCGTTTCGTCTGGCTCAGGCCGCCGGTTCTGGAACGCGAGCCGCATTGCCCCCGCAGCAGGAGGACATACGCAAATGAAAAGAATTACGCTTCTTTCAGCAGTCCTGATTCTGGCGGCGTTTGCCGCTAATGCACAAACGAACGGCACTCTGCTCACCTGCGAGTCGCTGAACAACGTTCGTCACACCTGCAAGGCCGATGTGGCCCGTGGGATCACGCTCAATCAGCAGTTCAGTAAAGACGCCTGCGTCCGCGGAAAGACGTGGGGCACGACGCGCAACAACGACGGCGTATGGGTCGATGCAGGCTGCCGGGCCGAGTTCCTCGTCGGCGGCGGATCGGCGCAGCTGCCGAATGGCGTGATGCAGACGGTCACCTGCGAGTCGATTCCCAATCACACGAAACGCTGCACCGCCATGACGGCAAACGGCGTCCAACTGGCCCGCCAGATCAGCAAACACTCGTGCGTGCTGAACAAAGATTGGGGATGGGACAACAACGGCATCTGGGTCAAGGACGGTTGCCGGGCGGAGTTCACGGTCAATACGACACTTCCTCCGATGTCGTCGTCGCTGACGACCATCACGTGCGAGTCGGCGAAGGGGATGAACCATCGCTGCAGCGCCAGCACGCTGAACGGCGTCACGCTCTCCCGCCAACTGAGCGATTCCGGCTGCGTGCGCGACAAGACCTGGGGCTATGACGCGAACGGCATCTGGGTTTCCGACGGCTGCCGCGCGGAGTTCACGCTCGGCCGGTAATTTCAGGTGCAACTCAGAGGAGGATCCCCTCGGGGATTCTCCTCCGCACGGCTACTTTTTTTTTCGGGCGGAGGCTCTTTGCCGTCGTCTGGCGGAGCTTCTTCGATGTCCGGTGGGTTCTTCGCCATCCGGTGGAGGTTCTTCGCCGTCGTCCGGTGGAGGGTTTTCGCCGTCGTCGGGTGGAGGTTCTTCGCCGTCGTCCGGTTGAGGTTCTTCGCCGTCGTCCGGCGGAGGGTTTTCGCCGTCGTCCGGTGGAGGTTCTTCGCCGTCGTCGGGTGGAGGTTCTTCACCGTCGTCCGGCGGAGGTTCTTCGCCGTCGTCCGGTTGAGGTTCTTCGCCGTCATCAGGCGGAGGTTCCTCGTCCGGCTTATCGTCACTCATTGCGCGAATGGCCTCTTCATCAAGCGCTTCGGCCAGGAACGTCACCTCGGTCAATAAGCCGGTGAAGTGTTCCTCGCCGGCCGCCGAGCAGCCGATCGCCAGATCGCGTTCGGACTTGACGGGAATCGCGACGATCTCGGCGCTCTGTCCGGTCGGTGCGCCGTCAACGAAAACGGCCGCCGTCCGGCCGTCGAAAACGCCGGCAATGTGATGCCAATGATCGTCGAAGACGTCGGCGGCGCCGGCGGCGCGAAGGATGACGCCATCGCCGGTGCCGAGGCAGAATTCGGGACCATCGGCCCCGACGCGGAGAGACCAGCCGCGCGCGGCGCTTTCCGGCCACGTCGTCGCTCCCGCTTGCGCCTCTGTCAAGCCGCTGTCGACGAGACAGACATCCTCGGTGATGCCGGTGCCTCGGACGAAGAGTGCCGCCGTAAACGGTACGATCGGTTGCACCGTTTTCGGGATAGCAGCCTGCAGCGATCCACCATTCAATTGCACGGAGCGCCGGCCGTTACGTCCGTTGCCGACCGTAACGTCCGCCACCTCCGCGATGTCGTTCACCGCGGCCAGATCCAGCAGCTCCGCTGCCGAGTCAGGCACGGAGAAGGTGAGCGCTCTTGCGTTCGCAACACGCATCGTGGCGATTTCCTCATCATTGACGCCGTTCGCCCGGAGCATGTCCTCGAATGTGTCGGTGAGATACACGTATCCAACCGGAGGCACCAATCCGAAGAAGTTCTGCGTGTCGAAGATGTCCTCTGACAGGAGGATGCCGCCGAGAAATCCCTCGCTAATGAGGGTGGCTACGCCCTCGGCAGCGGCGCGATCCTCGCCGCTACTATGTTCGGAGTGGCCGATGAGATCGAAGCAGACCAGAGCGCCACGCGTGATGAAATCGCGCGCCTGCTGCAGCTCCGCCGGCAGTTGCGGCCTGAGATGGCTGACGATGATGCGGCTCAACGGCGCGCCGAGGCGATCGCAGATGTCGAGTGCCAGATGACGGACCGCGGCGGACGTGCCGATGTCGGTGTGGATGAGGATCGCAGCGCCTGTCCGGAACATCGCGCTGCAGGAAGCGACGAGACTCTTCCATTCAAAAATGGGCAACGTGACGCTGGTGACGGGATCGGAAATGCCCACCTCCCCGATGATGCCTGCCTGCGCGCCGTCTGCGCCTTCCAGGATGTCGTCAACGATGATTTGCTCGAGCTCGCCGATGGAAAGGTTGCGAACCTCTGGCCGTTGCCAGTCCTGCTTATAAAAACCGGTCCCGAGAACGATGTTGACGCCGCTGGCCGCGGCGATCTGCCGCAGCGCACCGCCGAAGCTGGGCAAAGGCGACGGCGGTGCCCCGGGACGATCCCAGCGCAAACCACGATTGGACATCGACACAATCGTCTTGCCGCCCGCCTGGACATATTCCAGGCAATGCGCAGTCTCGATTAGGGGATCGAACAAGAAGTGCTCATCGTTGACGGAGATCAGCACGTGCTCGTGCATCATCGTCACGCCGAGCTTCGCCGGATCGATCAAACCGTTGACCGTCATGATCTTTCCCTGAATTTCGTCGAGAGTCGACACGTAGTCCTCCTTGAAGTGGACTGGACCGCACCACACCACGACCGATTCCTATTGATTGCTGAAGCGGTCGCAAGTGTACCGCCATCCATAGGTATGCAACAAGCACAAGCGGGCTGGCAAAGGAGTCGTCACGTCGTGCTGCCCGGCCGGGCAGCCGCGTTGGCGCCGATTTGGGCGGCGGTTAACGCCGAGGGGTAAAACGTCAGTGACTGTAGCGATCCGATGAAAATACCCTGGCCGCCACCGGCGCCGATGGTAAGGTTGCCTGTCCCCACAACGGGCATTGAGGGGTCGATAGAAACAGGTGTCCCCGCTACACCATCGATATACACGGTGAGGTTATCGCCGTCGGAAACGCCGGCGACGTTGTGCCATTGGCCATCGAACACGTTTCCGCTCCCGCTGGCGGTAATGATCGTGCTGTCGCCCTCGCCGTCGCCGCCGGTGCCGACGGAGAACTGAATGCCCGCGGCGTTTGCATAGAGCGCCCATCCACTTCCGGCCACCTGGGGCCAGGTCTTTCCGATGATTCCTTGCGTCAGCGCACAGTCGGCGATGCACACAGTTCCCAGCGGGGGCACAATCGCCTGGACAAACGTGCTTACTGTGAACGGAATTGTCGGTTGAATTGCCGGCGGAATGGCAACACTCAGCGATCCTCCAGCGAATGCCAGGAGATTGGGCAGAATGCCGATCGTGACGGGAGGCGTTGTCGTGATACCGGGCAGACTGGTCAGCACAATCGGCGCTGCCGGAGTCGTCGGTGTGGCGACGGCGATGAGGTTCTGCGGATTGGTGACCCGCATCTGCGTAATTTGAGCAGTGGTGACGCCCGCCGCCGTGAGCATCGGAACGAAGGTATCCGTCGTGTAGGTGTACGTGACTCCCTCGCCGAAGAAATCAGGCTCGTCGTAAATATCCTGCGATAGCAGAATCTGATTCACGAATCCGTCGCCGATTAACGTCGCAATGCCCTGCGCCGCCGCCGTGTCCGCGGAGCTACCGACGCCTTCATGGCCAATCAGATCGAAACAGCAGTTCGCGCCGAGGCCAAGGATTGTCTGGGCGACGGCCAGATCGCCGGGCGCAATTTCGTTTCCGGGATCAAGATGACTCATGATCACCCGGCCAAGTGGGACATTGAGTTGTTGGCAGATGTCGAGCACAAGGAGGCGAATAGGACCGGGCGTTCCGATGTCCGTATGAACGTTCATGGCCAGTCCCGTCTCGACTACAGCCTGACAGGCCGCGACGAGGCTCTTCCATTCGAAGAGAACGAGCGTGACGTCGGTGACTGCGTTCGTAATGCCGACCTCGCCAATGATACCGGCATTGACGCCGTTCTGGCCTGTGAAGATGTCATTGATGATCGTCTGGTACAGGCCAGTAACGGAGGTCGCCTGGGTCTTAGCGCTTTGCCACGAGTATTTGTAGTAGCCGGTGCCGAGGATGATCGAGGCGCCCGCGCCGGTGGCGATTTGCAGCATTGCACCGGGAAAGTTCGGGAACGGCATTTTCGGCGCGCCAGGCGCATCCCAGCGCAATCCGTGACTGCTCATCGAGATCAACGCACTGCCGGTGCCGCCTTCGGTTACGTAGGCTTTTACGCGACTCGTTTGCAGCGATATGTTTTCGAGCGCGAGGGGAGGACTGGCAACGTTCGGTACGGGTCCCAGCCACAGCAGGATGTGCTCGTGCGCCATCGTGATCTGAATCGCCGACGGCGCGACCACGCCATTCACAGTGATGATGTTTCCCGTAATCTGCGATTGAGTAAGCATTGATTCTCCTTTTCAGACGGGAGTGAGCGGAAGCACGCGTTGCAGGTTGCTGGACCGCATCTGCGCGATCTGTTTCGCGGTCACATTTGCCTTGTTGAGCATCCAGCAGAAATTCAGCGTCATGTATTGATAGCCAATGCATTGCGCGAAAAACTCGGCGTCACCGTAAATATCCTCTGAGAGGATGATCTGCTGTAGATACTTCGGCTTCAGATTCAGCAGGTCGGCGATCGAAAATGCAGCGTTCTGGTCGTCCGCGCTTTGGTAGCCAAAGTGGCCGATAAGATCGAACGAGCATAGAGCCCCACGGTCCATCACCAGTTGTGATTGTAAGAAGTCGTCAGTGTCGGGATTCGAGGGAGCGTCCGCATCTTCCGGCCTGACCTGCGGCCGGAGGTGACTGATCATGACCCGGTCAAGCGGCATCTCGAACGACTCACAGAGGTCGAGTACAAGCTCCCGGATTCGCCACGCCGACCCGATCTGAGTATGGAAATTGATTGCGGCGCCGGTACGCAACGCAGCGCGGCAAGACGCTTCGACACTTCGTTTCTCGAAATCCGTGAGGTCGTCGCCGGTAGAGGTGCTGATTCCAACTTCGCCAATAACCCCGGCGTGTACCGGGTCGCCGTCAATAACCTCAATGCCCTCGACGATGTCGTCGACCATGCGCTGTTCGAGGTCTTCGGTGCTCATGTTCAGAACGCGGGGCGTCTGCCATTCCTGTTTATAAAAGCCCGTACCGAGGACAATTTGGGCGCCGCCGTCGACCGATACTTTGCGCATTGCTTCAACGAACGTCGCCGGCGCAAAAGGAGGCGCTGGCGCGCCCGGGGCATCCCAACGCAAACCGTAGTTACTCATGGACAGGAGTGTGTTGCCGTCGGTTCTGGCGTACAGGCTGACGTGTTCCGACTCCCGCGCAAGGTCGCCGAGCGCGATTGGGGGATTGTTCTGCAGAAACAGCAGGACGTGCTCGTGCGCCATCGTTACGCCGAGATCGCCCGGGTCGATCGGGCCCGTCACGGTGAGAACCTGTCCCGCGAAATCCGAAGGCATGTGTCCTCTCCTTCTGTGGAAGCGTGCGTAGCACGCGCGGAGGCTGCAACGTTCGGAGCGTCTGTTGTTGGGGAGGGGTAATGATACGTCAGTCAATAAAGCCGCACAAGGAGGAACTTAGTGTTCCGCGGAAGCATTGACGATGTACAAGTCCGACAGAAGCCGCGTGTAGCTGTAGACCGTCGTCGCGCCGTCGGGCGTGACGAGAATCGGGCCGACGTTGATGAGGCCCGCGGGATCGGCGGGCATTGCTTCGCGCCATTCCGTACGCGCACCGGTGGAGAGGTCGATTTTGTACAACATCGCCGGAATCTTGCCGAACGTGGCGACGAAGAGAGAGCGGCCGTCTGGCGTGAAGCGTGTCGGGACGTCTCCATTTTTCAGCGCGGGGACGACGAGCGGCACACCGCCGGCGACCGGATACAGGTAGAACTTGCGGTCGGGCGCGCGGCCAAGGATGAAGCGTCCGTCCGGCGT
Source organism: Acidobacteriota bacterium (assembly GCA_019247495.1). Taxonomy (GTDB): domain Bacteria; phylum Acidobacteriota; class Thermoanaerobaculia; order Gp7-AA8; family Gp7-AA8; genus JADGNZ01. Next base: position 15,138 of record JAFAOU010000246.1, read on the forward strand.
GACCTGCGATCCGGCCACGTTCTCGGGGCTGATCGCACGCGGTGCACTGCCGTCGAGCGCCTGGATCCAGAGCCGCGGCGGCTGCCGCTCTTCGTTCCCCTGGAAAAAGATGTGCGATCCGTCCGGCATCCAGCGCGCGTTGCGATGATTGATGCGGTCGTGCGTGATCTGGCGCGGCTGCCCGGTGCCGGTGGGCAGCATCGTGATCTGCGCGGGCTTGCGGTTCCGCGGAATCGACAGCACCCACTTGCCGTCCGGCGACAATCCCTCGGAAGTTCCGTCGCCAAGCCGGACCGCGGGGGAGCCGTCGGTCCCGCGGAGGTAGACGCCGAAGATCGCGCCGCCTGCTTCGCCCGACTCCGAGAAGATGATGGACTTGCCGTCGTTGGAGAGATCGCGCACGACGGAGTAGTCGAACCAGGAGAGATCGATCGGCTGGTTGTTGCCGTGGATGCCGACGATTCCTGCGCGAACGATTTCGCGCGACACCAGCACCCGGCCATCCGGCGCGACGTCGTGCAGCCAGAGCGGCCCGGCGCTCGCGGCGACCAGTCGCTCTTTGCCGTTCAGCGTCACCGCCGTTACGGAGCGCGCGTTGCTGCCATCCTCTGATGAAAAGAAAATCTCCTTGGCATCCGGAGACCACGCCAGCCCTTCCACACTCTGCGATTCCTTCGTCAGCGCGCGGTGCGCTTTTCCGGCGATCGTAACGAGGATGACGGAGCCGCGATCGTCGTTGAGAAACGGATGGTCGAGCAGGGCGATGGCGTCGCCGGCCGCATTGAATCGCGGATGGGCAATCCAGCCGACCGTATCGTAGAGCACGTTGCCGATCGGGAACTCCAGCCGGCAATGTCCGCCGATCGTGCGCACGACCGCGAGGCGTCCGTCCGGCGACCAGTCTGCGAATTCGACGTCATCGAGGATCGGCCGCGGCGCTCCTCCGGCGATCGGTACCTGAGCCAGCGTCCCGCTCTCCCGGAGGTAACCGATGACGTGACGGTGCAACGAAATCGCGAGCTGGCCGCTGCGTGAAACTGCGAGCACGTCGGTGTCGTCGCCCAGTTGCAGGTCGCGCGATTCCGGTGAGTCGGCGCGGACGGAGAAGATGGCCATCGGCTTGCCGCTCCAGCGCGCGCCGTAGAAAACTGTCTCTCCGTCGGGTGAGAAACGGGCGTTGAAAATCGTTCCGCTGCGGAAGGTGAGCCGCTTGAATGCGGGAGGCGGCTGCGTGCCGCGATGTTTTCCGGCGACGTAGGCGATGCCGGCCGCGGTGAGCAACGCCAGCACGATTGCCAACGGCTTTATGGCTTCCCGGGGCCGGATGCGCCAGTATGGTCGAAACGAAATCGCCTGGCTGGTGAGGCCGGAAAGCGAGCCGAGGTCGAAGGCGAGATCGCGTGCAGACTGGAAACGTTCGTCGGGATTCTTCTCCAGGCAATGGCGGACGACGCGGTCGAGTGCGCCGGGAACTCGAACGTTCAGTTCAAAGAAATCGGGCGGATCGTCCTTCAGAATCGAGTTGAGCGTCTCGATGGGCGACTCGCCGCGAAATGCCGGAACACCCGCCAGCATCTCGTAGAGGATGACGCCGAACGCGAAGATGTCTGACCGGTTGTCGCCGCTTCCGCCGCGCACCTGTTCGGGCGCCATGTAGCCGACCGTTCCCATCAGCCGGCCGGGTTCTGTCGGCGTTGCGGGCAACGTGAGCTCGTGCTCGGTTCCCGGAGTCGCATTCGGAAGGCGTGGTCCGGCCAGCTTGGCCAGGCCGAAATCGAGAATCTTCACGTGACCGTCGCGGGTGATGAAAAGGTTCTCCGGCTTCAGATCGCGATGAACGATGTTGCGCTCGTGCGCCGCGGCGAGACCGCGGGCGATCTGCGCCGCGTAGTCGAGCGCTTTACGCGGCGGGATGGGGCTCTGCCGGATGCGCGCGCGCATCGATTCGCCCTCCAGCAACTCGGAGACGATGTAGTGCAGACCCTCTTCGTCACCGATGTCGTAGATGGCCAGAATGTTGGGATGGTTGAGCATGCCGGCCGCGCGCGCTTCCTGCTCGAAACGGCGCAGCGCGTCGGTGTCGGTGGAGAGATTGCGCGTGAGGACTTTGACGGCCACGTCGCGCTGCAGACGCGTATCCTGCGCGCGGTACACCTCGCCCATGCCGCCCGCGCCGATGGCCATGAGGATTTTGTAGGGACCGAGCAGCGTGCCCGGGGCAAGCATGGGGGCGAATCATGTCAGAAATCAGTGGATTCGTTGATTCGTTGATCAGTCGAGCGCGTTTCATGCAGGACTCGACTTGACCTGCGAACCGCCTGATCTACAGATCCACGAATCTACTAATCTACTCACGACATGAAACCTGAACCGACCATCCGCCTGACGCCCGGCAAGCGCGTCCTCTTCCTCACCAAAGATCCGGAGCTGATCCGCAAACAGTTGCGCGGCGAGCTCGATCTGCAGATGAAAGACCTCTCGGTCGACGAGTTGCTCGATGACATCAACACCGACGCCATGACGCCGGCCTGGGTCTGCTTCAGCCACAAGCCGGAAGACATCGCCCGCGATGCGTACGCCGGCTTCATCGTCGACGGCAAGCGCCTGTTCGAGCACGACGCGCTGATCAACGGCAATTTCGAAGCGATCGTCAGCGGCTACCGCAAAGGTGTCGGCAGCTCGCGAGAGACCGCGACGCAATGCGAGGTCTGGAGCGGCATTCGCATCGCGGTGGCGGCGTCGTTCGCGCCGATCCACGCCGGCAACAACATCAATCAGGGATTGCTCATGGCGAATCACGCCATGCTCGAGCGGCTGCAGGCGGGCGAAGGGGTCAGCATCGACGAATTCTGTGAAGGCCGCGACGTCATCACGCAATTGATCATCAAAGAAGGTGGACTCTTCCCCTTCGCCAAGGCGGTCGAACGCGGGGAGTTGCAGGTCCCTGTTCCGAATACCCCCAAGCGTCCGATGACGATGGGGGAGAAGATCCTGGCGAGGCATGTGTTCGTCGGGGGTGTGGAGTCGGGCGTCGGGAGTCGTAGCTCCTCAGGATCCTCCGACACCCGACACCCGACACCCGACCCCCCCAAAACGTACGTGAAGCCCGGCGATGCCGTCGTCGTCGAAGTGGACGGCGGATACACGCACGAATTCACCACGGCGCAGGTTCATTACTTTCTCGAGCAGGAGTACGGGCCCGACTACACCATCAAGAATCCGCAGAAATTCGCGGTGTTCGAGGATCACCTCATCTACGCCGACGACGTCGCCCGCATGCGGCCCTTCATGGGAAAGATCCAGACGCTACGCGACCTCCAGCGCGACTTTCAGCAACACACGAACTGCCGCGATTTTTCAGCGGTCGACAACATCTCGCCCGGCATCTGCCATGAAGTTGCGCGCGAGTTCATCATCGATCCGGGCGATTTCATCCAGGCCACGGACAGCCACACCTGCATGGGCGGCGTGAACAACGCGCTGGCGTGGGGCGTCGGCGCGACGGAATACGCGAACCTGGTGCACTCCGGCTTCACGCAGGTCGAGGTGTCGGAGTCGATTCGCTTCGAGTTGACCGGCACGCTGCGCGAGAACGTCACGGCCAAGGACGTGATGCTCTACATTCTGCTGCATTACGCCAAGCCGCAGATGACGCTCGACCGCATCATGGAGTTCACCGGTCCGGGGCTGCGCTCGTTGTCGCTGGACGAACGCGCCACACTTGCCAACATGGCCACCGAATGCGCGGCCCGCACGGCTATCATCGAGGCGGATGAGAAGACGTTCGCATGGATCGCGGCGATGCGTCCCGATGCCGATGTTGCGTCGCTGAAAGCGCGCGCCGTCTCACCGGATCCCGACGCCGAATACGCCGGCGGCATCCACACCATCGACCTCCGCGCGATCGAGCCGATGGTGGCGCATCCCGGCGATCCCGATCGCGGCATCCCGTCGGATCCCACGAACGGTGCGTTCGTCCGCGATGTCGAGAACACGAAGATCGACATCGCCTACGCCGGCTCCTGCACCGCCGGCAAGATCGAGGATTTTCTCTTCTACCACCAAGTCGCGAAAGAGGCGGTCGACGCCGGCCTTAAAGTCGCGGATGGCGTGAAGTTCTACATCCAGTTCGGCTCCCAAGCCGTGGAGACGTTCGCGCGCGAGAACGGATTGCTCGATACATTCGAACGCGCCGGCGCCGTCGTCCTGAATCCCGGCTGTGGCGCCTGCATCGGCTGCGGTCCCGGCGTCTCCGACGATTCCAAACAGGTCACGATTAGCGCCATCAATCGCAACTACAAAGGCCGCAGCGGCCCCGGCAAACTCTGGCTCGCCTCGCCGCTCACCGTCGCAGCGTCAGCGTTCACCGGCCACGTCACCGCATACACGCCGGGCATGTTCGCGAAGCAGTTGGTGGAGGCGTAATCACCAGATCGTGGCGACAACGCCGCTGCGCTGAATGCGCTCGTCCTTCGTGACGAGCGGAACGCCGTGGGTCAGGGCGGTGGCGGCGATGAGGCAGTCCATCGGGTCGCGCAAGATTCCCTGCAATTCACCGGCGCGTACGCCGACCTCGGTCGTAACCGGAAGGACCCGAAGGTCGCGGGCTTCGCTCAGATCCCTTATCCACGAAAGCGGATCATCGTCAATTTGGATGCGGTTTCGACGATGAAGGATTGCGATCTCCAACGCAGTGATCGCTGATATGGCGACAACGTCCGCAGTCGTCAGAGAGTCGTCTGCGGCCGTTGAAAGCAGATGCGTCGAATTCGTCCACCAGAGTAGGACGTGCGTATCGAGGAGGATCACTTCAGCGCGTCATACTCCACGTCATCGATAGGCGACACGATATCGCCAAGAATCTTTACTCTGCCTCGCAGATGTTCGATGGAACGCTCCCGTTCGGCCGCAGCCGGGATCATCCACCGGCCCTTGTAGAGCACCTTGCCATCTGCGCGAGGTTGATCCGCAGAAGGCTCATTGGAAGCGCTTTCGATCCGCACCAACTTCGCGACGGTCCTGCCATCGCGAGTCAACCAGATTTCTCCGCCGTTCTCCGATAGATTCTCGACCAGTGCCGGCCCGAGTTCCGCGACATCAACTTGAATGGCCATAACTCATCCTAGAACTCCTTCGCACCATCTTCAACTTCCCGCGGCCCGTCTTTGTGAAGGCCGCAGCACCTCGGCGAGATCGTTCGCGAATCGATGAGCGTCTTGCGTATCGAGCGAGGCGGTGGTGACGCGGATCGCGGGAGGCGTCTTCATTCGATATCGCTCTCCGGCAGCCACGGCCCATCCGTGCTGAAACAGCGATTGGATTACGGCGCTCTCCTCGGGGAGCGGAATCCAGACGTTCAGTCCCGAGGCGCCGTGCGCAGCGATGTTGTGTGTTCGCAGAGCGTCGATCAGCGCGTTGCGGCGTTGCGTGTATGTTCGTTCGGCGCGAGCGAGTTGTTTGTGGACCTGATTGTTGAGCCACAAGGCGACGACGAGGCGCTGCAGGATGTGGCTGACCCAGCGGATGCCTAGGGTCTGGCGGCCTTCGACGCGCGCAATCGTGCGGGCGTCGCCGGCCATGATTGCCACGCGAAGATCGGGACCGAGCGATTTGGAAACAGAGCGGACGACGGCCCATCGTTCGCGCGCATTGTCGACGAGCGTAACGTACGGCGCGCCGGCGATCGGGCCGGCGTGATCGTCTTCGATGATCAGGATTTCGGGACGCTGCTTCAGCATCGCTCGAAGCTGACGTCCGCGGCGTTCGCTGAACGCGGCGCCGGTCGGGTTCTGCGCGCGGGGGGTGACGATGATCGCCGCGGCCGAGGGCGCGCGTTGAAGCGCGGTGGGCACGAGGCCTTCGTCGTCGACCGGCACTGGAACCGGGACGAGCGCGAGCGCGTGGAGGAGGTCGACGACGCCGGTGAAGCTCGGATCCTCGACAAGGACACGGTGGCCGGGCCGCAGCTGTTCGCGCAGAACGCGTTCGATGCCATCCAGCGCGCCGCTGACGACGGCGACGGAACCGGCCGGCACGCCGTCATTCTTGAACTGTTTCCGCGCGAGCGTGATCAATTCGGGATCGTTCAGTTCATCGCGATATAGCCGCGGGTTGCCGTCCAGCGTGCGAAGAAAGGGCGCAAGATTCGGGAGCAGATCTGCCGCGGGATTGCCAGAGGCGAGGTCGCGAACATGCGGTGGAAGCGTGATGGGAACAGGCGGCGAGGCTGGGGAGGCGGGACGAATGCTGGTCCCGCGGCGGCCTTCCGCAACGGCGATGCCCCGATCTTGCAGCGCGCGGTAGGCCGCGGCCACCGTGGCCGGGCTGACGCCGAGGTGCCTCGCGAGGTTGCGGACTGGCGGGAGGCGATCGCCGGCGGCGATCCTCCCCGCGGCGACGGCAGCCTCCGCGCTTGCGGCGATCTTGACGGCGGTCGTGCCGGTGAGATACGTTTGTACTGCCATATGAGCGACACTGTACTAGAACAAACGACGTCATTGCAATCGCCGCGTACGACGGTTAAGCGCCTTGCCAAGCGCGCCGCCTACGATCGCAACACGATCAACGCCATCCTCGACGAGGCGCTGATCTGCCATGTCGGGTTCGTCGTCGACGGTGCGCCGGTGGTGATTCCGACGATTCATACGCGCGTCGGCGACACGCTCTACTTCCACGGCTCCGCCGCCAGCCGCATGCTTCGCTCGCTGCGCGAAGACGTCGATGCGTGCGTGACCGTGACGATCCTGGACGGCCTGGTGATGGCCCGCTCCGCCTTTCACCACTCCATGAACTACCGATCCGTCGTGGTCCTGGGCAAAGGCCGTGAGGTCGTCGACCGCGACGAGAAATTGCGCGTCCTCGATGCCCTCGTCGAGCATGTTTGCGCCGGCCGGTCGCGCGACGTCCGTCCGCCGAACGAAGCGGAATTACGGCAGACGCTCGTTCTGGCGATTCCGCTGGCCGAGGCCAGCGCGAAAATCCGCACGGGTCCGCCGATCGACGATGAGGACGACTACGCGCTGCCGATTTGGGCGGGCATCATCCCGCTGTCACTCACGCCCGCGGCGCCAATCGATGATGAGCGGCTTGTCGCCGGCGTCGCCACGCCGGAGTACGCGGCGCGCTACAAACGCTGAGCTATTCGGTGCTCCACGGCGGCACGACGCCGTTCATGCGCGCGTAGGCGACGGATTGGCCGAGGTGCTCGTGGAGATGGTTGAGCGCCATCATGAAGGCGGCGCGCTCGGTGCTGTCGGTGCCGAACATCCGAATCGGTTTGTCGAGTTCAGCGTCGCTCGTGGCGATGATCGTCTCACGCACAAAATCGAAAGAGCGCCGCAGCTCTTCGAGCACCCGCGTCTTGTCGGTGATCCGTTCAAACGAACGCGTGTCGACCATCGCCTTGTCGCCGACGAAACTCACGAGCGTGTAGTTGCCGCCGGCGATGTGCATGTAGACCTCGCTGACGGAACGGACGCCGCGGCCGGGACGCCACGAGTACTTCTCGGCAGGTATGGCCATCGCCAGCGACAGGATTTTCTTCTGCATGTCGTCGAGATCGTGGAGAAGCTCGGCGCGAACGCCGGTTCTCGGAACGATGGGGGATGCGGACTGCCGGATCTCGCGCGGAGTGCGAACAGCAGCGGCGGCCGGCAGTCCGGTAGCGAGAATGATTGCAACGATGAGGGATGGGCGCATGGGGGCGTGCAAGATTACTCCGGGGTGATGTTTGCGACAATGACGATCGGTCAGCGGGTGGACATCCGCTTCCAATCGCTCTCGAACGCGCTACCGGGCGGGATCAATTTCGCGACGATCTCCTGCTGCAATTCGGCGCGTACCATTTCGAACGGCACGCGCACTTTCGCTTCGGAGTCGAGTGCGTCCTTCATGCCGTTGAGTTTGGCCAACTCGGGCCAACGCTCGGCGTTGCCGGTGATTCGCCGCGACAGGCGCGTCCAGGAATCGCCATTGTGTGGGAAGACCACAACCTGAATCTGGTAGTCGCGCGTGAGCGATGCCTGAACTTCGGGATTGATTCTCACTGAGGCGAGCGGCGTGCCGGTTTTCGCCGGAGCGGATTTGGCCGGCTGCGCAGTGGGCGGGGGGGCCGGCGTTGCGGCGGCGACTGGCAACGGTTTGGGATCTGCGGGTTTGACCGGAAGCCGCTCCGGCTCCGGCTCTTCCTTCACCGCGACTTCCTTCACCAGCAGCGGCGCCGGGTTGATCGATGCCGGCGGCGGCGCATTGGCAGCGCTCACCGGCGCGGCGGCCGGCTTCAGGATCGATGTCGAGAACGACGGCGGCAGACCGTTCTTGCCTACCGTGGCTTTCTGCGGATTCGTGCTCACTTCGAAATCGGCCGGGGGAAGCTCGACGACGGTGCCGGGTGCGAGCGGCTCGACATCGCGCCACTGAATCGCTTCCGCGACCTGTTCCGGTCCTTCGGTGAGCACGCGCGGCGTGATGACGAAGAGGATCTCCTGCTCCTGCAAGGTCCGCCCTTCCCAACTGAAAAGGTGCTTCATGAGCGGGATTTCGGAAAGTCCGGGGACGCCGCGTTTCTGAATCTCGTCTTCGAATGAGATCAATCCGCCGAGAACGAGCGTCTGGCCCGGCGCGACTTTGGCGGTGGTCTGAACCGACTGCACCTGGAATCCCGGAACGCCGGAGACCGCCAGATCGGCGCTCGGACGAATGATGCTCGGCGAGATTTCCATCGCCACCAGGCCGCTCGGTGCCAGGGTCGGACGGATGTCGAGCCGGACGCCGAAATCCTGAAAGAGGAAGCCTTGCACGGCCGCGGTGTTGCCGACCGTTGTCGTCGGGATTGGAACTTCGCCGCCGACGAGCACCGAGGCGGATTCGCCCGAGAGCGTGGTGATATTCGGCTCGGCGACGGAACGCGCCAGATCCTTCTGCTGCAGGAAATCGATTGCGGCGATCACGGCCAGCGTTTTGTCCACGAAACTGGCGACGATGTTGCCGCCGGTCAGCCCGGTGATGCTCTGGACGCCCGAAGTTGGTGCGGGGGCCGGGAGATTGGTCCGTCCCGGCTGATGAAAGCTGCCGGCGGAGAAGCCGGCACCATCGAGGCGATAGTCGATGCCGAGACGCTTTGCACGGCCGCGATCGACCTGCAGGACGCGAATCGAAACCATGATCTGCGGCAGTTCATCAACTTCGAGAAACGACAGGACGCGCCCCGATGCCGATTTGAGGATCAGGCCGCGAGCGACATAGGCAGCGAGCCCGGAGGGCGGGGCGTCAGTTCCCTGCAGGCGTTGCAGGCCGCCGGCGCCGCTGAAGTTCCGGTTGCGCGTGTTGGGAATCGTGTCGCCGGACAGCGGCTCGATTTTTCCGCCGACCCCGCCGAGTTGCAATTCGGCCAGGGTGATGGCGCGTACGAGCGACGAGATGTCTTTGACCTGTCCCTCGAGCACGACGGCATCGGCAGCATTGCTGACCTTCGCACCGACCTGGATTCGCCGCAGGTGGATGCGTGGATCGACGGCGGCAAGCGCCGAGGTCAGCCGCATGTCGGCGTCGTTCGATCCGGGAAACTGCAAGAGGCTGACGACGCGTGACGCTCCGCCGGTCGCGCCGCCGCTGAGCATGTTGTCGGCCAGTTGCCGAGCTTCGATGGCGGTACGCTCGCTGTCCACTTTGCCGCTGAGGATGAGCGTGGAGCTGTCGGCGCTGGCGTCGAGGACGATGCGCGGGTCGAGATTGCGAAGCGCGGTCTCGAGCACTTCCACGCGCGGCGAGACGACGAGCTCGTAGCGAAGCCGGCGGCCGTCGGCGAGCCAGGCGAAGACGGTCGAGCGGCCGGGCATGAGTCCCTGCAGGAGAACCTGTTTTGCATCGACGAGGTGAAGCGCGACGACCTTTTCGTCACCGACGGCAACGCGAGTGACGCGCGCCGGGAAGGTCAGCACGTTACCGCTGCCCACGCGTACGCGCACGGTCTCCGCGGTCTGAATCGGCTCCGCCACTTCGGCCGGCTTCGGTGGCGGTGGTGCGACAGCCGGTTTTCGGTCCTTGGCGAGAAGAGGAGTGGCCGCAACGAACATCGCGAACAGCAACGCTCGGCGCATCAATTGAGGTTCACCTTTTCGCGCTTCGACCCGCTGATCAACTCCACCTGATCCGGCGTCTTCGGCGCAGCGTCATGCGACGCGTGCGACACCGGCGTGACGTCGAGCAGACGGCCGCTCTGAATCTCGCGGCTGCCGTGAAGAACGAACGTGAGCCGCTCGCCGACGCCCTGAGCGGCGGCGATAGGCGAGGCGTCCTGCGGCCGAACCGCGAGCACGAGTCCGACGACCGACACGCTCGCGTGCTGCTCCCCACGCCCTGTGATGCTTTCGAGCGTGTTGTTTCGCGGCGGTGCCTGCTTCCCCATGATCGAGCCGAGGAGGTAGGCATCGCGGGCGATGACGTGGGAGTGTCCCTGCGTCGTTACGGCCAGCACTTCCATCTGATCGCCGGCGCGCAGTTGCTGGACGGGAAGGAGGGTTCCGGGAACGGACACCGTGATTACGACACGTCCTTCCGGAGGTGCATCCGCGAGCCACATCACGGGGCCGGAGGGCACGAAGTCCGCGGTCGTGATCGCCTTTCCTTCAGCGACGGGCCGTTGCAGAACGCGGCCGATGATCGCCGCAGGATCGAGGATCGCGCCGGGCGGCACGGCGCTTTTGGGCACGGTGGCGAAGCCGAGGCGGGAGGCATCGATCTTGTCGCCGTTGCGTATCGCACCGCGGGCCGCAACGATGCGGATCGAAGTGCTCCGGGTAACCTGACGCGCTGCAAGCACCACCGTCAGCAGCACAGCGATACCGATGGTGAGCAGGTACGGAATGGAGATTCGTCCGCGACCGCGATAGTTCTGCACTCAGGACCCCTTCCGATTTACGGCGGTTGAGGGTGGACGAACGCTGCCCCCGTCGCGGCGGCGTGGAAACGCGCTTAATGCTGGAGTTGCCGGCTTGCCGTCCCGCATCTCCCACCCCCATCTCCAACTCGCACAAAAAGACTGCGTGACGCCGGCGGCGAGCCCGCCAGCGTCACACGATCACGTTATGGAAGAGCTACGGCAATGTTCTCGCCCAGGTTCGGGACGGCCGGAACGAACGTCAACTCAGCCGCCGAGTTGCCGACGCCTGAATCAATCGGTAAGAGGCCGTTGGTGTCTTTTGCGTCCGAGAATGCGCTTCCGGCCGTGGCTGCTGTGCCGGCGGCATTCGCTACCGAGGTTACGTTGTAGCCCTGATTGAGCGAGCCGACTGACTCGGAGACGTCGCTCAGCTCGGCCAGCACCGAGTCACGAACGTTCGTCATCCCGACGATCAGACCGATGACACAGATGGTGGCGAGGAGGAGGAGCTCGATGGTGAGGATGAAGCCTGCCTGTTTCCGTCGGGAATTAGGTCTCCGGGACATATCCATAATCTCCTTGTTGCCGTGTTTCCGGAATTGATGAGTCGGACGCCGGCCGGACAATCCGGACGACTTACCGTTACCTTGCCTGAAGGGACCCGCGATGGACGGTAGCACTGCACATGAGCTTGGTCAAATCAGCCGAATAGAAACTTTACTAAATCGACCGTTTTGAGGACCTCGAGAATGATCGGTAAGACCACTACCATGAATAAGATAGGTAGTCCGCAGAGAAGCACCGGAAATAGCGCGAGAATGACGGCACGATCGATCCGTTTGCGGCCGCGCTCGACGCGCTTCTCCCGCTGGATTTCGGCTTGTGTGGAGAGTATTTCGGCCACCGGAAATCCCAGACGGCTGCCGAGCTCGAGCGCGGAAGCGAGAGCGTGCAGATCCGGAATCGCGGTTCGTGCGGCCAATCCGGCAAACGCTGCGCTGCGGTCTTTCCCGGCCGCGATCTCGTCGCTCACCAGTCGCACTTCGTCCGCGAGCGGATGACCGGCCGGGAGTCCGCGGATACCAGCGCGGCGGAAAGCTTCTTCGATGTCCAGTCCCGAGGTGAGGAGCGAGACGAGGAGATCGAGGAAGGAGGAGAGCGACTGCAGAATGCGCACTTTTCGCCGACCGCGTCGATTCATCAACCAGAAGTCGGGGATCAAAAACGCCACGAGCGCGATCATCACGAGCGACAGCCATCCGAGCGGGAAAAATTCAGCGATGGCCAACGGCAGGAGCACCACCAGAATCGCCTTTGCCGTCCAGTACGGGAGGCGTAATTGCTGCGGATCGAAGCCTGCCTGCCTCGCCAGCGAGGCGAACCATCCTTGCGGGTCTGCCGTCGCCGTCTCGACGATCGTGCTCACAGTTCGATCCTCAGAATCCGCCGCAGCCAGACGAATCCTGCCAGCTGCAGAAAGATCGCGGACGCAAACATCTGCGGCCCCCACCGAAGGCGCCACACCAATGCCAGTGCCTCGGGACGTTTCCAGAGAAACACCGCCACCAGCAGATAGGGAAGGATGGCCACGACGATCGCCGCGGTCTGCGCGCCAGAGATGTGCGTGTGCAACTGGCCACGCAATCGGAGTCCATGGCGCATGGTGCGCGTCGCCGCCTGCAGCGCCGGTCCAAGCGGGCCTCCGATTTCCCATTTTGCGATGAGAAGCTGCGTGAAGATCCGTACGCCTTCGGAGTCATAGCGAAGGACCATCCTGCGCACCGCGCGATCGACCGGGACCGATGCATTGAGTTGGTCGGCCAGGTGGCGAAGCTCGCTCCGGACCGGTTCGAGCGCACCGCCCGCACCGCTGGCAATCGCGTCCGCCGGAGTCTGGCCCGCCGCAAGCGCGCCCACCGTGAGGTCGATCGCATCAACCAGGCGGTTCTCGAACTTCCACGCCCGCTGCCGCGCGATCTCGGAAGAGGTCGACGAAATCAACCATGCGACCGCAATCCCTGCTACCGGGCCGGCCCAGAAAAGGCCGGGCGAAACGCTGGCCACGAGCAGCGCGACGAGGAAGCCAATGAGTACCAGCGAGCTGATCGCGATCGCAGGCGTGGTGTTCCATCCTGCGGCGATGAGGCGGCGTCGGATGGCGCCCGGCTGCGGCGCATCATCATTCTTCGAGGCTGTCGCGGTGGTTCTGCCGAGGAGCCGGCCGAGGTGTTCGGCATCGTCGCGCGAGTCCTGACGCGTTCGCAGAAATCGGAGCAGGACAAACGATGCGACGAGCACAGCGGCGACGATGACGACCCACATGCTCAGAGTGCTCATGCCGAGGGCTCCAATGTCGCCAGGAACGGTCCATATGCGGCAGTCGATTCGAATTGGCCGCAGCTCGCGTCGTACACGAACAAGTCACGCGCGCGAACCTCGCTGCCTCCAAACGTGATTTCCGAGAGGCTGGTGATGCGGCGGCTTCCGTCCGGAAATCGCGTCATCTGCGCGATGAGATGGATAGTGGTCGCGATCACCTCGCGCAACGTGGCAGCGGCCAGCTCGCCGCCGGTCATCACCAGACTTTCGAGACGGCGCAGCGCATCGCGCGGCGAATTCGCATGAATCGTGGTGAGGCTGCCGTCGTGGCCGACGTGCATCGCCTGCAACATCTCGAATGCCTCCGCGCCGCGCACTTCGCCGACGATGATGCGATCCGCGCGCATGCGGAGCGCGTTGCGCACGAGCGTGCGGAGATCGACGCCGCCGCTTCCCTCGGCATTCGACGGACGCGCCTCCAGCGAGACGACGTGCGGATGATCGAGCCGCAATTCGGCCGTCTCCTCGATCGTCACAATGCGCTGCCCCGCGGGAATCGCGCGCGAAAGAACATTCAACAGTGTGGTCTTGCCGGCGCCGGCGCCGCCTGCGATGACGAGGTTGCGCCGTTCGCGCACGGCAGCCGTCAGCAATGCGGCCATTTCCGCGTTGAGTGTTCCGAAGGCAACCAGCTCATCGAGCCGGTACACCGTCTCGCGCGCGCGGCGGATCGAAACGACCGAACCGCGCAGACTCACCGGCGAGAGCACAGCATTCAGCCGTGAGCCGTCGGGCAGCCGCAGATCAACCCATGGAACCGCTTCGTCGAGGCGGCGGCCCTGCGTCGCTACCATTCGCCGCAGAATCCGGCGAAGGTGCGTCTCATCTTCGAAGCGCACGGAAGTCCGTTCCAGTTTGCCGAAGCGATCGATCCAGACTTCCTGCGGGCCGTTGATGAGAATGTCGGAAACGGTCGGATCGCGTAGCAAACGGGCCACCGGCCCGAGGCCTTCGACCTCGTCGACCAACTCCTGCTCGATGCGGCTCATCGCCTCATCGCTCAGCTCTTCGGTCTCCGGACTCTCTTCGAGAATCGTCCGGATGCGCTCGCGGTCGAGCGTTCCGCCGCCGCCCGTTTCGAGTGCCCGCAGAATCCGCTGGAACAGGCGCTGACGAAGTCCCTGGCGTTCTCCAGTTACCTCGGCATTGATCGCCGCGGGCGGAACGTGCCGTGAGTTCCACGACGTGCGGATCAGCGACCGAAGATCTTCCGTCACGACGCTTTCCCTCTGCGTCCGACATCGCGCGCCAGCCGCCGGACCGCATCGCCGAACTGCGCCGCACCGCGCTCGAAGAGCGCTGGCGTGCCGCGATGCGTTCCGACGGCGACCGGCCACGCGAACGGCACGACGTGATCGACCGTCCGTCCCAGTTGCGAGGAGATCACCTCGGGTGTGAGAACGTCAGCTTCGCGGCGGTAGCGGCTCACAACGAGCCGCACGCGTTCGTCTCCAAATCCAAGCGAGCCAAGCATCCGCAGGAGCCTCGCGGTGCCGGCGATCGTCGGCGCGCTTCCATCGGTCACGACGACGAGCGTTTCACTCAGGTCGATCAACGCAAGGGAGATGAGATCGAGTACCGGCGCGGTATCGATGACGACGATTTGGAATTGGCGCTGCATCTCGATGACCGCGCGGCTCAGATCCTCGGGTGTCACCAACTGCGCCGCGCGCGGATCGATCGGACTTGCCAGCACGGAAATGCCGGGAGGCGGACCGGCAGTCGGCAACGGCGATCCAAGGTCGAAGTCGTCGGCGAGATCGCGTTCGGGAACGATGCCGAGATGCGCGGCGACGCAGCCGAATTGGACGTTTGCGTCGATCACCACGACGTTGCGCGCGGGCTCGCCGCCAGCCAACGCCAGCGCGGTGTTGACCGCCAGAGTCGTGGTGCCCACGCCACCTTGATGGCTGAAGAAGGTAATGACGCGGCCTTCGTTCGTTGCCGGCGTCGCGTGTGGCAACGTCGCCAGCGCAGCGGCCGCCTCGACGTCGGAAAACGGCAGCGGGATGAAATCGCCGATGCCGGCGCGGACACCCTGCCGCAGAAATTCGCCGTCGGCGCCGGTGCCTGAATCGAGATGCGGATTGAAAAGTCCGATCAGCAGCCGGTCGGGGCGTCGCAGCTCCCGTGCGACACTCAATGCGAGCGCCTTCTCCTGCCCGAGGTCCAACAGAATGATGCGCGGATCGTAGTTGCGCGCAATCTGAATCGCGGCAGCTGCCTGCGCTGCATGGCGCACGGCAATCGAGTTCTTGTGCACGCGGCGCATGACGGCCTCGATGTCACTCCGCACCGCCGGATCGGAGTGAATGATCAGCACGCGATCCGTGCGCGTCATGGCGGCCATGGGTCGCCTTCTTTCTTCGGCGCGGTGGCCGCGCTGAGCGGTGTGCCCTCGACTCGGTCCGGCGTCCAGTACGGCGGGATGTAGATCGTGGTCATGTCGGAAACCACCGTGGCCGGAATCAGCGCCGCCTGCAACGCGGGATCGGCGGCGACCGGCTGGCAATTCGCCGAATAGCGCTCCGATACCCAACGCGACTGCGGCATCGCGCCCGGAGCCGCGCCGGGAGTGGAGCGATAGAGCACGTTCTGGCTTCCGCCGGAGGTGCCGATCGCGAACGCAGTTCCCTGCGTTGCGTAGAGGTCCGATACTTCGCCCGACGCTCCCGCCGCCGCATTGGCCGGATCGAGCATCCATGTTCCGCCGGTGCATCCCGCGTTGTCGTAAAACACGCTCGGCCGCGTCGTGAAGTTGGCCGGCCGTACGCCGAGAAGCGCCGCGAGCGGCTCAGCGGGATCGGGGATGCGGTAGATGATCTGCGGCGCTTCGTACTGATTGAAACTGACGGTGCGTCCGACGAGGACGCTGCTTCCTTTCGGCAGCTTCGAGTCGTAAATGAAAATCGTGCGCGTGAACGGATCAGCTACGCTGCGGACGAAGTGCTGCTGGATCAGCACCAGCGCGAAGATGATGACCACCCCGAAGATGCTGATGAGCAGCAGCAGCTCGAGCGTCAGGATGAAGCCGCGGCTTCGCCGGGCCCGGCGCAACGGACGAACGTCTGACCGCGTGATGGGTCGCGTCATGACTCTTCAGAATTAAGTTGGCCGAGGGGATGAATGGAAAGGGACCGAACGCGGAAGAGAATACACCGGTTTCGGAGTGTGTGCGGCAGGACACCGGACTGCCGCGCGTTTTACTCGCGCTTGATGTTCGCCAGCAACGAATGATCGGGCGCGAAGACCACTTTGCGCGGGACGGACGGGAGATCCTGCGACACGGTCTGATCATTCTTCGTGATGTGCATGAAGAAATAGCCGGCCTTGCCGCCGTCGAGTTCGATCCGAACCGGCGCCACCATCATGAAATCGTCGCGCACCCCGCTGCGCTTCACGTTGATGGTCACCTTCGCGCCGCCGGTCGATGTCGGTTCGACTTTGTAGTTCCAGCGAAGCGTTGGAATCGCGGCGTCGTATACCCACGTGTCGAAAAAGTAGCTCCAGTCGCCCGGCGCGTCCTTTTCCACCACGCGTTGAAAGTCGGCAGTGCTGGCGTCCTTGCCGCTGTACTCCTTCACGAAGTCGCGCAGGATCCTGATGAATGTGTCGTCGCTGTGCGTTTTGATTCGCAACATCGTCCGCATCATGTGCAGGACGAGCGGACCCTTGTGGTAGGCCTGAATCTCATAGCCGGCCGGGATGTCCGACGTACCGGCCCGGTAGCCGACGCCGATCGGTCCCAGGCGCGAGCGGGCGTTGGCGTTCAGCTCCACCAGCCACGGACGATTGAACTTGCTGAAGCCGCCGGCGAGTGTGCCCTGCACAATGCCGTCGTACGTGTTGACGATCTCGTCGTAGTACTTA
Organism: Acidobacteriota bacterium; assembly: GCA_019247495.1. Lineage (GTDB taxonomy): Bacteria > Acidobacteriota > Thermoanaerobaculia > Gp7-AA8 > Gp7-AA8 > JADGNZ01. The sequence goes on from JAFAOU010000246.1 coordinate 32,266, forward strand.
TCGCCGCCCTTGACGGTGGCCTGAACGAACATCATCGACGCGTATTCGGCAAACGACTCGCTGAGCCACTGATCGCGATAGCTCTTCCATCCGATCTTGTGGCCGAACCACTCGTGCGCCACCTCGTGCGCCCGAAAAAGTTCCGTGGCGCCGGGATGCTCCTCGTACGTGAATTCCGAAAGATGGAGGAAGCCGTCGAAGGCCTGACCATGTCCGGCGGCGATCGCCGTGGCGTAGATCTGGGGGTTGTCGAGCTTGTCGTCGAGGAGGAACTCGTAGAAGCGCAGCGAGTTGACGACGTCCGCGCCGGCGTTGCGGATGCGCGCGCCCGGATCAAGGCCGGACACCGTGCCGAAGGAGATGACCTTCGGCACACCGGGGATTTCGAGCGGAACTTCGGTGAAGCGCTCGGCGGTCGAGAACGTGACCATCTTCGCGGGCCGCTCGATGAGCCACGTGGAGATTTTCGTCCCGTCCGGCGACTCTGTCTCGCTGATCTTCCGTCCCATGGCGCGCACTTCGTTGCGTTTGGCCACGCGCAACTCGAGCTTCGCCGTAGTGGCGTCGAATGCATCGGGAATGGTCGGGTACCAGACGTTTCCGAGCGCGTAGTTCGGCGTTTCCAGCTCGTAATGAAACGTTACGACGTGCGGCTCGTGCACCTTCAGCGGCGCAGGGAAAATGATCGTCGTGGTGAAGTTGTAGACGTCGTTGGCGATGCTGGCGCTGCGCGCGCCGATGTGATCGCGCAGGACGGTCAGCGACTGACCTTTGTCGTCCGTCGCCGTCACGTTCCTGGCGGTTGGATAGAGGCTTAGCGGAAGCGCAACCAAGCCGTCGACGTTCGCCGCAATCTCTTCCCGCACCGTGTAGTGCCCGTTGAGCATGGACTGCTCGGTTTCGCCGACGCGCTCCGCGTTCCATTTGCCTTTCGAGAGATCGGCGATCACGTCAATGTGGCTAACCGAGGCAGGCCGCACATCGCTCTCGCCCGGTCCGCCTTTCGGATTTCTATCCTCCGCTCGATCCAGACTGACCCACACCTCGGCAGTACGGCGATCCCAGTGCACGAGTTGGATCTCTTCGCGGCGCGTCGAGTTGTAGTCGTACTCGACCCAGTCGAAATCGGCGGTCTTCATCGCGGCGGTCATCTGCAGCCCGCCAGGATTCAGCATCGCGGCGACGACCTCGGCGTCGACGTCGTTGGCGTAGTCGATGAGCCAGTGGTTGTGGCGGTTCTCGGCCAGCGAATTCTTCGCGAACGGCTCCTTCGCCGCGCCGGGGAAGGCTTTGTCGATGGAGTCGTCCGACGTGCGCAGGACCAGCTGCGTGAACTTCTGATCGACCGAGGTGATGTCCTTGCGCGAGAAGCGCCGGAGTTGCGCGACCTCAATGCGGTCGGGGACAGACATCGTGAAATGACCGTCGCCTTCGAACACGAGCCCGGTCACGCGGCCCGACGACACCGGTTGCATCAGGTGAACCGTGCCGGAGTTGAGCGTGATGGTGGCGGTGTCGCGCGTGAACGTCACCGGCTGCGTCAGCGTGATGGGTGCGGCCGTGAACTGCCACTTCTGCAGGCGGTCGTAGTCGGCGCGCGCCTGAGCGGGATCGGCGGCATGGAGCGGAAAGGCAATGATTGCAAAGACAGCAACTGCCGAAAGCGCTTCACGAAGCCGCATGGATTCCCCTGTTGATTGTGGAATTGGATTGGCCCCGCACTGTAGCACGCACGCAAGTTTTCGGCCGATGGAGAGAGGTTGGTGCGAAAGGGGGGAATCGAACCCCCATGGTCTAATGACCACAGGCTTCTGAGACCTGCGCGTCTACCAATTCCGCCACTTTCGCATGTCGAGCGGGACCGAGATTCTCGGTTGCGCGTTGTGGAATGTCAATCGGCGAATTGGTATTCCTTTGAGCGCCCGCGCAAAGCGGCTATCCTCTCGTGCAGAACACCTTTCGAGAATCTTCCATGCAGCCGACCGAAGCCGCGCCCGCGGTGCTGGAGCGCGCGAAACCTACCGCCGTTCCGCCGCCAGAAAACGTCGCGACCGAGATCTGGAATCTCCCGAACTCGCTGACGCTCTTACGCATTTTCCTCGTCCCATTCATGGTGGTCGTGCTTCTGACGAAGTACTCCAACTACCTCGGACTGGCCATCTTCTTCGTGGCCGCGATCACCGACTATCTCGACGGCTATTTGGCGCGCAAATACAACAAGATGACCCGGCTCGGTGCGCTGCTCGATCCGATTGCCGACAAGCTGCTGATGTCCGCGGCGTTCATCTCGCTGGTCGAGCTCGGACTCGCGCGCGCCTGGATGATCGTGATCATCATCGGACGCGAGTTCGCGGTTTCGGGATTGCGCTCCATCGCCGCGCAGCATGGCGTGACCATCGCCGCATCGCCGCTCGGCAAGACGAAGATGGTTGCGCAGGTATTCGCGATCGGATTGCTGATCGTCGGCTACGAGTTGGGCGAGTTCCGGTTCATCGGCGAGCTGGCGCTATGGGTAGTGATGCTCTTCGCGCTCGTCTCCGGCATCGACTACTTCATCAAATTCTCGCGCGGCGTGCTGCGGGGATAAAGGCGCTTCACCACAGAGACACAGAGGACACAGAGAGATCTCCTCTGTGATCTCTGTGCCTCTGTGGTTATTACTCTTCGAGCGCTTCCAGATTCGTGAGTATCGACTCGATGCGATCGCGGATCTCGCCACGTTCGCGCTTGAAGCGCTCGTTGTCTTCCTCGAGCGTCGATGCGCGTTCGGTAGCGTCGCCCTGTTCCTGCAAGCGGGTAGTGGCGTCGTCGAGTTGACGGCGGAGCGTGTCGCGCTCCTTGCGCAGTTCCTGGATCGTGGCGATCGCTTTTTCTACGCGGTCATTGAGGCGCCCGAGAATTTCTTCTTCCTCGGTGCCGGCAAGAGTGAGCTGGTCGTTTTCGCGGGTCTTCTTCACGTTGGGTCTTCCTCAGAGTAGTTTCACCGGCAGCATGGCCGCCAGGCGCGTTGCGAGCTGGTGATGGTGCGAGGCAATCTCGTCCTGCGTGAGCGACCGGTCGAATGCCTGGTACCACATACCGAGCGTGGTCTTGATGATGTCGTCGGATTCCGCAGGCACGAAACGATCGCGCAATCCGACTTCGTGGAGGTACGGAACGTCGAACGAACGTATCGCATCGACGATGCGCTGATACGCGAGGTCGCGTCCGTGCGTGAGCGCGAGAATCATCGGAACGCCGGGGAAACGCGCGACCGGCGCCATCGTCCACTCCGCATTCGAGGACGCGATGATCGCTTCAACGTCGATATCAGCAACGGCGACGTCCCCTTTGATTCCGAACGACTGCAACACCTCGGCAGAAAGGAATCCGACACTCGCGATCTGTTTGTCGCCGTGCCACGCGCTCGCTCGCTTGCCGCTGCGCAGCCAGGACTGATCCGACGCAGCGAACGTGATGTCGACGTGCATCTTCGCGGCGATCTGCTCAACGATCCCTTTGATGTCGAAGAAATCGACAGGCCGCTTCGCATCGCCCCAGAACGTCCCGATCGATCCGTAGAGAACGACGGCGACGCGATGGTGCTCGATGACTCGGGTGTCGGGTATCGGGTGTCGGGTGTCGGAGTTTGATTTTGAGCGGGTCGTCCCTACGACTCCCGACTCCCGGCTCCCGGCGCCCTCGCGGTGGTACGTGCGGCCGACCTCGAACAGCGCGCCGTCACGAGTTCCATACGATCGATTGAAAACGACGGTGTCGAGCATCCCCGGCAATAGCGACAAGCGCATCGCCGCGATCGCCTCGGAGAGCGCATTCGAAATCGCGATCGGCTGTTCATCGGAAACCAACGCGTTCCACTCGGGCCGGATGAACGAGTAGTTGATGACTTCGGACACTCCGCATCCCACCAGCACGTCGCGAATCGCATCCTCGGCGACGTCGGCCGCTTCGCGGCGCACATCACCGGTTGTGACGCGCGGCAGCATCGCGGGGACGTTGTTGAGACCGAAGAAGCGGAGCACTTCCTCGATCAGATCCATCTCTTCGAAGATATCGCCGCGATACGTCGGGACCGTGACGAGCAAACCGTCGTGAACCTGCTCGGCCTGAAAGCCGAGGCGGCGGAAGAGATCGAGCGCGTATCCGATGCCGACGGAGCCGGCCGAGGCCTCATGGAGTTTCTCGGTTCGCAGACGGATGCTTTTCGGTTTCACCTCGGACGCAACGACGTCGATCGGCGATTCGGCGATGCCGCCGCCGCTCTCAACGATCATCTGCGCGGCTTCCGTGATCACCGCCAGCGTGTCGTTCGGATCGACGCGACGCTCGAACCGATACGACGCATCAGTCTTCAGCCCGAGGCGCCGGGCAGTGCGGCGGATCGCTGACGGATCGAACCACGCGCACTCGAGCAGCACATTCTTCGTCGCGGACGTGATCTCCGATTCGAAGCCGCCAATGATTCCGCCGAGTGCGACAGGACGCTGCGCGTCGGCGATGACGACCGTGTCGGTGTCGATCTTGCGCATCTCGCCGTCGAGACTCTTCACGGTCTCGCCAGTTTTTCCACGCCTGACGATGATGGTCTGGCCGCTAACGCGATCGAGATCGAACGCGTGCAGCGGATGTCCGAGGGCGAGCATCACGTAGTTGGTGACGTCGACGATGTTGTTGATGGGGCGGAGGCCGACTTCTTCCAGCCGTCTTGCGACCTGCGGCGATGACGGTTTGACGCTGATGTTGCGAATCACCAGCGCGGTGTAGCGCGCGCACATCTCCGGCGCTTCGATGCGGATCGTTGGCGGCGCCGATGACGTCGCGCCGAATGCAGCGGCCGGCGTTTCTTTCGCCGATCGGCCCAGCGCCGCCGCCAGCTCGCGCGCCATCCCGATGTGCGACATCGCATCGACGCGATTGGTGGTGATCTCGAGATCGAAAACCGTGTCGTCGCCGTGCTGCTCCGTCGCCTCGACAGCGTGTCCGATCTCGGTCAGCCGGACGCCGAGCTGGTCATCGCTGAGATCGGAGAGGTCGACGTAACCGTTGAGCCACTGGCGGGAGAACTTCATCGGGGCGGCGATTGTAACCGAGCCTGCGTGGCCTCAACTGCCGAATGAGATTCGTGCAAGCAAGCCTTCCGCGGCATCGTGCGGATTGCCTTTTTTGCGCAGGACGTCATCGAGCAACTGCTCGTAGTCATCGCGCGTGATCGTCTTGCCGATCAGGCGGTCCATGAACTTCTCTTTCAACATCGTCTCGATGCGAATGCGAACACGCTCGCGGTTGCGGCGATCGAGTTCGCCGGACGTCTGCAAATGCTCGAAGTGTTTTGCGATCGCCGCGTCGAGATCACCGGTGCCCTGATTCGTCGACGCGACGGTCTTGACGATCGGCGGAATCCAGTCGCCATGCTCTTCGACCAGCGACATCATCATCGTGATCTCGGTGACGGTGCGGTCTGCGCCGGGCCGGTCGGCTTTGTTGACGGCGAAGACGTCGCCGATCTCCATGATGCCGGCCTTGATGGCCTGGATGTCATCGCCCATTCCCGGCACGAGCACGACCACATTCGTCTGCACCGTGCGAATGATTTCGACCTCGTCCTGCCCGACGCCGACCGTTTCGACGAGCACGATGTCGAATCCGGCAGCATCGAGTAGATCGACGACGTCATTTGTCGCGCGCGCCAGTCCGCCGAGAAATCCGCGTGTAGCCATGGAGCGGATGAAGACGCCGCGGTCGGTGTAGAGATCGGCCATGCGAATGCGATCGCCGAGGATCGCGCCTCCGGTGAAGGGGGACGTGGGATCGACAGCGATGATGCCGACCTTCTTTTCTTGCGCGCGGTAGAACTTGGCCAGCGTCGCAACCAGCGTCGACTTGCCGGCGCCTGGCGAGCCGGTGATGCCGACGATGCGCGCGTTTCCAGTCGCCGGATAAATGTCAGCCAGCAGCCGTTCGGCGCGGCCATCGTCGCGCTCGACGAGCGAAACCGCCTGCGCCAGCGCGCGGTACTTGCCGCTGCGAAGAGCGCCGGCGAGGTCGTTCAGGTCCGACATGCAGCGCTACCGGGCGCCGTCCGCCAGCAGGTTGCGCGCGATCACCATCCGCTGGATCTCGCTCGTCCCTTCGCCGATCGTGCAGAGCTTTACATCGCGGTAGTACTTTTCGGCAGGGAAGTCTTTGATGAAACCGTAGCCGCCGAAAATCTGCACGCCTTTCTCGGTCGCGCGCACGGCGACCTCCGACGCGTACAACTTGGCCATGGCCGAGGCTTGCGTCACTTTTTCGCCAGCATCCTTGATCGTTGCGGCGCGGTAGCACAGCAGCCGCGATGCGTCGATTTCAGTGGCCATGTCGGCGAGCATGAACTGGATGGCCTGGAAGTCGGAGATCGATTTGCCGAATGCCTGGCGCTGTTTCGCGTAATCGCGCGCCGCCTCGTACGCGCCGCGCGCGATGCCCACCGCGAGCGCCCCGATCGAAATCCGGCCACCGTCGAGCACTTTCATCGCATCGATGAAGCCGTAGCCGATCTCGCCCAGAATGTTCGCCGACGGCACGCGGCAGTCTTCCATCACCAGTTCGGCAGTGTCGGAAACGCGCATGCCGAGCTTGTTCTCCTTTTTGCCGGGGCGGATGCCGGGACGATCCATCTCCACCGCAAACGCGGTGATTCCGTGCTTCTGATCGGACTTGTCGGTGACGACGAGAACGACGGCGATGTCGGCGTAAGTCGCGTTCGTGATGAAGTTCTTCGTGCCGTTGAGCACCCACTCGTCGCCATCCTTCACGGCGGTGGTGCGCATTCCGGAGGCGTCGCTGCCGGACCCGGGCTCGGTCAATCCCCACGCGGCGATCCATTCGCCGGAGGTCAGTTTCGGCAGCCACTTCTTTTTCTGTTCCTCGTTGCCGGCGAGATAGATGTGACCGGTGCCGAGCGAGTTGTGCGCGGCGACGCTGAGGGCAAAGCCGCTGTCGACGACGCCGAGCTCCTCGATCACATGAACGTAGTCAACGTACGACAATCCCGCGCCGCCGTACTCCTCGGGGACCGTGACGCCGAGCATGCCGAGGCCGCCCGCGCGCTTGAAAACCTCGGTGGGAAAGTGCTGCGCTTCATCCCACTCCATCAGATGCGGCTTGATCTCGCTGAGCGCGAACTCGCGCACCATCTCCTGAATCTGTCGCTGCTCGTCGGTAAGACGGAAATCCATTCACACTCCTCGAGATCTGTTAGTCCGGGCGCGCAGGCCGCGCGCCGCACAGGCGGATTCGGGATGATAGCAGGGCGGGAGGAATTGGCACTAGCAGCCGGGTCGTTCGCTACAATGATGACGATGCAGCGCAAGGTAGCGACGCGGATTAGCGATGATGATCTTCGCCGAATGCAGGCGGAGACTGGCGTCGATGTTTACGCGATCCTGGACCTCATGGCGCAGACGCCTACACAGCGACTGCGATTGGCGGTTGCGAACGTTCAGAACCTCGCCCGGCTCCATGCCGCGACCAAGCGGCCTGAAGTCAGAAAATGAATCCGCCAGCGGCGTTCGATGCTTTCGCGATTCTCGACTTATTGCACCGGCGAGAGGTCAAGTTCGTGGTGATCGGCGGGATCGCCGGCAACCTGCTGGGATCCGATATTTTGACGAACGATCTCGACATCTGCTTTGCGCGCGACCTCCAGAACACGCGACGACTCGCTTCCGCCTTGAATGAGATCCACGCGAGGTTACGTAATTTTCCCACCGATCTGCCCTTTGTCGTCGACGAGCATGCGTTGCGACTCGGTGAGACCTTCACCTTCGAGACTGACTTCGGCCATTTCGATTGCCTCGGTAATCCGTCTGGAACAGACGGCTATGTTCAGTTGCGAAATGGAGCCGAGTGTCTCGAGGTCAACGGCGTCATGACCTACGTTGCAAGTCTTCCAGACTTAATCCGGATGAAAGAAGCCGCCGACCGCGAGAAGGATCGATGGGCGCTTGTTACACTGCGTGCGATGCTGAAGTTGCGCGGGTAGCGCGCTAGAGCAGCATCTTGTAAACGTCGTTCTTCCGCATCCCGAACTCTTCCGCCACCGCCTTCACGGCATCGTTGCGCCGCATGCCTCCGGCCCTGAGGCGCTCGAATTCGGCGGCGATTTCCTCAGGGGATGCGGCGGCTATCGCAACTCGTGCCGCGGCGAAGACGAGCGTGATCTCTCCGTAGATCGATTGACGCGGGCGCAGTTCGGCGAGGACTTCGCTGATCGCGCCGCGCAGGAACTCCTCATGCATCTTCGTCATCTCGCGGGCGACTGTGATCTCGAGGTCGCCGAGCACGGCCAGCGCGTCTTCGAGGGAGTCGATGACCCGTTCGGGCGATTCGTAGGCGATCGCGGTGTGGCCGAGATCTGCGAGCGTTCGATAGAAATCAGTTCGTTCGCCGCGGCGGTGCGGGGTGAATCCGAGGAACGTGAAAGGCAGGGGAGCGATGCCGCTGGCGACGAGTGCGACCACGCCCGCGAACGGTCCAGGAATCGGCTCGACCGTCAGGCCGAGCTCGCGCGCGAGCCGCACGAGGCGGAATCCGGGATCGCTGATGACCGGCATGCCGGCGTCGGAGACGAGCGCGATGGTCTCGCCGCGCGCGATTCGGTCCGCGAATCCGCGCGCCTTCTCCTCCTCGGTGTGCTCGTCGAAACGATCGGTGGGACGTTCGATGCCGAAGTGCGTCAGGAGCTTGCGCGTGTGGCGCGTGTCTTCGCAGAGGATGAGATCCGCCGACTTCAGCGCCTCGGTCGCGCGC
>JAFAOU010000209.1 GCA_019247495.1 Acidobacteriota bacterium
CCGCGCCGCGCGTGGTCAGGAAGAACTCGTAGCGGTTGTACGCGTCGGAGTAGCCGTAGCGCGTCAGCGGCGTTCCGGTACGGAAGTACGCGGCGAGTCCGATCGACAGCTTGAACGGCGTTTGATACAGGCCCGACGCCTTGAACTGATGACGGCGGTCGTTTGACAGCGGACCGGTGTTCGTGTTCTTCGTCAGGTCCGAGCCGTTGGTGAAGAAGTCGTAGTAGTCGTACGCCGCGCTGATGTTCGGATCGGCGCCGATGTTCGTGAACGGTGCGTACTCACCGTCGTAGTTGCCGTCGAGCTTCGAGTAGATGTACGACGCCATCGCCTGCCAGTTGTTCGCGAAGCGGCGGTTCGCGTCGAGCTCGATGCCCTTGTACGTGCGGCGCGGCTTCGGCGCGGGGAACGTCTTCGAGTAATCGAGCGTCCAGATCTCCTTCATGATCCCTTCGCCGGGATTGCCGATGCAGTACGTGCCGTCGTCGATGCAGAGGAAGTCCTCGATGACGCGGCCGTAATTGCGGTAAATGCCCTTGATGCCGACCGAAACATTCGGCATCACCTCGCGCTCGGCGCCGGCGAGGATTTCGGTCAGATACTGGTTCTTCAGATTGGGATCGGCTGGCTCGGTGAAGCCGCCGAGGATGGCCGACGTCGTGTCAGCATCGTGTTCAGCGTTCGCGTCCGGAGTGACACTGGTCGGACTGTAATTGATGATGCGCGGCTGGCGCTCGTACGAAAACGAGCGGATGACCAGGTCCATCGGGATTTCTTCGTAATAACGGCCGTAGGAGGCGAACACCTTCGACTTATTGGATCCGCTCGGGTCCCAGGTCAATCCGAGGCGCGGCGCGTAGTCTTTCTTGAGATCGATCTGCGTGACGCCGGAGGCATCGATGATGCGCTGGCGGTCCCAGCGCAGGCCGGCATTGAGCGTGAAGTCTTTGATCGTCCAGCGGTCCTGTACATACGCGGTGGTGTTTTTGTGTTGCGGCGATGCGTTCAGCTGCGAAATGGGGGCGTTCGCGACGGTTGCATCCGGAGTGGTCCAGTAGCTGTGGCTGTAGATCGGCTTGGCCGGATTGTTCGGATTCTCGAAGATGTCGACCTGCTGGCCGCCGGACATCCGCTTGATGACGTTCGCAGTCTGGTTCTCGATCTCAATTCCGAATTTGATCTGGTGCGGACCGGCGTAGTGGGTGGCTGATCCGCCGTAGAAGTTGCGCTCGAATGACTTCCGCTGGATCAGGCCGAAGCCGCCGGTCTGGAAGAAATTGTTGCGCGCGTCGATGTACTCGATCGCGTCGCCGTCCGCATTCGAGGGACCGACGGAGTTTTTCTCTTTATGGCGGGAGTCCTGCGCGGAGAAAAGCCACGTCTCGCCGATGATGCCGTCGTAGCGCACGGCGTAATCGCGGCCGCCTAAATCCTGCTGGCCGAAAAAGGTGGTCGGGTCGCCGATGAGGCTGTGGTTGGCGTCGTTGATCGCGCCGCCGTCGACGCGGGGATCCTGGAGAAGCGTCGCAATGAACGTGTGGCTGGGGTTGTAGCTGTAGGTCAGTTTCGCCGAGCCGAGGTTGCGGTCGCTGCGCGAGATCACGCTGCCGCCGGCGAGCGGTCCCTGGAGCAGGATGTTGCTCTGTCTGTTGCGCACCTCGTCGTAGGCGCCGAAGAACCACAGCTTGTCTTTGAGAATGAAGCCGCCAGCGTCGGCGCCGTAGTCCTTCCTGGTGAATCCTCCAGGCGTGGGACCGGCTACGGAATGTGAGTCTGTCTGAAGCGAATCGCTGGTGTCGTAGCCGAACAGATCGCCGTGCATCTCGTTGCCGCCGGACTTCGTGATCACGTTGATGATGCCGCCGGTGGCGCGGCCGTACTCCGCCTCGTAGCCGCCGGTCTTCACTTCCATCGCTTCGATGAACTCGAAATTCAGCTCCTTGCCCTGGAAGCCGTATTCGGAATTGGTGGTGTTGACACCGTCGACGTAGAAGGCGTTCTCCGCGCCGGACGAGCCGTAGACGGTGATGGTCGGCGTCTGTTTGTCGTCGGTTTGAATCGCGTCGGTCGATACGCCAGGGGTGATCTGTGCGACCGAGGAGTAGTTGCGCGCGGTCGGCAGCGTCTCGATCTGCGTGGCGTTGAGGTTCGTGCCGAGCGTGGTCGACGAGGTGTCGATCGGCGGCGCGAAACTGCCGACCGTGATGCTTTCCGTCAGGGCGGGGGAGAGCACCATATCGAGTGCCGTGTCTTTGCCGAGGAGGACAGCCACCGCGTTCTGCTTCTTCGGTCCGAATCCGGGGAGAGTGAAGGTCACGGTGTAGCTCCCCGGCGGCAGAAGCGGAAGGCGATAGAGGCCGAGGATGTCGGCCGTCGCGACGCGGACGCCTTGCAGCGCCGGACTGGTCGCTTCCACCGTCACGCCCGGTATCGCGCCGCCGCTGGTATCGGCGACGTGCCCGCTGATCGAGCCGGTGGTCTGTGCGGCGAGCGGGACCGTAGCGAGGATGAGGATCGGGAGAAGTCGCCGGAGAGCGGACATGTGAAGCCTCCTTAAAGATGTGCGAAAGAGTTTACGCGTAACGGGCCAGGACGTTGCGCACGCGCGCGAGCCCGGTCTCGATCTGCGCGGGCGAAACCGCGCCGACGCTGAGCCGGAACCAGCCCGTCTCGTTCGGCAGCCCGAAGGCCTGGAACGGAACGACAGCAAAGTCGGCATCGTCGAGGAGCAACCGGCGGATCTGTTCGTTGGTCTTGATCGCGCCGCGGCCGATGAGATCGAACTGGACCGACAAATAGATTGCGCCCTGCGGCGCGATGGCGCGGATCGGCAGACCTTCGGCGCGCATGGCGTCGATGCGATCGAAGAGGAGATCGAGGCGCAGTTGCAGCTCGCGGATCATCGATTCGTGGAAGTCGTCGATCGCGCTGCGCATGCCGAGGAACTTCGCGACCGCAATCTGCTCGGGGCGCGGCGCCCACGCGCCGACGTGGCCGAGGATGTCGCGCATGCGTGCGGTGATCGGCGGCGGCGCCACGGTCCAGCCAACGCGAAGGCCGGTGGCGGCGAACGCCTTCGAAATCCCATCGACAAAAATCGTGTACGGCTGCACCTCGGGCACAAGCTGCGGCGGGCTGTAATGCCGCGACGCGCCGAAGGTGAGCATCCAGTAGACCTGGTCCCACAGGATGAGCAGCGCGCGTTCGCCGGTCGCCGCGCGGCGTTCGTTTTCTTCGACGACGAGCCTGGCAATGCGCTCCACTTCCTCGCGCGCCATGACCGTGCCGGCCGGATTGAGCGGCGTGCAGATACAGATCATCCGCGCGTCGCGGATATGCGGACGCAGCAGGTCGGCCGTGGGGAGGAAATTCGTCTCCGGTCCGACCGTGATCTCGACCGGCACGCCGCGCATGAAGTAGGTGTAGTGGTTATTGTTCCAGGAAGGGATCGGGTAGACGACCTTGTCGCCGGGATCGACGACGGCCGCGTAGGCCGAGAAGATGATCGGCCGCGCGCCGCCCGCGATGAGGACGGAGTCGAGCGGATATTTCAAGCCGAGGACGTCGTCGTAGTAGCGCACGACGGCCTGGCGCAACTCTTTGGTTCCATCCGACGGCGGGTAGTTCGTCTCACCCTTCGCAAAGGCCTCGGCGATCAATCCTTCGAGCACTTGCGGGATGCGGAACTCTTTCGGCGAGAAATCGCCGACGGTGAGGTTGCAGATGTCGTGGCCGGCCTCCGCGAGGACGCGGATCTCGCCGGAGATCTTCAGAATTTCGGAGCCGGTGAGGCCGAGCGCGAGCTGCGAGAGACTGCGGTCATCGCAGACAGGAAAGGTGGTCGTCATTCGGCGGTGGATTGTAGATGCGATTTGGAGATTGGTCGATCCATCAATCCAGATCGTTGTCGAGCGTCAGGCCGGTCATTGCCCAGCCGGTGGCGACGTGGGCGAACTGGCCCTTCGCTTCGTGGCGTTTCGGGTCGGGGATCAGCGATGCGCCGACCGTGTTCGGCTGCCATTTCCAGGCGATCGTGGCGTTGGCGGCGTTCGCGTCGCCTTCGATTCCGGCGACGGTTTCGAATTGTCGTTTGGCGACCGGGAAGGTCCATGACGCGCCGTCGTCGACGACACCGTCGAGGTGCAGAAGACCGTCGCGGCTCAGGGTCATCGTTCCATCAGAGCCGCGCTCAACGTAGCCGAGTCTCTGCAGCACTCCGAGGATTTTCAGGTCGCCGATCGTGGAGGCCGCTTTGGCGATGTGGGCGTTGTAAGGCGCAGAAAATCCATTGTCCGTTTCCACCATGTAGCGGATGCGATCGGCGTCGAGTCCGGAGGGATACGACACCGGCTTCTGCGTCGATTCGATGTGCAGGCCGTTTTGGTGAGCCGTTTTCTCCTGCCGCGCCTTCGAGACCAGCACTGCTTTGACGCACATCTTCGGCACGGCGACCAGCAGCACGATGGCAATGACGATCGGGATGCCGACGGTGCGGAGGATCCGCGTCTCGTCGGTCATCGCACGTAGCGGTTGATCATGTCCACCATTTTGTCGCGCGTAAGCGGCTTGCGCATCCAGGCATTGGCGCCGGAACTGGGGAACATCTCTTCGAGCGATTTTTCAGGAAGGTCCGAGATGAGAACGATCGGGATGTCTTTCTTGCTCGACTGCGACTTGAGCACTTCGCTGAGGCGGTTGCCCTTGATGCTGGGCAGGTTGACGTCGAGAAAGATGATGTCAGGGGAGTTACCGGCCAGCACATGATTGAACTCGATCCAGCTCGCAGCGGTCAGGACGGTGCATCCTTCGCGCTCGAGCAGCGCGCGGCCGAGTTTCAGGACGAGCGGATTGTCGTCCAGGATCAACACGGCGACATTTGGCAACGACGGAGGCATTCGTACTTCCTTCCTACTTTGGCTTTGCGGGACGCGACTGGATCGCATGATACATTTTCCCGCCGCCGCAACGACATGGACGAATTCAATTTCACCGCGCCGCCGCCTGTTTTTCCGCCCGCGCCGGAACCTGCGGCAGACGCTCTTCTGTTCCGCCGTCCGGCTGATTATTACTCGACGCCGGGCAGCACTCTCCGTCCGCTGTTTCCGAAATGGGTTCCGATCGGATGTGGCTGGGCGGCGTTCGTCTTCGTCGTCCTGCTCTTCGCAGCCGGCGCGTTTGTGCCGAAGTCGGGGGCCGCATTGGCGTGGCTTTTCGGGAAGATCGAGACCGACATGACGCCGCACTTTGCGAAGAACGTCACGCCGGCGCAGAAGGCCGAATTCGCCGCTGAGATGAAGACGCTGCGCGCGTCGGCCAAAGCGGGAAAGCTGAAGCTCGACAAGACGCAGGAGTTCCTCAAACTCGCCACCGAGGTCGACTCCGACGAGAAAATTGATCAGGCCGAGGCCGACAAGCTGATCGCCGTCGTGCGCGACGTAAATCGCAGCGTGAAGTAGTGGATTCGTTGATCAGTGGCCTTACGCGCGATATCGTCGGCGAAGCCGGCGTAAGAACCGTAGCCCACGGCTTTAGCCGTGGGGAATAGAAGTTGTTCGGATTGTGAGCCCGCCTTGGCGGGCGATAGAAAGCTTTCTTTCGCCCGCTTAAGCGGGCTCCCACCAAGACGGACACTCGATTTCCCACGGCTTGAAGCCGTGGGCTACGGTTCTCACGCCGGCTTCGCCGACGGGACAGTGTCGCTCGATGACTCTTCCGGCAGCGAGATCGACTGTTTCCTGATCCACTGATCACGACTCTACTAACCCATGAATTTCAAACTCATCTCACCCTTTACGCCGCAAGGCGATCAGCCAGAGGCCATCCGCCAGCTCACGGAAAGCGTCACTGCCGGCACGCGCGACCAGGTGCTCCTCGGCGTGACCGGTTCCGGCAAGACATTCACGGTCGCCAAGGTCATCGAGAACGTCAATCGCCCGACGCTCGTGCTCAGTCACAACAAGACGCTGGCGGCACAGCTCTACCAGGAGTTCAAGAACTTCTTTCCGGAGAACAAGGTCGAGTACTTCGTCTCGTACTACGACTATTACCAGCCCGAGGCCTACATCCCGCAGAACGATCTGTACATCGAAAAGGAGATGACCAAGAACGACGAGATCGACAAGCTGCGTCTCGCCGCGACCAAGGCGCTCTTCGAACGCCGCGACGTCATCATCGTTTCCTCGGTCTCCTGCATCTACGGCATCGGCGATCCCGATCTGTACCACTCGATGCTGGTGTTTTTCGAGCGCGGCATCGACAAGCCGATGACGCAGTACCTGCGCCGCTTGACGGAGATGCAATACGAGCGGACGCCGTACGACCTCTCGCGCGGCACGTTCCGCGTACGCGGTGACGTGCTCGAGCTCTGGCCGGCGTACGAGGACGACGCGGTTCGCATCGAGTTTTTCGGCGACGAGATCGACAAGATGACCCGTATCGATCCGATCACCGGCCGCACCTCGGGGCGTGAATACGACCGGCTGGCGGTTTATCCACGCACGCATTACGTCACGCCGCGCGAACGGCTCATGGTGGCGATGGAGAACATCCGGACGGAGCTCGATGAACGCGTTGCCGAGCTGCGCGCGAACGATCGCCTGCTCGAAGCGCAGCGCCTCTCGCAACGCACGATGTTCGATCTGGAAATGATCGCGGAGCTCGGCTACTGCAACGGCATCGAGAACTATTCGCGGCATCTGTCAGGACGCCAGCCCGGCGAGCCACCGCCGACGCTGATCGATTACTTTCCGAAGGACTTTCTGCTCGTCGTCGACGAATCGCATCAAACCATTCCGCAAGTGCGGGCGATGTGGGGCGGCGACCGCGCGCGCAAGGAAACGCTGGTCGAATATGGATTCCGCCTGCCGAGCGCGATCGACAACCGGCCGCTCGCGTTTCAGGAGTTCGAAGGGAAGCTCACGCAGATCGTCTACGTCTCCGCGACGCCCGGTCCGTTCGAGATGGAAAAGACCGGCGGACTTTTCGCGGAGCAGGTCATCCGGCCGACGGGACTGCTCGATCCGAACATCATCATCAAGCCGGTGAAAGGCCAGGTCGACGATCTGATCGGCGTCATCAAGGAGCGCATCGCCAAAAGTGAGCGCGTGATGGTGACGACCCTGACGAAACGGATGGCCGAGGATTTGACCCGGTACCTGATGGAGCTCGGCATCAAGGTCAACTACCTGCACTCGGATGTCGAGACGCTGGAGCGCATCGCTATCATCCGCGACTTTCGGGTGGGGACGTACGACGTACTGGTCGGCATCAACCTGTTGCGCGAAGGGCTCGACATCCCGGAGTGCTCGTGCGTGGCCATCCTTGACGCGGACAAGGAAGGATTTCTCCGTTCGCAGACCTCGCTGATCCAGACCATCGGCCGATGTGCGCGCAATCTCGAAGGCGTGGCGATTCTGTACGCGGACAAGATGACCGACTCGATCAAGTTCGCGGTCGCCGAAACGAACCGCCGCCGCGCGATCCAGCAGGCGTACAACGAGGAGCACGGAATCGAGCCGGCCTCGATCATCAAGGCGATCGACAGCGATCTGGTGAAGATGGCCAACCTCGATTACTTCGAGGTGCCGGGCGGTCCATCGTCGAAAGCACGCCTCGACCTGACGGACGGCGAGGATCTCGACAAAGCGATCGCGCGGCTGACGAAAGAGATGAAGGACGCGGCGAAGAATCTCGATTTCGAGAAGGCGGCGGAGATTCGCGACAAGCTGCGCGAGTTGAAAGAGATTCGGATCTTCGTGTGAGAGAGTTTTTAACCACAGAGGCACAGAGGACACCGAGTTCAACCTCTGTGCTCTCTGTGCCTCTGTGGTGATATCAATCTCCGATGGAGAAGGTCGCCATCGTCGGGCCCGTGTTCCCGTTCCGCGCCGGCATCGCGTATTGCACGACGCGGCTGGCCGAGGAGCTTGGGGCGGATGTCGTCTCCTTCTCGCGGCAGTTTCCGAAGCGCTTCTATCCCGGCGGCGATGACATCGATCCGACGCTGCCGCGCGCCAAGGGCGACTTCATCATCGACGTGATCAATCCGCTGACCTGGCTGCGCGCCGGCTGGCGGCTGCGGCGCTACGACGCGGTGATTTTCGTCTGGTGGGTGTGGCTCTTCGCGCCGGCGTATCTGACGATGATCGCGCTGCTGCGGCGGCGCACGCGCGTGATCCTGCAATGCCACAACGTCGGCGACAAGGAGCCGGCGCCGTGGAAGCGCTGGCTGACCAATCGCGTCCTGCGCCGCGGCGACGCGCTGGTCGTTCATGCGCAGTCGGAAGCGCGCGAAGCGTGGACGCGATCCGGCGGCCGGCAAGTCGTGAAGACGTTCCTGCCTGTACACGAGCTCGGCGGCGCGATTCCGTCGCGCGCCGAGGCTCGTACAACGCTTGGAATCGCTGCTCCAAACGTCGCGCTCTTCTTTGGTCACGTCCGTCCGTTCAAAGGACTCGACATCGCGTTACGTGCTTGGCGTGAACTGAAAACCGACGTGCTGCTGGTCGTGGCAGGGGAGGCGTGGTGGGAGAAGGCGGACGAGTATCGACAGCTCGCGGAGTTTGTGGAGGACCACGTCCGCTTCGATTTCCGCTTCATCCCCGACTCCGAGATCGCCACATTTTTCGCCGCCTCCGACGTCGTCCTCGCGCCGTATCGCATCGAAGCGCAGAGTGGCGTCGCGCTCACTGCGTTTCATTTCGCGCGGCCGGTCATCGCAACGACGGTCGGAGGATTGCCGGAGATCATCGACGGCAGCAACGGCATCCTCATTCCCCCCGAGGATCCGTCCGCACTCGCGCGCGCGGTGGATGAGTTCTTCACCACGCGCGACCGCGCTGCGATGGAACGCGCCGCCGCGGCCTCGGCGCGCCGCTACTCCTGGCCGGAATACGCTGCTGTGTTTGCGGCCTTACTGGACCGTCGATGAAACTCAACCCCAGCCGCATCAAAGTCGGCCTCGAGCTGACGTCCAAGTGCAATCTCCGCTGCGGCATGTGCCCGCTGCCGGTGCTGCGCCGCCCGTACGAGGACATGGAGTGGCCGATGGTGGAGAAAGCCGAGCGCGAGATTCACGGCGCCGGGCTGAAACTCAAATGGCTGCACGAGATGGGCGAGCCGCTGCTCTACGCGCGCATCGACGATGCCATCCGTCTTTTCCCCGAAGCCAGTTTGTCGACGAATGGTCTCGTGCTGACCGAAGAGATCGGTGCGAAGCTGCTGGCCTCGCCGCTGAAACGCATCCGCATCTGCGTCGACTCGATCAACCCCGAGGTCTACCCGCAGCTGCGAACGGGCGGCGATTTCGACAAGCTGGTCGTGCTCACGCGCGCGTTTCTCGAACAGGCCAAAGGTCATCCGATCCGCATCGAGATCCAGAAGATGCGCTCGCGGCTCACCCTGACCGAGACCGTCGACGACTTCCGGAATCTCTTCGACCTCAAGCAATACAAAAACGCACGCGTCATCGAGAAGACGTGCGAGGCGCTCGACGTCAACGAAGAGACCGACCTCCACGGCAAGTTCTACGGCTGCGTGCAGGGCGCGTTTTTCACGTGGGTGGTGATCTTCGCGGACGGCCGCGTGACGCACTGCTGCTACGACGCGCACGGCGATCAGGTCCTCGGCGATCTGAAGACGCAGACGCTGAACGAGATCCTCGACGGGCCGCGTTTCGCGATGATGCAGGACGCTTTCGCGCGCCGCGATTTCACGAACCTTCCGCGCTGCGCGGAGTGCTTCAAACACGGCGGCGAATCGAACGCATTCAACGACGTCCTGACGCGCGTTCAGAACCTGCCCGGCGTCGCGAAGGACGTCGTGCGCAAAGTGATCGACGTGCGGTACCGCACGTGATCCATATCCTCAACATTATCTTCGGCTTCATCCCCACGCTCATCCTCGGCGCGAGTATCGCCGCCGGCGTGGACGACGACCGTCACCATCGCAGGATTTTTGTCCTCGTTTATGGTCTCTGGTCAATCACTCTGGCCATGTGGAACTGGATGCGATCGGCCCCTGCTGCATGGATAGCCCTCTGGAGCATTGCAGGGTTGATCGCCCTCGGCATGCCGGTTGCGTTGCGGTCGCTTCGCCGGCACCCGCGGAGGAACTCATGAATCGACGTACTGCAATCGTTTTCGTTAGCTGTTCTCTCCTCATCAGCGCATGCGCGACGCATGCGCGCACGTCGACGCCCGTCGCCGTGAAAATCACGTCCGACACCGCCACGGACAACTTCGTGAAGCAGGTCCGGGACACCACGATCAACGTGATCGCGGAACAGGTCCCGAACGCGCGTCCGATGACAATCAATGTGAAGCTCGATGTGACCGAGAAGAGGCAATCGACGCCGAGCATGGGCGGGGGACTGCACACGGTCAATGAGCAGCGGGCGGTGCCGAGTCTCAGCCGCGATCCTTATAACGACGTCCCTGTCCCGACGGTACCGGTCAACAATTCCGTCTTTCAAACCACAACGACACAACAGATCACCGGCTACCGCGTCGCCTACACGATCAGCGATGCGGCCGGTCAAGTGGTGGAATCGAATGAGCTGACGCTCGATAACGGACGCCTCGTCGACGCCAAAGCCGGTGCGCCACTGAAAGCGCGATATGGGCTGGTCGGCGACACGGCCATGTTCCTCGCGTCGCGCGTGAAGACGCTCGATCAATGAAGCGCGGCGGCGCTCATTAAGAAAGGGAAATCATGGCCCGACACGCAGCTCTATTTGCGGCCCTTGGCTTTCTGCTCATCAGCGGATGTGCGACGACACCAGCCCGTAGGTCCACGCCTGTCGCTATCACGGTCACGTCAGACCCTGGCAACAACCTCTACGAGCTGTGGTTTCGCGATACCACTCTTGATGCAATCGCGAAGCAGGTTCCTAACGCGCATCCGATGACGATCAACGTGAAGCTGGACATCGCCTCACGCTTCAAGGAGACGCCGACGGTCATTTCTTCGGAGCCTGCGCGGGCTGAGCAAGGACAGGCGGCGCCAGAGTTCAATTTTCGAAGCCCAACCTCAGAACAGATCACCAGCTACCGCGTCGTCTACACGATCAGCGATGCCGCCGGTCAAGTCGTCGAATCGAATCAGGTGACGCTCGACAACGGACACCTCGTCGACGCCAGAGCCGGTGCGCGCTTGAAAGAGCGCTATGGGCCGGTCGGCGACACGGCCATGTTCCTCGCGTCGCGCGTGAAGACGCTCGATCAATGAAACGTTTTCTGTTGGTTGCGTTGACGCTTCTGCCTGTGATCGCTACCGCGGCGGCGCGGGTGTCACCGAAGGATCTCGCTGCAATCCGCGCCGTCCTCGACGCGCAGGCCGCGGCCTGGAACCGCGGCGACATCGACGCCTACATGGCCGGCTACGCCCAAAGCGACGACACGATGTTCGTCGGAACGGACGTGACGCGCGGCTGGACGAAAGTCCGCGATCGCTACAAAGCGAAATACGACTCCCGCGCGAAGATGGGCACGCTCGTCTTCTCCGATCTCGATCTCCGCCCGGCCGGCATCGACGACGTCGTCGTCACCGGCGCCTGGAAACTGACGCGCGACGCCGACACGCCGCACGGCCGCTTCACACTGATTTTTCACCGGCGACCGGAAGGGTGGCGGATCGTGTACGACCATTCGTCGTAGGTTCATCCCCAAAGGCTTTCACCACAAAGACACAAAGGTCACAAAGAAGATCTCTTTGTGCTCTTTGTGTCTTTGTGGTGAAACGCCTTTTTACCGGAACGACACCGGAATGTCGTCCATGGTCAGCACGCCCGGCCGCGCGCTGACTACGCGCGGGATCGAATTCACGACCATCGCTGCGGTGGCGCGATCACCGTGGATTCCGCCTTTGATTTCCATCTCCACGTTCGGGACGCCATGCACGATCACGCGGTCCGCAGCGACATCCTCGGCGCCGACGTACATGCGCAGTTCGAGACTCACGTTGATCCTGCCTTTGCCGTAGATCGTTTGATGCACGCCGGCCACCTGTCCCGGCGCGCAGGTCAGGTACTGCGTCTTCACCTCTTTATTGGCAATGATCGGCTCGATCTTCTCGTCACTCACGGAGTCGAACTCGACGCCGAGTCCGTTCCCGACCATCATCAGCGACTCGCGCAGACCCATGTGTTTGATTTTGCCGGCATCGACGGCGGCCCGAAACTCGTCCGGAGTCATGCCCGCGCCGACTTTGCGCTGCAGCGGTTCGCGCCGCGTCGAGGCGTTCTGGATGCGGATGATTTCGACTGCATCGATGTGCTGGCAGACTGAGGTCACCGTCAACGGCAGTTTGTCCATGACGAAGCCGGGATTGACGCCGGTGCCGAGGAGCGTGACGTTCTTCGCGCGCGCGACCTGCTGCAACTCTTCGCGAATCTGGTGATCGAGCGGAAACGAGAGTTCCTCGCACGTCGACACCACGTGGCAGCCGCGATCGAGCAGATCCTTGAGCTGGCCGGAAACGTCGCGCAGCCGTGAACCGGTGGAGTGGCAGACCACGTTCGGATGTCCCGTCAGCTCGCGCGTGACCTTGACGCCGACTTCGCGATCGAGCCCGATCACTTCGCCGAGGTCTTTGCCGATCTTGTTCGGATCGACGTCGACGGCGGCCACGATCTTCAGCCATGGTTTGGTCAGCAGCAGCCGGGCGATCTCCGCGCCGATCGGCCCGATTCCGTACTGCGCCACTGTGATCGGTTGAACAGGATTCATGAGCACCTCATCCGCAAAAGTGGCGCGCATTGTAGTGCGTTCGCGCGGCGGTGGAAGTCGTTCAAACCATCCGGTCGAGCACTTCGCGCGGAACGCGCGCGCGAAGGTGTGGATACGTCTCGATGAGTCGTCCGATATCCGCGAGATCCTTCTGGCGCTTGCTTCCGCGACGCTGTTCGTCGAGAAATGCCCAGAGCTTGCCCTGCAGGACATCCTCGACAGCAGCGACCTGCAACGTGACGCCGAGAACCTCGCGCGGCGTCGCGCGCGGGACGAACGCGGCATAGCGAGGGTCGGTCTGAATCTGCACGCGAAGCTGCGAGCCGGACGCGTTGACGTTGAGACTGTGCGGAAATTGTTCGACGTGAAAACGCTCTGAGAGGAGCCGTTCGACGCGGTCGAGATCGTCCGTCGCGACCGCGACGTCAAGATCGAGGCTGACCAGCGGCTCCGCATACGCATTCACGCCCTGGCCGCCGATCACCGCGTAGCGAATTCGATTCTGGACGAGCAGATCGAGAAATTCGTCGAGGAAATCGCTGCGATCCTGCGTCACGGCTTTCCAGTATGCGAGCGCCTGCACCGATTCATCTTACGCCGCGCGCGTGACCGGCAGCTTCAGCACCATGCTCGTGCCGACGCCTTCGATCGAGGCCACCGTTACCTCGCCGCCGTGGGCTTCCACGACCTGCTTGACGATGTACAGGCCGAGGCCGGTGCCGCCGCCGCCGCGGAGGGACTTATTGCCGGACTGCTTGTACTTGTCCCAGATCTGCTGCAGCTCGACCGCTTTGATGCCCATGCCGCTGTCGGTCACGGTGATCACAATCGCCTCGGGGAGATCGCCGTTGCGGATGATCTGGGCGCCGACCGAGATCAGCCCCTTTTTCGGCGTGAACTTCAGCGAGTTCGAGATCAGGTTGATGACCGCCTGCGTCAGTTTCTCGACGCTGCCGATGATCTGCGGGACGTCGCGGCCGTGCGCGGAGAGGAGGAAGACTTCGTCGCGCGAGGCCACGCTCTGCAGGCTGCGCACGGCGCGTTTGAGGAGGCCGGCGATGCGCACCGGCTCCTGCTCGACGGCGAAGCTGCCCGACTGGATCTTGGAGAAGTCCATGATCTCGTTGATCAGGCTCATCATCCGTTCCGACTCGCGCTGGGCCTCGGTCAATAAATCGAGGTGGAGCGCGTCCATCTTCGACGTTTCCTGCGAGAGGACGAACTCGAGCGTTCCCTGGATTCCGGACAGCGGTCCGCGAAGGTCGTGGACGATCTGCGCGGTAAAATCGGACTTGGCCTGCTCCGCCTCGCGCTGCCGCGTCACATCCTCGAACCAGAGCGCGACGGCGGGAACGGTGTAGTCGTCGGCCTGCATGATTTTGTCGACGCGATAGGTACGGCCTTCGATGTCGACGTCGAGCGAGCGGTGTGCGTCGGCATCGTGGAAGAAGCCCTGCAGCCATCCACGCTCGCCGGCCACTGTGCGCGCGGCTTGCGTCAACCAGTCTTTCGCGTCGGAGCCGAACGTTGTGGCGAAGGCGTCATTGCGCCATTCCACTCCGCCATGTTCGTTGACGATCGCGATCGGCGTTTTCAGATGCTTGGCGATGACGTAGTTTTCGTTTGGATTCATTGCGGCACCGTGATGGCGCGTTCGTGTTGCAGCTTGGCGAGCGTGAAGAGCGTCGTGAACTGATCGAAGGGGCTGAGGATCAGCAGTTTCTGCAGATCGAGGCGGCCGTCGATGAGCGACATCAGGTAGCCCTCCTGCGCGGTGAGATTGAAGCGGTCGAAGTTCGAGAGAAACTCGGCGGTCAGCTTGGGCACCGAGCGCATTCCTTTCGGATGGGCGAGGAAGTCGCGGACGATCGTGTTGCGCAGGATTTCCGTGTAGCCGCGCAGCGAGAGATCGTCCGGATACGCGGCGCGCGCTTCGACGAGTTTCAGATACGTGTGCCACGCGCCGTGCTGCGCGATCGAATCCGCCACACGACGGCTCCAATCGGCGGTTGCCGGAGCAGCTGGAGAGGGAGCGGAAGACATTGCGGGCATTCTATTCTGGCGGAGGCGCAGACCCGAGTGACTGAGCTGCGTCAACTGCGGATAAACTCTTAGAGTGTCCGCGCGCCGCAAATCCCGGCTGATCCTCATCGGCATCGCCATCATCCTCGGCATCCCGGGGGGCTTCGTGCTCGCGCACGCCATCCGCGTCCCGCTGGTGAAATCGCTGGAGAACTATCAGCCGGCCATCATCACGCGCATCTATGACCGCAACGGGATCGGATTCGCCGAGTACTCGATCCAGAAGCGGATCGTGGTCGCGAAACGTGACATGGCGCCGGCGTTGGTGCAGGCGGTCGTTGCCACCGAGGACGCCGATTTCTATCACCACGGCGGAATCAATCCGAAGGCGATCTTTCGCGCGGCGTTGAAGGACATCATCGCCCGCAAGAAAGTGGAAGGCGCGTCGACGCTGACGCAGCAACTCGCGAAACAGGTCTTCCTCACGCCGGCGAAGGATTTCCGTCGCAAGATCAACGAAGCCTTTCTTGCGGTCGACATCGAGAAGAACTTCACGAAAGATCAGATTTTCGAGCTGTATGCGAATCAGGTTTACCTCGGCCACGGCGCATACGGCGTGGAGGCGGCCTCGCGGCTCTATTTCGGGAAGCACGCGAAGGATCTGACCGTCCCCGAAGCGGCGCTGATCGCGGGATTGATTCGCGCGCCGATGTACTACAGCCCCATCACGCACATGGATCACGCCACGGCGCGCCGCAATCACGTGCTGCGGCGGATGTACGAGGAGCATTACGTTAACAAGCAGCAGTTCCAGCAGGCGCTCAATGCCCCGATCGTCCTCGGCACGTACAAAGAGGAAGCGCCGCGCGTGGGCGCTTACTTCTCCGAGGAGATTCGGCAGTACATCGAACGAAGCGACAAGTTCGGCGTCGAGAATCTCTACCAGCGCGGACTGAAGGTCTATTCGACGCTCGACTTACGCATGCAGATCGCTTCGGAGACCGCACTGCAACGCGGATTGCGCCGATGGGACCGGCGCCGAGGATTTCGAAAGCCGGCGCGGAATCTCGTGACCGAGGGGATCGATCCGAGTGCGTACAAAGATGCGAGCTGGTCGAACGACGCGTACGTTGCCGACAAGCTCTATCCGGCAGTGGTCATGGCCGTCGACAAGAACGGCGTCACGGCGCGTGTTGGCAAAGACTCGATGACTCTGCCCGCCGCATCGTTTGCGTGGACGCAACACAAGACGATGGAGGGGACGCTCAAGACCGGCGACATCATCCACATCCGTCTCGACGAAGACACGAAGACCCACGCGAAGAAGTGGATGCTCGATCAGCTGCCGCAGGTGCAGGGCGCGGTGGTCATCCTCGACGTGAAGACGGGCGAAGTGCGCGCGCTCGTCGGCGGCTACGACTTCCAGATGTCGAAGTTCAACCGGGCCATTCAGTCACGCCGCCAAACAGGATCGTCGTTCAAGCCGTTCGTTTACGGTGCGGCATTCGAGAAGGGTCTGACGCCGGCGGATACGGTCTTCGATGAGCCGGTGGCCATTCCGGTCGGCAATCAGATTTACTCACCGAAGAATTACTACGGCAAGTACGCGGGCATCGTGACGATCCAACGCGCGCTGGAGCTGTCGATCAACGTGCCGGCGGTGAAGACGTGGATGATGGTCGGCGCGAATCACGTGGTCGATTTTGCGAAGCGCTGCGGCATCACCTCGGACATCCCGCGCTATCCGTCCACGGCCCTCGGCGCGGCGGGCGTGTCGCCGATCGAGATGGCCGGCGCGTACAACGTGTTCGCGAATCAGGGCGTCTACGTGAAGCCGCGCATGGTTCGCAAGATCGTCGACCAGACCGACCGCGTACTGGAGGAGCAACTGCCGGAGTTGTCCGAGGCCACGCAGGCGCAGGTGGCGTTCGAGCTGGCGCACGTGATGCGCGGCACGATCGATCGCGGCACCGGTTACGAGGCGCACATCCTGCCGCCGCCGCTGGCTGGAAAAACGGGGACGACCAACTCCTACACCGACGCCTGGTTTCTCGGCTTTTCGCCGGAGTACACGATCGCCGTGTGGACCGGTTACGACGATCCGAGCCGCTCCCTCGGCGGCGGCGCAACCGGCGCCGAGGTGGCGCTCCCGATCTGGATCGACATCGTGAAGCAACTCGACGCGCAGAAACTCCGCACGCCGCGTCCGGAGTTCGATATCCCGCCCGGCATCGTGATGGCGCCGATGGATCTGAAGAGCGGACGCCGCGGCATCGGTCCGTGCGAGCGCGTGATCACCGAGGCGTTCATCGCGGGGCAGGAGCCTGACAAGGATTGCAGCGGCGCGACCGTCGCGGTGAGCAAGCTGCCGTACTACCTGCAGAAGCCGTTCTATCAGCCAAAAGAGCTCGAGCCAACGCAGGCCGCGCAGGACGCCTCCGCACGTTCCGGCGAAGGCGCGGAGTCTCCCGCACCGAACGTCGATGAAGGACCGAAGACGGTGGCGCCCCCGCCGACGACGACTGCACCTCCGGCGACGACCACCGCACCGCCACCGCCCTAGTCGATCTGTTATTGTGGCGCCGGTCCAACAACCGATGTCCCCTCTCCTCCCGCCGCGCCCTCTTCGCACGCGATGAAGTCGCTTGTCATTGCGCCGCGTTTCCCCTGGCCGCCGTACACGGGCGACAGGCTGCGGGCATCGAGTTGGGTTTCCGCGCTTGGGAGCAGCGGCGATGTGGCGTTGGTATCGCCGCGCGGAGCGATTCCGGCGAATGTCCCCGCGCTCCGCTTTTACGGCGCGCGATCGTCCCTACTTCGCGGCATTCGCGGCACGATGACCGCGATCAGCGAACGCCTTCCGGCGCAATGCCTGCTCGCTGCGCCTTACGACTGGCAACGCGCGATCGCCGATGCGCGACGAGAGCTCGGGCCGTTCGACGTCACGATTGTCTTGCTCTCGCGCATGCATCCGTGGGTGCGCCAGTCGCTCGAAGGGCGCACGATCCTCGACGCCGTCGATTCCCTTCGGCGCAGCGCCGGTGAACGGCGGAAAGCCGCGTCGCCATTCGCGCGCTGGCTCTGGAACATCGAGGAACGCCGCATGGCGCGCATGGAACACGAAGTGTCGCGCACGTACGGACAGGTGGTCGTGGTCAGCGACGACGAGACCGCGGAGTTCGACGACGCGGTAGCCGTTACGATCGGCGTCGCGGCGAAACCGCTGGATGATGCCGCGCGCGGCTACGACTTCGGTTTCTGGGGCCGCCTGCCGTACTTCGCGAACGCCGATGCCGCCGCGTGGCTGCTCGACGAGATCTGGCCGGCCATCCGCGCGCTGCATCCATCGGCGACGTTGATCATCGGCGGCGCGGAAGCATCGCGCGGGCTGCGCAACGACGCTCGCCGCAGCGGCGTCACGCTCGTTTCGCCGGTGGAGGACATGCCGTCGTTCGCCCGCAACATCCGCGTGGCGCTGATGCCGTTGCGCTACGGGAGCGGGCAGGCTACGAAGGTCCTCGAAGCGGCCGAAGCGGGATGCGCGATCGTCGGTAGCCCGACGGCGTTGCGCGGACTCGGCGCGCTGGCGCCGCACGCACGCATCGAGTCGTCCGCATCGGGATTCGCGAGCGCCGCGGTCGATCTCCTGACCGATGCCGATGCGCGCGCGCGCATGACCGCACGGCTGCGCGATGCGATCGCCACGCACTACGACCGTGCCACCGCGCTTCGGCGCCTTTCCGCCATCGCGGCTGCGGAGGTTGCATGATCCGCCCAGGTTCGCGCGAACGTTCCTTCCGGACGGCCATTTTACTGATCGGCGATTTTTCCGTGGCGTGGCTCTCCCTGACGATCGCGGTCTATTTCCGGCGCCTGGTGCCGATGACGTTCACGCGTTCGCTACTCGCGCCGGACAGCCTGCCCCTGGACCTCGCCGTCATCTCACTCTTCACGATCGCATTTCTCGGCGCACTCGGGCTGGCCGGGTTCTACCGTCGCCGCATCATGTTGCGCGCGCGGCCGGTGCTTCTCGTCGCGTTACTGATTCAAATCGCGGCGGTGACGGTGGGCGCGACGCTGCTCGAGCAGCCGCTGCCTCGCACCGTCCTCTTCGCCGTCCCGCTGCTGGAAGCGCTGTTGTTTCCGTTGTGGCGTTCGATCCAGTACACGATGTGGCCGCTGCGGCTGCGCGACACGATCCTCGTCGGCGATCCGGCCGAGATCGCCGCGGCTCTGGCAGTGCTCGAAACGGACCGCGATCGTCGTGTGCGGGTGATCGGTTACGCCGGCTCCGGTGACGCCGGCGTTGACGTGCCCTGGCTCGGTCCACTCACGGATGGGGACGTTCGCACTGCCGTCCGCGATGTCGAGGAAGTGATCTGCGTCTGGTCCGAAGCCGCACCGAGCGGCCGGCTGGAACTGCTGCGCATTCGCGGGCCGCGCGGCTATCTCCTGCTCGCGTCATCCGCGGACGCGCTGCTCGTCTCCTCGGTTCTCGGATGGATGGGCGACGAGCCGCTGATCGAAGTGATGATCGGCTGCGGCTTCGGCGTCCGCGCGATCGTTAAAAGAAGCATCGACATCGCGGTGACGCTCGTTCTTGCGATCGTGACGCTGCCGTTGTGGGTCGTCATCGCAATCGCCATCTGGCTCGACGACCGCGGTCCCATCCTCCACCGTCAGATGCGCCTCGGCCTCGGCGGGATTCCGTTCGCGATGTGGAAGTTCCGTTCGATGCGCGTTTCGTCCGGCGTGTCGGACAGCGAACGCGTGACGCGCGTCGGCGCGGTGTTGCGCCGCTATCGCATCGATGAACTGCCGCAGTTGCTCAATGTCATTGCCGGCGACATGAGCCTGGTCGGTCCCCGCCCCGAACGTCCGGAGATCGCCGAACGCATCCTCGAAGAAGTCCCCGACTTCGATCTGCGCTGCATCATTCGTCCGGGCATGGCCGGCCTGGCGCAGATCCTCGTCGAATACGACTCGCGTCCCGCCGTGAAACTTCGCTACGACCTGACGTACATGTGCTCGTGGTCGCTGTGGTTGGACGTGCGTCTGCTGTTCCGCAGCGTCGCCGCAGCGCTATCCGGCAGTGGCATGTAGTCAAACGATCGTTCGATACAACTCGATGTGTGCGCGCGCGGCATCAATCGGCGTGGCGATGTCGTGAGGTGGCGTGGCGGTGATGCTGCCGGCCAGCCACTGATTCACGATCGCTGCTAATCCATCGGCACCACTTTCCAGCGGCGCGAGCCAGCCGCCGCCATGCGCGCGAATCCGTTCGGCTTGTGCGCCGAGGTCGAATGCAGCGACCGCGGCGCCGGCTAGCCACGCTTCGGAAATCACGAGGCAATGCGCTTCCGGCCAGATCGAGGGAACGATGACGAGGCCGATGCCGTGCTTTTGCAGCAGTGAAGGAAGCTCGCCTCCGCGGTAGTAGCCATGGACCGTGACGTTGGGCCGGCTGCGCAGATCGCGCAGCACGTCCTCATCGCCGCCGCCGAAGATGTGCAACGCTGCGCCGGTCCGCTGTGCCAGTTCCCCGAGCAAGTGCGCACCTTTGTGGCGCTTCGCGCTGCCCGCGTACGCGATCGCGCGTCCGGGCGCCGCGCCGCGAAGGTCGCGACTGCAAACGGCCGGCTCGATCACAACTCCGGCCAACTTCGGCATCGAGAAAATCTGGCGATGTTGATCGAGCAGAAACTGCGACGGAAAAATCACATGCATCGCTGAGGTGAGGATGTGCTGCGCCAGCGCGCGATGATCGCGCTGTGCGTTCTGTACGACTGGCCATGTTTGACTGAGACAGCGATGGCAGCGGTCGAAATCGCGGGAGTAGAAGCAGAACGTGTCGCCCGGTTCCTCGATGAGGTGCGGTCGCTGGCAGAACAGCGAAAAATCGTGAACGCTGACGATGACGTCGAAGCCGTCTTCGATGAGTCGCAAGACCTCCGCAAACGGCACGCCGTGCATTCCTTCGAAGTGGATCGTGCGCGCACCGGTGATGGCGATCGCGTCGCGAATCGCAGTCTCGATCTGCGTCGAAACGCCGCGCGTATGACGGGAGGGTCGCGACAGATCGAGAATGCCCGGACTGACCACCGCCACGTTGCGAAAGTGACGTTCCTCGTCGAGCCGCGCCACGAGTTGCGCCTGCAGGCCACCGAGCCGCAGCGATGTTCCATCCGCGGCCACGTTGAGAATCGACGCCTGCGCATTGCCGGCGAACGTGCCGCGAAATCGAAATGCGGCGGCCTGCGCGGCTTCCGCAATCCGCTCGCGCGTCCGGCGAAGCGCGGAGCCAACTCCTTCGCCGCGGATGACACTTCCAATCGCGCGGATCACGATTTGCGGTGCCTCAGCACCGATTCATACACGGCCTCGATCTCTGCCGCATGGGCGTCGTTGCGTTTCGGCGGGTGGATGCGCGCCGCCCAGCGATCGATGACCTCCGGCTCCTCGACAATGCGCCGCAGAATGGAACGCAACGCATCGGCGTCGCCGGCCGGAAAAAATTCGCCGCCGTCGCCCGGCGCGAACATCTCTGACAGCGCTCCGCCCGCCGAGGCGATGACGGGAACGCCGCAGGTCAACGCCTCGCGCGCGGCCAGGCCGAAGGACTCCAGTCCGATCGACGGCACGAGCAGGACGTCCATCGATGCGTAAACCTGCGCTCTGTCCTCTTCGCGGAAGCGTCCTTCGAAAATGATCGCGGCGCCGTTGCCGCGCCGCGTTAAATCGGCGGCGTAGTCCGGAAATGCGCCCGCGTCGCCCCAGATGTGCAGTGAGGCCTGCGTGGAGTTCATCCCGCGCACTGCATCGACCGCGACATGCACACCTTTGTGCGGCGCGATCGAGCCGACGTAGCCGAATCGGATTGGCCGCATCGCGCGACTTCGCGGCGCGTTTGTCGTCACTCCGACTCCATACGGGATGACGTGAAAGGGCTTCGACGCATCGATCATCCCCGCGCGAACGTAGTCTTCGTGAATGGATTCGGAACCGGCCACGTACGCATCGGCAGAATCGATCGCATTGCGCGCAGCCGAGCGACGCGCCATGTGTAGCAGGCGATTCGTGATCGGCGACGGCGCGATCTTCGTCAACGTTACGCAGCGCGCGCACTTTTCGAAGCCTGGACCGCTGCAGCGATTTCCGTCGCGATCGTAGAGGTTGACGCGCGCGCAGAGGAACCACCAGTCCTGAATTTGCAGGACGATCGGGATGCCGAGGCGACGCGCGACGCGGGCGAGTGAAAAGGCGTGGCCTGCGAGGTGATGGATGTGCAGCAGGTCGGGTTGTTGCTGTTTCAGATAGCGTTCGAAATCGCGCTCGATCTGCCGGTCGCGGATGGCGTTGCGCCGAAATGGATTGCGCGCCGTGAAGTTGTTCGTCACCAGGCGCACGCGGATGCCGTCGTCGAGCAACTCCATCGCTTCGCCGTGCGCCCGCTCCGGATCGGAGGCGCGGACGTAGACCGAAACCTCGTTCGACGCCTGCTGTTGGCGCGCGAGCCAATATGCGTACAACTCCGTACCGGCCTGCTGAAACGGCGGCCAGCCATGGACGAGATGGACGATGCGTCGTTTGTGATCGGACCGCGGCGTGATCGCGGCGACGACTCGCGCGCGAACCTCCGCGAGCGGATCGCTCTTCATGAACACCGCGATCGTGGCCATGTAGCGGGGATGCCGTCGCCGCAATGTCGCCGCACCGCGGCGTTCCAGTCGCGTGTGCGACGCTCCGAAACTGCGATGACCGGCGTGGTAGATGAACGTCGACTCGTCTGCGACGTGAACCCATCCGCGGGCGAGTGCACGCATGCAAAAATCGTTTTCCTCGCCGTAGCCGAGTCCGAATTGCTGGGCGTCGAAAACGCCGATCTCGTCGATCAGCGCGCGGCGAATGTAAAGACAAACGCCGACGCCGGTTGGAATTCGCGGATAGCTGCGCTGCGAAACCTTTTCGACGACAGCCGCGAATGAGGCCGCATCGAAGCTGGTGGGCAGAAGGTTCTCCTCGAATGCGCGTGGTATCGAACAGAGCGTCGCGTGATTCGAAAGCGGTGTGACGGTTCCTACATCACCCGACGAATACGCCGCCTCGATCAGCTTCTCGATCCAGCGCGGCGTGACGATCGTGTCGCTGTTGAGCAGCACGACGTCCGAGGACGTTTCGCGCATGCCGTGATTGGCCGAGCCGGCGAAACCGAGTCGTTGCTCGTTGCGGAGAACGCGGAAATCGAAGCCGGCGATGACTGACTCAACATCGGCATCCTGCGGCCCATCGACGACCAGCGTGACGCGATGCCGCGTTTCGCGCGCGACACTTTCGAGGCACGCGCGAAGCTCCTTCGCAGCGCCGTACACCGGCACGATCACGTCGACCTCGGGCGGCGCCATCGCGCGCGGACGCCCGGCGCTGCGAGTCCAATCGATCGGACGGCGGGCGACGATCCGGCGAATGGAGTCGGGCAGCGGCACTGCCGCGATATTAGAACGGCGGATGAAGCCGCCAAAGCTCCGCGCCATCGTCGGCGTAGACGCGTTCGAACGACGGCTCGGCCGGAAGGCGCTGCCAGCCGGTCCGGCAGTGACGTCTGGAAATGAGCAGATAGCGGACATTCAACGGTTTCAGCGCGCGCGATAGATCGTCCGCATTCTTCGCGTTGCGGAAGACCGTTTCGTTCGCGAACGGCCCGATCACCTCGCCGAGGAAGTCTTTGCCGCCGTAGTAGTTCAACTGCTCCGCACCGCAAACGTAAATCCGGCCTGCGCTGCGCCGCTCCAGCGCGCGGAACTCGGGAATGTGTGCCTCCAGATACTGCCGGCGCTGCGTGGCATTGAGCGGCGGCGGACCTTGCCGCCAAAGTCGATAGCCGGCGTAGGCGAGGCCCGGTGCGATCGCGATGATCGACAGAGCCGTCAGCATTCTCTTCGACAACAACGGCGCGATCGTCATCGCCGCCGCAACGCTGACCAGCGGAAGCAGCGGCAGCAGGTAGCGCGAGTCCTGCGGCAGGAAGGTGAAGATGGCGATGTATCCGATGCAGACAATCGACAGAAACGCGGCGCGCCGGTTGCGCACCGCTGCGATGAACGTGATGAGCACCGCGATCGCGAACAGCGGCGAGTACGGCGGCTGGAGTCCGACCTGATCGCGGGCAAACGTCACGTTCCAGAACAGACGCAGAGTGCTCGATAGAGGATCGGTCGAAGAGGGCAACGCCATCGTCCACGCACTCGCACCGAACA
Source organism: Acidobacteriota bacterium (assembly GCA_019247495.1). GTDB lineage: Bacteria > Acidobacteriota > Thermoanaerobaculia > Gp7-AA8 > Gp7-AA8 > JADGNZ01. The sequence goes on from JAFAOU010000209.1 coordinate 24,002, forward strand.
CCTTCGGCAGAAACGGGAAGAACGGGTTGCCGGTCAACGCAACGATGCGGGCGTACATCGGAAGCACGGCCAGTACGAATGTTCCTGCGAAGAGGGGGAGGTCGCGCCGGCGGTTGCCACCGAACAGCAGCACGTAGACGAATGCCGCCGCAGCGAAGTACCAGCCGAGGTACTTCACGCTGCAGGCGGTGCCGAGGAGGAATCCGGCCGCGGCAGGATGCCGGTCGAGGCAGTACGCACCGGCGGCGATGAAGAGCATCAGCGCGGCGTCGACGTAGGTGACCGTTCCGATCTGCATAACGATCGGATTGCCGAGGACGAGCGCGGCGGCGAGGATGCCGGCGGTCCGCTGCCTGGGCCACGCGATCACGATTCCAGCGAGGAGCAGCACCTCGGCTACCGCAACGAAGTGCGTGGCGGTGTCGCCGAAGAGGAGAAAGATGGGGACGCAGAGGGCTTCGTGAAGTTGGGGGAAGATCGGGAATCTCAGATTGGCGACCCAGTTGATGGTGCCGCTGGTCGCGATCGCTCGGACGAAGGGGAGGTGGTAGAGGGTTTCGTCGAAGGCGATCGGGGGGTAGAGGGCGAGTATTGCGAGCGGGATGAGGAGGACGGTTTCACGCGGAGGCGCGGAGTCGCGGAGAAAGGCAGAAACTCCTCCGCGTCTCCGCGTCTCCGCGTGAAAAAGAATTAGAGCGATCGCAGCGAATGCAGCGAGAACCCATGGCCGGAGCAGACCGCAGATCGCCAGCGCCACGAGCACTTGCCCGATCACCGCGAGCACGATCGTCAAACGAAGAGCCAAGCAGCGGATGATCGCACGCGGTAACGTTGGGGCTGTGATCGAGCTCTCCGTGGTCATCCCGACCTTCAACACCGCACAGATGACGCTGCGCTGTTGCCGCGCGGTGCTGGCGTCGCTGCCGCGTGATTCAGAGGTCATCGTGGCGGACGATGGATCGACCGACGGCACCGCGGAGTTGCTCGCGCGCGAGGCGCCCTCGGTGCGGGTCATCCGGCTCGAATCGAATCGCGGCTTTGCGCCGGCCGCGAATCGCGGCGTTGCCGCGTCGCGAGGAAAAATCATCCTGCTGCTCAACAGTGATGCGATCGTCGAGGGAGAGGCGCTGCGCGAAATCCTCATAGCGTTCGCCGCCGATCCGAAACTCGGCGTTGCCGGAGCGCGCCTACTCAATCCCGATCGCACGCCGCAGTGGAGCGGCGGCGCCGCGCCGACGATGGCGTGGATGATCGGCGTCGTCAGCGGCGCGGGACCTCTGGCGCGCTTCGTTCGCCGCCGCGGCTCGCGGATGCAGAGCGATGTCGATTGGGTCAGCGGCGCTGCGATGGCGTTCCGCCGGGAGGTGTGGGAGATCGCTGGGCCGCTGGATGAACGATTTCTCTTCTATTGCCAGGACATCGAATTCTGCGTTCGTGCGGGTGATGCGGGGTTCCGGGTTGCGATCCTTGATGCAATCCGCGTCGTGCATGCGATTGGGGGGACGGTTTCACGCGGAGGGGCGGAGAGGAGCGACGTGTTGCGGCATGATCCGGAGCGGTTGTGGGCGGATTTGCTGACGTGGGGAGGGAGGCGTTATGGGCGGCGGTGGATGTTTGTCGCGCGGAGTATCTTGACCATTGCGGCGGCCGTTCGTATCGGCGCACGGGCGATCCTTCGCCGCGACAACGCGCCATTCGTGCGCGCGATCAACGCGCTCCGTCACAGCGATTCGTAGAACGTCAGAAGGCCGGGCGCGAGTACATCATTGTCGTAGCGGCTGCGCACCGTCTCGCGCGCTGCGTTGCCGATTCGCGCCGCCGTCTTTGAATCGCGGAGCAGGAGCGCGACGGCATCCGCGAACGACGCGGCATCGTCCGCGATGAGGATGTCCCGTCCATGCTCGACATCGAGCCCGCCCGCGCCAAGTTTCGTGGCTACGACCGGCTTCGCCAGCGCCATCGCCTCGAGAACCTTGATCCGCATTCCGCCGCCGGCAAAAAGCGGCGCGATCATCACCGACATCGTGTTCATGAACGCAGTCGCGTCATCGACGGTCCCGCGAAAATCGACGGCGCTCATCCGCTGCCGCAGCCATTCCGGCACTCCACTTCCCGCAATCGACAGGCGCGCGTCGCCGGCCCGCTCGAGGACGCGTGGCCACAGCTCCCCGAGGATCCACTCCACTGCTTCCTGATTCGGACGAAAGTCGAGCGAGCCGATAAACCCAACGCTGTTCGGGATGGGCGCGTCGCGCGTCGGTCCGGACACGGCGACGCCGCACGGAACGACGTGCACCGGCCGGGTGGCGCCGAGGCGGCGGAAATCGTCGGCATCGTCCGCGGAGATCGGAACGATCGCGTCGCACGCATTGAGATGACGGACCTCGTATTTGCGCAACGACGATGCGATGCGCCGAATCGCAATACGGCGTAGTGGATTTCGTTCGAGTCGCGCCAGCCCTTCCCAGATGCGGAACTCCACATTCAGCGATCGGAGTACGACGCGCGCGTTGCTGTCACCTCGTACGACGCCGGCGTAGGGCAGCAGAAACGGGCTCTCGATCTGGACGACGTCGGGCACGAATCGTCGCAATGTTCTTCGTAACGCTTCCAGGAACTCATCCGAAAGGAATCGCGCCACGAGGAAGGGAATCCCAGTCGCAAACGCCGGCGCGATGATCCGCGAGGTATCGATGTCGATCACCTCCGTTGGAATCGGCGGTGTTGCCACCGCGCGATGCTTGCGCGGATTCAGCGACAGGATCTCGACGTCCGCTCCCGCGTCAACGAGCCCCTCCGCCAGCCGCGCCATCGCGATCCGTCCGCCATCGATCAGCGGCCACGGCAGCCGCGGCGTGAGGATGAGGATGCGCATGCGAACGCGCATGATAGGAGACACCCTGGTTCGTTTGCTGGATTTACTCGAGCATCATGATGCGTTAATCTTGATGCATGCGCACCACAGTCACGCTTGAAAACGATGTCGCCGTCCGGCTCAAGAGACTGCGAAAGAGCCGTCCTTTCAAGGACGTCGTGAACGATGCGTTGCGCGCAGGTCTCGATCAGATCGAGAGCAAGTCTTTCTCGAAGGCCCGGCGCTACGTCATCACTCCGGTGAAAGGCCGGCCTCTTCGGGCGAATCTCGACAATATTGCCGAGGTCATCGCCGAAGTCGAAGGGGACTCATACCGTTGATTCTGGTCGACTCGAATCTTCTCCTCTACGCGAAGTTTGAAGACGTACCTCAACATCGCCGCGCGAAGATCTGGGTTGAGGCGCAACTCAATGGATCGGCCAGAGTTGGGATTCCATGGCAGGCTTCGCTGGCTTTTCTTCGTCTGGCCACCAATGCGCGCGTCTTCGCACAACCGCTCACGATCGCGGCGGCGTGGAAGCAGATGATGGAGTGGCTCGATCACCCGAGGGTCTGGATTCCTGAGCCAACCGAAGAGCATGCGCCGGTTCTCCGCGATCTGCTCTTGGACGCGAACGTCACCGGGAATCTGATCGCCGATGCTCACCTTGCGGCGATCGCCATCGAACATGGGCTAACTGTCTGCAGCGCGGACTCGGACTTCGCGCGATTCGCCGGAGTTTCCTGGTTTAATCCGATCGCGGACGCGGCGCCACCTCGTCGTCCTCAATCGGGGCGGAGGCATCGCAAGCGTCCCAACTGATCCCCGCCTACGTGGCGCGCGTGAACAGCTGGCGCTGGCTGACCTGATAGGCGCGGGCGCGGATCATCTCGCGGATGTCGCGCGGCTTGGTGATGCCGTGCAGCATCGTCGTCGGAAAGGCTTTGTCGGAGGAGATCAGTGTCACGTTGCCGATGCCGAGGAGGCGTTCGGAGAAGGATTGGAAGAACTGCGTGTCGTCGATGTAGCGGAGATCGATTTCATTGAGGCTCTTCGACAGCATCCCGCGCTCGATCATCACGCGCTGATTCGTGATCGTGTAGATCGTGCTTTGCAGCCGCACCATCACGATCAGAAACGTGACGATCTGATAGAAGACGATGATCGCTGTGATCAGCCAGCCAAATTTCGTGATGCGGCCGGACGTCTCCAGATCGTTGGTCTGCGACGCGATGAAGCTCGCCGCGACCGGGATGAGGATCGCGGTGAGGATGATCAGGACGATCTTTCCGACGAGCACGCGCGCGGATGGCGATCCGCGCCACAGCGTTTCCTCCGTCACCGGGACGGCTGCCGCCGCGGAAGCGGCATAACTCGCCGGCGATGACGGACGTCCACAGTGCGGACACGCCGCGGCCATCGTGGAAACATCGCGTCCGCAGTCGGGGCAGGTGACGACAGGCATGGGCGGCGATTGTAGCGTGCGGCGTGCCGCTGCGATCCCAATCCGGCGTATCGTCCGCGGTATGGCTTTGTTCGACTCGTTGATTGCCTGGCTCGTCTCCGTCGTCGGCGTCGCCACCGGTGCCGCTTACATTCCGCAGGCGTTGCGGATCTGGAAGCGTCGAAGCTCGGACGACGTCTCCATCCTGACCTACGCTCTTTTCCTCGGCGGACAGATCATCTACCTCGTCTACGGAATCCGCATCCGTCAGTGGCCGCTGATCATCGGAATGAGCGCGAACATCATCGGAAGTGTCGCCGTGATCTTCAGCGCGCTGCGGTTTCGCGCTTCCACAATATCGGCGCCGCCTCATTCGTCTACAGCCTTAGATGAAGGACGCGAGCCTCGGGCCGATGGCGATCGAACAGGATGAGCGGATCGCCGATGTCGTAACGCGGGAGCAGTCGCGGCTTCGCGACTTCATCCGGCGTCGCGTTCCCGATCCGCGCGACGCCGAAGACGTTCTGCAGGACGTCTTCTACAAGCTGGTGGAGGCGAACCGGCTGCTGATGCCGATCGACCACGTCACCGGCTGGCTGTTTCGCGTTGCCCGCAATCGCATCACGGACCTCTTCCGGAAAAAGAAGCCGGAGAGTTTTCCTGAAGTCGATGACGACGAACTTCAGTTCGACGATCTGCTCCCGTCCGCCGACGCGGGCCCCGAGGCGCTCTACGCGCGCGGTGTGCTGCTCGATGAGCTCGACCTCGCACTCGATGAATTGCCCGGCGAGCAGCGCGAGGTCTTCGTCGCGCACGAACTGGAAGGACGCAGCTTCAAAGACATTGCTGCCGCAACCGGAGTGAACGTCAACACGCTGCTCTCTCGCAAACGCTACGCGGTGCTGCATCTCCGCGAGCGGCTTCATGACATCTACGACGAATTGATCAAAGGATGAGGTACCGAAAATGACAAGACGAAACCGAATGCTCCTCTTATCGCCCGTGGCAATTCTGGGGATGGCGCTGTTCGCCTTCATTGGTGGCGAAATCGTCTTCAAGCTTTGGAATTGGCTGATCCCACCTCTCTTCGGATGGCACGCGGTGACCTTCTGGCAAGCGCTCGGCCTGCTGGCGCTCTGCCGCATCCTGTTCGGCCGCCTCGGCGGTCAGGGCCTTGACTGGTCCGGCAACCGGCGCCGTTTCGAGGCACGCTGGAAAACCATGACTCCGGAGGAACACGACCGATTCCGCCAAGGCATCCTGGGCCGCTACGCTCCCAGCGATCCGAAGGAGGGATGACAACCTTCGATAGACTCCCGTCGCGATGCAGCCGTTCGTCACCATCCGCCAGGCGTCCGCGACGTATCCCGTTTACGTCGGACGCAATCTGCTTGATGACATTCGCTCGTTGATCCAGAGCCGAGGACGCATCTTCGTCATCACGTCGAGCGTGTTACGCGATCGTTTCGGTGAGCAGATCGCAGCGACGCTCGACGCGGACATCATCGCCATTGAAGAAGGGGAGGCGTACAAGACGCTGGAGACTGCGAACGAGGTCGTCACGCAACTCCTCGACCGCGGCGCGAAACGCGATTCGATGGCAGTCGTCGTCGGCGGCGGGATGGTCGGGGACACCGCGGGATTCGCAGCGTCGATCTTCTTGCGAGGCATCGATCTGGTTCACGTTCCCACCACGCTCCTCGCGCAAGTGGACAGCTCCCTCGGCGGAAAGCTCGCGGTCAATCATGCGAAGGGGAAGAACCTCATCGGCAGTTTCTATCCGCCGCGCGCGGTGATCTCGGATCTGGCCACGCTCGATTCGTTGCCGCGCCGCGAAGTGCTGAGCGGACTGTTCGAAGCGCTGAAGGGCGGCGTGATCGGCGATGCGTCGCTGTTCGAGTTGCTCGAATCGCCGCCGGACTTTGATGTCGAGCAAGTAGTGCGCAAGGCGATTCGGGTGAAAGCAGAGATCGTGTCCGCCGACGAAAAGGAAGCCGACCTGCGACGCCTGCTCAACTACGGCCACACCATCGCGCATGGCATCGAGGCCGCGCTCGATTACCGCGGCCTCACGCACGGCGAGGCAGTGGCGTGGGGGATGATCGCAGCGAACGCGATTGCGATCCGGCGCGGCGTTCTCGATCGCGCGATTGCCGACCGCATCGAGCGGGCCATCCGCGCCTGGAATCCGACGCCGCTGCCCGAGGGCATCGATCGCGGGGCCATCCTCGCAGCGACGGAGCACGACAAGAAGAACACCGGCAGCCAACGCGTGATGGTTTTTCCGCGCGCCATCGGACATTGCGAAGTCTTCAGCGATGTGAGCGAGGACGAGATCGCATACGGTGTCGATGTGCTGTTGTAGTCAGAGTGTTCCATCGCGCGCGAAGGCGCGCTCTGCAATCTTAGCCCGCGCTCAGCGCGGGGTTCGGAGGTGTTCGGGGGATGCGCGGCCGCGGAGGCGGCCGCTACAAAATCTCGCGCTGCCGGAACACTTTGTAGTGGCCGCCTCCGCGGCCACCAAATCGGCCACGTCCGTTTTCCCCGCGCCGAGCGCGGGGCTAAGTTTGCTACGCGCGCCGTCGCGCGCAACCGCTGGGAGACCCCGTCGCGACATTTCTCACGCCCCTCAAGACGCTGGCTCCGCAAACAACTCCGGCTGATCCTTCGCAGGCTCTTCTTCGTCATCCTCGTCGATGAAGTTCGACACGCCGATTCCTGCGAGCCGGTAGCGGCTCTGCGGAGGGAAATCGAAGCGCGTCAGGAGCTCGGCGCCGATTCGCGCCAGGTCGTCGCCGCTTGACGGAATCGACTCAGGCGTCAAACGCCGCGTGGCCGTTTTGAAATCGCCGGTGCGCAGTTTCACCGTCACCGTGCGGCCGACCAATTGCTTGGAGCTGAGCGCTTGCCACAGTTTCTGCGCTTCCTCGCGAATGTATGCGGTGACTTCGTCGAGCGTGATGTCCTTCGCGAACGTGTTCTCGCTCGACCACGACTTCCGTTTCTGCGACGCAACGACGGGCGACTCGTCGATGCCACGCGCCAGCTCCCACAGCCGCGTGCCCCATTTGCCGAAGCGCGCCACGAGCTGATCGACGGTGAACGAATGCAGGTCGCCGACCGTGGCGATCCCCATCTCCGTCAGGATTTTCTCGGTCGC
>JAFAOU010000218.1 GCA_019247495.1 Acidobacteriota bacterium
GCAGTCTTCGAGCCGTTCGTGGCGCGGCACAACGTTCCTGTCGTCGTGGCCGGCTTCGAGCCGATCGACATCCTTGCGGGTCTCGTGGAGCTGCTCGATCTGATCAAGAACGGTACGCCGCGCGTGATCAACATGTTTCCGCGCTGCGTGAGCGCGGAGGGCAATCTGGCCGCGCAGAAACAGCTGTGGCGGGTGTTTGAGATGACCGGCGGACGGTGGCGCGGCATCGCGCACGTGCCGAACGGCAACCTCCGTCTGCGCGATGAATTCGCGCACGTCGATGCCCGTAAGCGCTTCATCATCGATCTTCCCTCGCTGTGGGATTACGCGCCGCCCGCGCTGGCCGGCCAGTGCATCTGCGGCGAAATCATGTCCGGCATCCGCAACCCGCGCGACTGCCGGCTCTTCAACCGCGAGTGCGTCCCCGAAAACCCCGTCGGCGCCTGCATGGTCTCCAACGAAGGGACCTGCAAAATCTGGCATCTGTACGGCGGCGTTCCCGATCTGGAGGCCACGGCATGACGGCCTTGATGCAGCCGGCTACAGGCCGGATCACGCTCAAACAGGGCGGCGGCGGACGGGCCATGCGGGCGCTCATCGAGCGGCTCTTCGTACGCGACTTCGCCACGCTCCCGTTCGACGGCGTCGGCATCGCGGCGATGGACGACGGCGCGGCCATCCGATTCGGCGACGACTGGCTGGTCATCACTACCGACTCGCACGTCATCCATCCGATCTTCTTTCCCGGCGGCGACATCGGCCGCCTCTCCATCTGCGGCACCGTGAACGACCTGGCCATGATGGGCGCGACGAACGTGCTCGCGCTGACCTGCAGCGTGATTCTCGAGGAAGGGTTCGCGCTCGAATCGCTCGAAGCGATTCAGCAATCGATGATCGCCGCGTGCCGCGAGGCGCGCGCGCCGGTCGTCACCGGCGACACGAAAGTCATGGGTCGCCGCGAGCTCGACGGTGTGGTCATCAACACCTGCGGCATCGGCCTGACGCCCACGCTGATCCGCGACAACGGTCTCTCCGCCGGCGACCGCATCATCGTCACTGGCAACATCGCCGAGCACGGCCTGGCGGTAATGGCGGCGCGGCATGCGATCGGGATCGAAGGCAATCTCGTCTCCGACGTTGCCCCGATGAACACCCTCATCGCCTCGGTGCTCGGAACCGGCGCCATCACGGCGATGAAGGACCCGACCCGCGGCGGCGTATCGAGCGCGCTGCACGAGATGGCCTCGAAGAGCGGCGTCGGCATCGTGCTCGACGAACGCGCGGTCCCGATCACTGCTGCCGTCCGCGCCGTCGGCGAGTTGCTCGGCATCGATCCGCTGCACGTCGCCAATGAAGGCAAAGCGCTGATGGGCGTCCGCGCCGACCGCGCGGACGAGGTCCTGCAACTGCTCCACGCGCATCCGCTCGGCCGCAGCGCAGCCATCATCGGCACCTGCAACTCCGAGCGCCTCGGCTCGGTCATCCTCGACACCGGATTCGGAAAACGGCTGCTCGCCGAGCCGGAAGGCGAGCCGCTGCCACGCATATGTTGAACGTCGCCGTCCTCTGCTCGAAACGTGCACCCGGTCTTCCGGAGCTGCGCAAGCGCGTGAACGTGGCCTGCGTCCTCGACCGCCAGCCGCCTCGCGGATGCGACCGAAGATCATTCGACATCCAGACCGGCGCGATGCTGGCCCGCTACGAACTCGACGCGGTGGTCTTGCTCGGATACCTGTACGTCGTCACCGAGCCGCTGCTGGCCGAGTTTCCGAGCCGCATTCTCAACGTTCACGACTCCGATCTCACGCTGCGCAATGACGACGGCAGCCCGCGTTATCCCGGCCTGCACGCCACGCGCGACACGATTGTTGGCGGCGAGCGCGAGACGCGCAGCTGCGTCCACATCGTCACGCCGGAGCTCGACGCCGGACCGGTCGTGGCGCGCAGCAACGCCTTTCCGGTCGCGCCGTTCGTGCGCGTCGCGGCCGCGCGCGGCGAGAACGACATCGTCCGCGCCTACGCGTATGCGCAACGCGAGTGGATGATGCGCAGCACCTGGGGCGCGCTCGCGTTCGAAGGGCTGCGCCGCATCCTGCCGGAGAGGGCGGTGGCATGACGCACATCCGAATCGACGTTTCCGGCGCTGTCGGAACGATCACCATCGATCGCCGCGAGCGCTTCAACTCGCTCGACGTGGAAACCGCGCGCGATCTGCGCAAAGCCGGTCTGCAGATGGCGCGCGACTCCTTTATTCGCGCCGTCGTGCTTCGCGGTGAAGGCGGCGTCTTCTGTAGCGGCGCTGATCTGAAAGACATCCGCGCCGCCTCGCCGGCGTACGGAGCAGCGTTCAAGGAAATCCTCGAATACATCCACAGCACCATCTCCGAGATCCGCCGCGCGCCGAAGCCGTTCATCGCCGCGGTCGACGGCATCACCGCCGCCGGTGGATTCGGTCTGGCCATGTCGTGCGACCTCGTCGTCGCCTCCGACCGCGCCTCGTTCGAGTGGGCCTACACGAAGACCGGGCTGACCGGCGCGGAGAGCTCCACCTTCATGCTGCCGCGCCTCGTTGGACTGCGTTGCGCGTTCGAGCTGCTCTTTCTCAATCCCCGCCTCACGCCGCAGCGCGCGCTCGAGATCGGATTGATCACCGCGGTCTATCCGGCGGACACCTTCGACGCCGGCGTCGCGCAACTCGCGGCGCAACTCGCGTCCGGTCCGACCGAAGCGATGGGCATTGCCAAGGAGTTGATCAACCAGGCCGCGGGGATGGACCGCCTCGACGTTCATCTTGACCGCGAGCTGCAGCATCTGGCGCGCATCGCCGGCGGCAACGACTTCGCTGAGGGCATCGACGCCTTCTTCGGCAAACGGCAGCCGAAATTCGGAGCGTCGTGATGCACGAATACTCCATCGTCCAGTCGCTCGTCGATTCCGTCGCCGCGGCTGTCGGTTCGCGCGAAGCGTCCGTGCACGAAGTTCACGTCGCCATCGGCGAGATGTCCGGCGTCGACTGCGGACTGCTCACCACCGCGTACGACGTCTTCCGCGCCGGGACGCTCTGCGAGCATGCGTCGCTGACCATCGAACGCATTCCGGCGCGCTGGCACTGTCCGCGGTGTGACGCGACGATCGCGCGCGGCGCCTTTCTGCGCTGCATCGAATGCAACGAACCGGCGCAACTCGCCAGCGGCGACGAGATCGTCCTGCAACGAATCGAACTGGAGGTCGCCTGATGTGTACCGACTGTGGATGCGGTGACGTGAACCTGGTACCGCTCGAACTGCAGACGCGGATTCTGGCGCACAACGACGGCACCGCCGCGCACAACCGCGCGCACTTCCGCGAACGCGGCATCTTCACCGTCAACCTCATGGGCTCGCCGGGATCGGGCAAGACCGCCGTGCTCGAAGCGACCGCGCGCGCGTTTGACGGCGGCGCAAAACTCGCCGCGATCGCAGGCGACCTGGCCACCGAGAACGACGCCATGCGTCTCGTCCGCGCCGGCATCCGCTCGCGCGCCATCAAGACCGGACAGGCCTGCCATCTCGACGCCGAGATGGTGCATCACGAACTGCATCTTCTCGATCTCAAAGGCGTCGAATACCTCTTCATCGAGAACGTCGGCAACTTGGTCTGCCCCGCCGTCTACGACCTCGGGCAGGACGTCAACGTCGTCGCCTTGTCCGTGACCGAGGGGGAGGACAAGCCGCTCAAATATCCGACGATGTTTGCGAAAGCGGATGTCGTCCTGCTGACGAAAACCGATCTGCTTCCGCATCTTAACGTCGACGTCCAGATCATCTACCACGCACTCGCGCGCGTCATGCCGAACCCGGTCGTGATCCCGCTGGCCGCGAGGCAGCCCGGCGGCGTGGATGGATGGATCGCCTGGTTGACGCAGCGCCGCAGCGCTCCGGAGCAACTCGCGTCATGAGTGGATTCTCCTGGACGCTCGTCCTCGCTGCCGCCACGGTCGGCTCGCTGCACACGATGGCGCCCGATCACTGGATGCCGTTCGCCGCGCTGGCGCGTGCGCGCAAATGGACGCCGCTGCGCACTTCGCGCACGACGATTCTCTGCGGCTTCGGCCACGTCACCGTCTCCGCGCTGATGGGCATCATCGCGCTCTTCGCCGGCCTCGGCATGATCCACCTGATCGGCGGCCGGCTCGCGTCCCTCGCCACATGGCTGCTCATCGCATTCGGCGTCGTCTACATGATCTGGGGCATCGTGCGCAGCCTTCGCCGCGATCCCCTCGGCGTGATCCACGCGCACGATCATCATCACGCGCACGGCCACAACGATCACGATCACGGCCTCACCGAGTGGTCGCTCTTTCTGCTCTTCTCCGCCGATCCGTGCGTGGCCGTGATTCCGATGATCATCGCCTCGGCCGGCGCTGGCTGGCACACCGTTGCCGCGGTGATCCTCTCGTACGAAGTGGCCACGATCGCCACGATGGTCATCCTGGTCGCCGTCGCCCACGCCGGTGCGCGCGCGATTCGCGCGCATTGGATCGACCGTTACGGCGATGCCGTCGCCGGCGCGCTCATCGTCAGCATCGGCGCGGCGATGGCCGTCCTCGGGATCTAGCGTCCACTGTCATCCTGAGCCGCCGAAGCCGAGGAGCGCAAAGCGCGTACGGCGTAGGACGGTCGAAGGACCCCCTTCCTGCTAACCGGGTGGGCGGCGGCTCTTCGAACATGGCAAGCACGAGGGGGGTCCTTCGACCGTCCTACGCTGCTCCGGTTTCGCCTACGCAGCCCGGCGGCTCAGGATGACAGTCGCACACATGCCCGTGCGGCGAATCACACCTCAAAGGTGACTCGCCGCATCGTCCGATGAGCAGACCGAAACCTATTGTGTGGCCGAGGTCTCTTCCGATGCGCAAACTCATCATCGCCGCCGCATTCGTGTTCGCCGCCGCTTCGGCGAACGCGCAAATGACGAATGCCGAATGCCTGGCTTGTCACGACACGCCAGGCATGCCGCAGCACGTCGACGCGAAGAAGCTGGCCGCATCGGTCCACGCCCCGCTCGACTGCACGAATTGCCACGCGGACGTGAAGGCGTACCCGCATGATCCTGCGCCGAAGCCAGTCGATTGCGCCTCGTGCCATGCCGACAGCGTCGCCGCTTGGGACAACAGCCTGCACGCGAAGGCTGTGAAATCGGGAGTGGCGCGCGGCGCGAAATGCGCCGATTGCCATGGACCGGCGCACGAGATCCTGCCGTCATCCGATCCGAAGTCGAAGACCTCGCACGCGAACATCCCCGCGACCTGTTCGACCTGTCACGGCCAGAAATTCGTAATGTCGAAAGCGGGCCTCAGCGCGCAGGCAGCCATCTCGTATCAGACCAGCATTCACGGCCGTGCGGTCGCCAACGGCTCCGCGAAAGCGGCCGTCTGCACCGACTGCCACGATCATCACGCCGTCCGTCCGGCCAACGATCCGCTCTCCAAAATCTTCAAGTTCAACGTGGCCCGCACGTGCGGCGCCTGCCACGCCACCATCGCCGCGCATTACGCGGAAAGCGTTCACGGCAAGGCGCTGGCGCGCGGCAACTGGAACGCGCCGGTCTGCACCGACTGCCACGGTATCCACACGATTTCGCGCGCGGCTGACCAGGTGCGCGGACCGCGCTCGAGCTGCGCCCGCTGCCACGACGGCGTCCGGCTGACGCAGGAGTTCGGTGTGGCCGGAACGCGCGTGGCCTCGTACGAGTCGAGCTACCACGGCCTGGCGCGGAAACTCGGCTCCACGACCGCGGCCGATTGCGCGAGCTGCCACACCGCGCACGACGTGTTGCCATCCTCCGATCCGCGTTCCGCCATCCATCCGAAGAACCTGCAGAAGACGTGCGGCAAGTGTCACGACGGCGCCGCGATCAATTTCACGCGCGGCAAGGTCCATCGCGCGTCGGGCGACGTCAGCGACACGCCGTCGCTCATCGTGACGTGGATCCGCCGCATCTACATCGTACTGATCCTCGCCACGGTCGGCTTCATGGTGCTGCACAACATCCTGATCTGGTGGAAGAAGGCTGTTGCCGCGCGGAAGGGACGCAACGCGGGCCGCACCGTCGAGCGGATGAACCTCAATCAGCGCATCCAGCACGCGGTCATGGGCCTCAGCTTCGTCGTCCTCGTAATCAGCGGCTTCGCGCTGGCATGGCCGAACTCGTGGTTCGGGATGCTCTTCGGACCGAGCGAACAACTGCGGCGCGTCGTTCATCGCATCGCCGCCGTGGTCATGATGGCCATCGGCCTCTATCACCTCGCCTACATGGTCTTCACGCGCGAAGGGCGCAAGGGCCTGCGCGACCTCTGGTTCCGCTTTTCCGACGCCGGCAATGCCGCCGGCACGGTCGGTTACTACCTCGGCGTTAAGAAAACCAAACCGCAGTTCGCGCGCTTCAGCTATGCCGAAAAGGTCGAGTACTGGGCCGGCATGTGGGGCACGGTAGTCATGGCGCTGACCGGCCTGATGATCTGGTACGCTGTTGAGGTCGCCAGATGGATCCCGCGCTGGTGGATCGACGTCGCTACCACGGTTCACTACTACGAAGCGATCCTCGCCACCCTCGCAATCCTGGTCTGGCACTTCTACCACGTGATTTTCGACCCTGACGTATATCCAATGAACTGGGCGTGGTTCGACGGCAAAATGCCGGAAGAACTCTACAAGGAAGAACATCCATTAGCCGATGAGGAAGGGAAAGACGAATGACGGAACCGGGGAAGCCGTTGCGGCTGTCGCGTAACCTGATCAGCGAGGCCGGCATCGGCATCGCCGTTGTAGCACTTGCGAACCTCGGATTTCTCATTTACCTCGACGCCACCCGCGCGAATTCGAATCCTTATATGGGGATTCTTACGTGGATCATCGCGCCGGCCATCCTCATCACCGGCCTGTTGATTTTCTTTGCCGGGATGATTATTGAGCGCCGGCGACGGCGCCATCTCGCGCCCGGCGAAATCCCCGAGTATCCGAAGATCGACCTCAACGAGAGCCGCACGCGCGTCATCCTCGTCACATCCGCGGTCGGATTGATTCTCTTCGTTACGATGTCGGTCATCGGCAGCTATCAGGCGTATCACTACACCGACTCCGACGCCTTCTGCGGAACGGCTTGCCATAAGGTCATGTATCCCGAATACACGGCGTATCAGGCTTCGCCGCACGCCCACGTGGGCTGTGCGCAATGCCATATCGGTCCCGGCGCGGGATGGTTCGTGCGCTCGAAGCTCTCAGGTTCCTATCAGCTCTATTCCGTGGCCTTTCATAAATACCCGCGCCCGATTCCCAGTCCAGTCCAGAATCTTCGGCCGGCGCAGGAAACCTGCGAGCAATGCCACTGGCCGGCGAAATTCTTCGGTGCGCAATTGAAAGTCTTCAATCATTACGCGTACGACGAGACGAACACGCCGAAAGAAGTGCGCATGCTGATCAAGACCGGCGGCGGCAGTCCACAGGCAGGACAGACCAGCGGTATTCACTGGCACATGAACATCGCTAATGAAGTCACTTACATCGCCACCGACCGTCAGCGCCAGGTGATTCCATGGGTGCGCGTCAAAGATCGCAATGGCGTCGTGACCGAGTACAAATCGACCGAATCGAAGCTCACCGACGCCCAGATCGCGACGGCTACGACGCGGCGGATGGATTGCATCGACTGCCACAATCGTCCGACGCACATTTACCGCTCGCCCGACCGCGCCGTCGATACCGCGCTGCTCAGCGGGAAAATCGATAAGACGCTTCCTTTCATCAAGCAGCAGGCAGTTGCTGTGCTCGCGGCTGACTATCCGACGACCGACGCGGGCATCGCAGCAATTGCCAAAGTACTTCCGGCCTATTACGAGAAAACCTACCCGGACGCGTACAAGACAAAACGAGCGCAGATCGACGGCGCCGTCAAGTCGGTACAAGACGTCTTCCGGGCCATCCGCTTTCCCGAAATGCGCGTTGACTGGCGCACGCATCCCGACAACCTCGGGCATTTTGCTTCAACAGGCTGCTTCCGCTGCCACGACGATCAGCACGTCAGCAAAGACGGGAAGAAGATCAGTAAAGACTGTCAGATCTGCCATACGGTTCTTCCGGAGACGAACACCGCGAACCCGGCCTTCGAGCATCCGGTCGACATCGGCGATCTGCGAGGTGTCAATTGTGCCGACTGCCATACCGGCGGCGGCATGTAGTCAAGGAGGCTACACATGAACCGGAAACTGTTCGCCATTATCACTCTCGCAATCCTGATCATCCTGCCGGCCACTCTCGCCGCGGCCGACGGCGCAGCACTCTACAAGGCGAAATGCGCGATGTGCCACGGCGCGGACGGCAGCGGCATGACCCCCATGGGCAAATCGATGAAGCTCCGCGACCTGCGCTCGCCGGAAGTTCAGAAGCAGTCCGACGCAGAACTGACCAAGGTCACTGCCGACGGCAAGGGCAAAATGCCGGCCTACAAAGGCAAGTTGACCGACGCCGAGATCAGCGCCGTCGTCGCGCACATGCGCACGCTGAAGTAAAAGAACGATTACCACAGAGACACAGAGAGCACAGAGAAGTTCTTTGTGTCCTTTGTGTCTCTGTGGTTCTATGCCTTTCGCGTCACACGCTCATGTGACACGTGATGCGGACCTGCCGAACATCACAATTCATTGTGAGCATGTGAAGCCAGACGTCGTCCTGATCCACCCTCCCAGCGTCTTCGATTTTCGCGAGCGGTCGATCGTCTATGGTCCGATCAGCGATGTGATTCCGTCGACGCCCGTCTTCGAGATGTATCCGATCGGATTCCTTACGCTCGCTGCATTTCTACGCCGCCATGGATATCGCGTCCGCATTGTGAATCTGGCGCTGCGGATGATGCGCAGCCGGCGATTCCAGCCGGAAGCGTTTCTGCGCAAGCAGAAGCCGAAGCTGTTCGGGATCGATCTGCACTGGCTTCCGCACGCGCAAGGCGGGCCGGCGGTCGCTGCACTGCTAAAGCAAATTCATCCCGAGATACCGATCGTCTTCGGCGGAATCTCCGCGACCTGTTTTCATCGCGAGCTGATCGACGATCCGTCGGTCGATTTCGTACTACGCGGCAGCGTCACAGAGCCGTCGCTCCTCGCGCTCGTGCGGGAACTGGAAGGGGAGCGTCGCTTCGAAGACGTTCCCGGCCTTACCTGGAAGCGCGGCGGCGAGGTCATCGTCAATCCGGACGCCGTTCTGCCCGCGTCTCTCGACGACTTCGACTTCGACCTCGGCATGATGATTCGTGAAGTGGTTCGCCATCTCGACTTCTGGACCAGCGCGCCGTTCCAGGCGTGGTGGCGGCATCCCATCACGGCCGTTTTCACCGTGCGAGGTTGCGCGCGGCGCTGCGTCACCTGCGGCGCTTCCAGCTCCGCCTTCCGCCGCTTCATGCCCGGTCATCACCCCTTGCTTCGGAGCCCTGAAGCAATCGCGACGCAGGTCCGGAAGCTTGCGCAGATCACACGCACGCCGATTTTTCTCGTCGGTGACCTTCGTGATGGAGGGAAGGCTTACGCAAGCGCCGTGATCGACGCACTCGCGCGCGTCCCGGTATCGAATCGGATCGTCTTCGAATTTTTCGACCCTCCTGATCGCGATCTCGTGCAACGCATCGATGCCGCGATCCTCAACTGGGGCGCCGAACTCTCACCCGAAAGCCACGACGAATCGATCCGCGCGCTCCTCGGCAAAGCGCGATTCACGAACGCGCGGATGGAGGAGGCGATCGAGGCCATGCTGGCATCGCGCTGCCGGCAGCTCGACCTCTTCTACATGATCGGCTTACCGGGCCAGACCACGGCGAACGTGATGACGATGGTCGACGCCATCGAGCAGCTCTTCATCCGCTTCGACCGGAGGCTATCGGCATTCATCACGCCGATGGCGCCATTCGTCGATCCGGGCAGCGACGGATTCGCGGATGCCGAGTCGCACGGCTATCGGTTGCGCGCGCGGACGCTCGTCGAACATCGTGCGCTTCTCGAAACGGACAATTGGGAATCGATGCTGAACTACGAGACCGAGTGGATGACGCGCGCGGAAATGGTCGAAGCCACGTACGCCGCCGCGGAACGGCTGAACGACCTCAAGCGCCGCTACGGCCGGATCAGCGATCGGCGCGCCGCCGGCGTCGACATCCGCCGCCGCGCAGCACGAGAACAGCGCGGCGAACAGCGCGCGTCAACGGAAGGAACGCTGAACGACAAGGCCGAGCTCTTCGAGCCCGGCACCTTTCTCCGCAACTTCCGCCTCGGCGGGATTCTGCGGATGCTCGCTGGTGCGTTTTTCTCCGCGCCTCCGCGCCTCCGCGTGAACCGTAGCTCCGTTCAATCGCGCGCTACTTGAGGTTCAGCACCACATCCGTCGTCCCCATCGTCACCGTCTCCATCTTCGCGGAGGGCGCGCCAGGCTCTTTCGTCATCGCGTCGCGGTCGAGGTCGATGCGGGCTTCAAGTGAGACGGTGTTCGGCGGCGTGCCGCCCATCATCGAATCCCCTGCGCCCAGCGTGAACTTCGCCGGGAACGAGGCGACGTCGAGGCGTTTGGCGAGGATGGGGTGGCCTTTGCCGGTCTTGTCGCGGGCGATCACGAAGACCGTCACCGGACCGGTCACTTTGCCGGCGGCCGATGGGTCGAGGGCGATCGTGCCGGAGAGCATCACGGACTGTGACGCGTTCGACGACGGCGGCATCTGCGTCGTCGCGGCCGCGGGTGTCTCAGTCGTTCCGCTCATCGCCGCGACATGCTCGGCGAGAGGGAACGTATCGGTGACAGCGGCAGCGGACGTCACCGGCTCCGGCTGCGGCGGGACGGCTTTTGCGGTGCCGTCATAACGCACGGCCGCGATGGCCAGCGCGCCGATGATGGCCGCGGTGCCGATGCCGAGGAGGAAACCGTTGCGGGCGGAGGTGCGGGAAATGTTCTGATCGTTGCTCATTCTGAGATTCCTTTCGTGCGGCGACGAAACTCGTTCACCGCGTAAATCGAATAGACCGTGAGAATCGCTCCGGAAACCAGGTATGCAGCCAGCACGAAGTTCCAGCCGCCGTTCAGGACGCCGTTCATGCCATCACCTCCATCGGGACCGGCAGCGGCGCCGGCAACATCTCGTCTTCGAGGCGCAATGCCGCCGTGCGCGTGCGCAAAACCATCAGCGCGATCACGAGCAGCAGCATCCCCGCGAAGTTCGTCATCAGCGGGATGAGGAAATCGCGCGAGATCGTCGAGACGGTCGACTGCTGCTGGTGGAGCGAGTTCCACCACCGCACTGAGAAGTAGACGATCGGGACGTCGACGTAGGCGATGATCGTGGCCACCGACGACCAGGTGGCCCGTTTGGCCGGATCGTCGATGAAATGCCGGAGCGCCACGATGCCGGCGAACGCCATCAACAGGACAGCGGTCGTGGTCAGGCGCGGATCCCAATCCCACCACACGCCCCACGTCGGCTTGGCCCAGATCGCGCCCTGAATGCAGAGCATCAGGCAGAAGAGGACGGAGACGCCGAGCGCTGCTTCGAGGCGGTTGTCCCAACGCCAGCTCGCGCGGATCAGGAACATCACCGCGGAGACGAACGCCCAGGTCAGGACGAGCATGGCCGTCCAGGCGGTGGGGACGTGCACGTACATGATGCGCTGCACCTCGCCCATGTGCTGTTCGGCGGGGGCGACGAACAAGCCGATGTAAGTTCCCAAAATCAGGCAGATTGCGGACGTCAAAAAGAGCATAATCGGCAGCAACATCGTCGGTCGTTTCATGGGTGCTCAAGATACGGATCGGGCCGTGGCCGCTCAGCGGTTGCGGTCACGAGTTGCTGTGACCGCTGTCACACGACAGCGGTGGCGGCGCGCATGGTTCAAAGTCCCCTGCCCAACTTAGCGTGTGCACGTGATTAAACCAGTCGAAGTGAAACCCGGATCGGAGGTCCGTATGAACACCCAGATGAGGCGCGCCGTTTTCGCGATTTTCGTGATTGCGCTGCTCGCATTCCCCATGCTTGCGACGGACGCGCGCAAGCGAGCTGCGGCGCCCCCGCCGGCACCCGCGCAATCGCGCTACACGTCGAGCCAGGTCGAGGCCTATCTCACCGCGTCGGACATCGCCTTCGTCCGTCCGGGTCTGAAGATCAAGGTCAACTCGATCACGATCGGGACCGACCGCAAGCCGGTCATCGACGTCAGCCTCACCGACGACCTCGATCAGCCGCTCGACCGTCTCGGCAAGACCACGCCGGGCCCGATCTCGCTCAGCTTCGTCCTGGCCGTCTACGATCCCACGACACGCCAGTACACCTCGTACGGCACGCGCACGCAGACCTCGCCGGCCGACAGCCCGCATCCGGGCGTGACGGCGACGCAGGCAGGCACGATCGCCGGCACGTTCACCGACCTCGAGACCGGCCACGCCAAGTTCACCTCGACGACCGTGCTGCCGGCCGGCTTCGATCAGGCCAAAACGCACACGCTCGGCATCTACTCCTCGCGCAACATGACCGCCGTCCCGGGCATCGATCCGGCGCTTGCCAAGAACTACTTCGCGAACGTCGAGTTCGATTTCCGTCCTGACGGTGCCGCGATCACCGCCGGCAACTCGTGGGACAAGATGCGCGACTCTTCGACGTGTCTCAACTGCCACGACAGCGTGTCGAAGCTGGCAGCCCACGGTGGCTCGCGTCAGGACGTCAAACTCTGCGCTCTATGCCATCAGCCGCAGACCACGGACCCCGATACCGGCAACACCGTCGACATGAAGGTGATGGCGCACAAGATCCACATGGGCAAGCATCTTCCCAGCGTCATTGCCGGCACGCCGTACCAGATCATCGGCAACGCGCAATCGCTGCACGACTTTTCCACGGTCGGCTGGCCGCAGATGACCCAGGGGAACGCTCTTACCAACTGCGCCTTCTGTCACGAGGGAACGGTTGCCGCGAACAAAGGCGCGCAATCGAACGTCTGGTACACCAATCCGAGCCGGGACGCATGCGGATCGTGCCACGACGACGTCAACTGGGTGACGGGCGCCAACCATCCCGCCGGCCCGCAGGCGGATGACAAGGCGTGCGCATCCTGCCACCAGCCCGACGGCGCCGAGTTCGATGCCTCGATCAAAGGCGCGCACACGGTCTGGGAAAAATCGAAGCAGCTCAAGGGGCTCAACGCCACCATCGTAAGCGTGACGAACATGCTGCCTGGCAAGAGTCCGACCGTTGTTTACAAATTCACGAATGGTGACGGCACGGCGGTTGACGGCACCAAGCTCACGACGTTCTCTCCGATCCTTGCAGGTCCGACCTCGAATTACTCGAAGGAGCTCAACTATCGCGAGAACGCGCTGACAAAAGGCGTCTTTAGCGCGGCCGCCGGCACCACAACCTACACCTTCACGGTGGCTCTGCCCGCGAACGCGACTGGCACTTGGACCGTCAGCGGCGACATCTATCGCAACGCGACACTGAAGCGCGGCGACGGCAAAGCTGACATTACGCTGCGCGAAGCGGCGGTGAATCCGATCAAGTACGTCGCGGTAACCGGACCGGTCACTCCACGACGAACCTCAGTCACCACTGCCAATTGCACCGCGTGCCATGACGGTGGCCTCAGCCTGCACGGCGGCCAGCGGCTGATCGTCGAAGAGTGCGTGATCTGCCACAGCCCGAACAACGATGACTCGGCACGGCGTCCCGCAGCGGCCGGCGCTCCGGAGTCGATCTCCTTCCAGCGCATGATCCATCGCATCCACTCGGGCGAGAACCTCACTCAGGATTTCACCATCTTCGGATTTGGCGGATCGACGAACAACTTCAATGAAGTGCGCTTCCCCGCCGATCGGCGCGACTGTTCCAACTGCCACGCCAATACGGCGGCCTACACGCTTCCGCTGCAGCAGACCAACATTGCCTCCGTCACCGCTCTCCGTGATTACTTCACGCCGCACGGTCCGGCCACCGCGGCCTGCCTCGGTTGCCACGACAACAAGGATGCCGCCGCGCACGCGTTCCTGAACACCGCCACGTTCCCGGGATCGACGATCCCCGCCGAGGCATGCGCAACATGCCACGGCACCGGCAAAGACCACTCGGTTGAAAAGGCGCACGCGCGGTAGCCACGGTCCGAGGGAGATCGCAGGATCTCCCTCGGATCTCTTGCTCACGAAGGCTTGGAGAATCAGATGAAATCGCACATCGGAGGACTGCTACTGCTGCTGGGTCTCGGTCTTCCGGCCCTGGCGCAGACGCCGCCTGAGAAACCTCCCGAGATCCCTGCCACGCAGACAGCGCCGGCGGCGCCGGTGACACCGGCCGCCGAACCGGCGAAGTCGGAGGAGCCAGCCGCGCTTCCTGCATGCAGCGACTGCCACGCCGATCAGGCGAAGACATTCGGCGCGAACGCTCACGCTCACGGCAAAGTGAAAAAAGGCGAGGTCCCGAACGCACTCTGCGAAAGCTGCCACGGCGACGGCAAAGCCCACATCGAAGGCGGCGGCGACAAAGAGAAGATCTACAAACCGGTTGGCGTCGCAGGCGCGAACAAGACCTGCCTGGCCTGCCACGACATCAGCACCGATCGCATCTCGCGCCACGCCGGCATGCACGCCAACTCCGCGGCGGTGAACTGCCTGACCTGCCACTCGATCCACGCATCGGAACCGCACGCACCGCATCTGATCGTGAAAAAACAGCTCGCGCTCTGCGACTCCTGCCACATGACGCAGGTCTCGTCGTTCCGCAACAAACCGTACGCGCATCACCTCGGACGCGGCGGAATGGAGTGCTCCTCCTGCCACGAACCGCACGGCCGTCCCGGCGCCGAGAGTCTGCGCACGACGTCCGCCGGCGAGGCGCCGTGCCTGGCCTGCCACGCCGACAAGCGCGGTCCATTCGTCTTCCAGCACGGCGCCATCGCCGCCGGAAGCTGTACCACGTGTCATGAGCCGCATGGCTCATCGAATCCCAAACGACTGAAACGAGCCACCGTCGCGCAGCTCTGCATCGAGTGTCATTCGCCGATCGGCAGCGCGAACATCGGCTCGCAGCCGCCGTCGTTCCACAACCTGAGCAGCCCTCGCTATCAGAACTGCACCACCTGCCACGTTGCCATTCACGGCTCCAACCGTGATCCGCAACTGCTGAAGTAGGAAGGCGATGAACATGAAACGATTCGTCGCGAACTGCCTCTCACTTCCGATCCTGGCGATCGCCTTTGCCGCGCACGCGCAAAGCGTCCCCTTCGATCTGGAAGCCGGCTATCGCTGGCTCGATCTCAAGGGAAGCAGCGAGATGTACCGCACGCAGATCAACGAACGCGGCGGGCTGCTGATCCGCAGCTTCACCATGTCAACCGGCGGTTTCGAAGGCCACACGTCGCTCGCCGACCGATTCCGCATCGACGCCAGCGACCTCGGTTCCGGACCGGCGCAGTCGTTCCGCATGGAGGCGTCGCGTGCCGGTGCCTACCGGCTCCGCTTCGGATACCGCTCGGCGGATGCGTTCAGCGCGCTGCCGGCATTCGCCAACCCGCTGCTCAGCCAGGGCATCATTCCCGGCCAGCACACCTTCGACCGCACCCGGAGGATGTACGACTTCGATCTCGAGCTGCTGACGGACCGGCCGATCGTTCCGTTCATTGGATACACGTCCAACGAAAACAGCGGACCGGGATCGACGACGTACCACATCGGCCAGGACGAGTTCCGGCTGCTGCAGAACCTGCACGAGCGCGATCGCGAGATCCGCGCCGGCGCCAGTTTCCACTTCGCCTCGGTCTACGGACAGCTCACCGAAGGATGGCGCAACTTCCGCGGCAACGAGTCGCTGACGCTCGCTCCGGGCTCCGGCTCCGGCAACAACCTCCCGCCGGTCCTCGGAACGCCGGTGACGGCCGACTCGATCACGCGCAACGACAGCACGCACGTGAAGACGCCGTTTACGAATTTCTCGATCACCGGCGACGTGTTGAAACGCCTCCGACTGATCGGCAACTACTCGCGCTTCTCCGCGGAATCGAATGGCAGTGAAAGCGAGTCGGCCGCCGGCTCGTTCGCATCGTTCGCCATCAGCCGCTTCTACACCGGCCTTTCGGAGTCCGCGACGTCCGGCGCGAAGAACAGGAACTGGCGCGGCGGCGGACGGGCGGAAGTCACGCTCGCGCCGAATGTCGATTTTCTGGCCGGCTTCCAGAAGGAGCATCGCGAGCTCGACGGCGTCGCGCTCATCGACACGGTCTTCCTGCAGAGCATCACCTTCGCCGGCTTCGACCGCCGCGACATCGAAACGATCCTGCACGCCACAAGCGCCGTCGACCGCGATGAAACCTACTGGAACGCGGCTATCACCGGCCGTTCGATCGGACCGCTCGCACTGCGCGCCGAGTTTCGCGAAACGAAGCAGGACATCACGGTGTCGCCCGACCTGGCCGAGATCGTCGTGCCCGGCAGCCAGGGCGGCGAATTCAATCGCACCATCGACACCGTCGACGTGAGCGGCACGTACGCGTACTCCGGCCTGTTGTTCGGCGCCGCGATCCGCCGCGATTCCGCGGACGCCCCGATCTTCCGCACCGACTATCTCGACCGCAGCCGCTTCCGCCTTCGCGCCGGCTATACGACCCCGAAGAAACATGTCCGCGCCGGCCTCACCGCGGAACGGACCACGCAGCACAACGACCTGCCCGACACCGGCTACGACGCCCGCCTCCGCCAGTACACCGGCGACGTCGAAGTGGCACCGATCGACGCGCTGCATTTCCGGGCGTCGCTGTCCCAGTTCCGCGCTGACAGCAACGTCAGCTTCCGCCTCCCGCAGAACTTCACGATCGGCGAATCGATCCATACCGAAAACGGCAAAGCGCGCGAAGGCGGCGTCAGCTACCTCCGCGGCCCCTTCTCGATCGACGCCAGCCTTTCCCGCTACGAAAACAGCGGCACGCTCCCGTTCAACATCAACCGCCACCACGTCCGCGCGACCTGGGATTTCAAAGGCCACATCGGACTAGCCGCCGAATGGGATCGCGACAAATACAGCGAGCCGGCACCCTCCTTCGCCGACTACGACGCGACAAGGTACGGCGTGTACCTCCGCTGGCGGCCGTAGGAATTCTGATCGGCTCCGCACCTTGTAGCGGCCGCCAATCGTGTGTGCCCGACATGTGCGATCACTTGGAGGTGAAAGTCCTCTACGGACCTTGATGTCAGGAACCGTTAGCTGAAGGCAAGGGCGTCGCCGCGAGGTGGGGTCTGAAGGAAGCCGGAGGCAAATCCGCGAGCCGAGGGATACGAAGCGCATCAAGGAGGCACTGCACGCTGGGTGAGGCTGCACGACAAGTCGAAGCCCAATGACATCAAGAGCGTGTGGGGTAAATGCGCCGGCTGCATGCGGGGAAGGTGGTCGTTCTTACTCGGGGAGATCTGGCAGGGGAAGCTCCTGCCAGAAGT
>JAFAOU010000220.1 GCA_019247495.1 Acidobacteriota bacterium
AGCCGCCGCGTTTTGAGATCGGCGTCATCGGGCACGTCGTAGCCTGCGCCCGCGAATACGGCCAGCGCGGGATCCTGCAATCGTCCTTTGGGAATGGCAATGCGCATCGTTAGTCCAGATCGTCGATGGTGAATGTGAATCCGATCGCGGCGGCGCGGCGGCCGAAGCGTTCGTAGAGAGTGTCGTAGCGTCCGCCCTGGGCCACTTTCGAGCCGTTGGTGTAGACGCGGAATCGCAGGCCGGTGTAGTAGCCGGAGTCCTCGATGTCGTCGAGGTGCAGCGAGAAGATGCTGTCCGCGCCGGCCGCATCGGCGATCGCGCACAACCTCGCCGCGGCCTCGGGGGCAAACGGCGCGACGTCATCGATCGTGGCCTCGCCCGAGATCAGTTTCCCGACGATCGTCCGCAGCGCCGCCGGGACGCCGGAGGTCATCCGTTTCGCGGCCAGCGCCTCGCGCACCGCATCCGACTGTGCGATGAGCGCCGACGCGATCGAGACGTCGTTGTAAACAATGGAAGGATTCGGAACGAGCTCGGAGGCGAGCCGCAACATCGCCACGTCCGCATCGACCGAGTCATCGCCGACGATCTCCGCGCCGATCTGGAACAGTTCCCGGTTCGCGCCCAGCCGCGAGGCCTCCACGCGAATCACATCCCCTCGGTAGTAGATCCGCAGCGGCAGATTACCGTCCGCGATCGACGGCGCCAGCGCGCGCGCGACCATCGGCGTGAAGTCGGCGCGGATGGCCACGAGGTCGCCTTCGCGGTCGACGAAGCGATAGCTCTGTTTGGCCGCAGCGCTGTCGACGAGCGACGCGTACGGCTCGACATAGTCGATGATCGGCAGCACGACCTCTTCGAAGCCGGCTGCGGCGAAGGCGTCGACGAAGCGCGCCTCGATACGCCGGCGCCGCGCGGTCTCCTCGGCCAGCAGCGGGTGAACGCCTGTCGGATATCTCAGTTTCGCGGCCATAAAGTCAAAAACCTCTTCCCCGGATCGGAGAAGAGGTTGATTTCAGTCGGCTACGTTCGCTGAGCGCCCCTTGTCCGATCGGGGCGCGTGCGGCACCCCTACATCACGTGATGATGCTGGTGGTGCCACGCGTGAGCGAAGTTGGTGTTCATCAGAGTTCGCGGAGTGTAGAGACGGGATCGATCGCTGTCAAATTCCTGCGGTAGCTCGACAATCTGTCGCGGCAGCGCAAACGTAGTTCGAGCATGAAGTACTTCGTCCTGCTTCTGGCTATCGCCCTTCCGCTTTCCGCCAGGCCGGCCATTCAGTGGCAGCCGTGGTCGGGAGACGTCTTCGCTCGCGCGAAGCGCGAACATCGCTTCGTTCTGCTCGACCTCGAGGCGGTGTGGTGCCACTGGTGCCACGTGATGGATGAGATGACGTACAGCGACGATCGCGTGATCGCGCTGATGAACCAGCGCTACATCGCCGTGCGCGTGGACCAGGATTCACGGCCCGATCTGTCGAATCGTTATGAGGACTATGGCTGGCCGGCTACGATCGTCTTCGCCGCTGATGGCAGCGAGATCGTGAAGCGTTCCGGCTACATCCCGCCGATGCCGATGGCGTCGATGCTCCAAGCCATCATCGACGATCCGTCGCCGGGCCCCTCGGTGGTGAAGGAGGAGGCGCCGGTCTTCAGCGGCGATGCGGCGCTTTCTCCGAAGCTCCGCGCGCAGTTGGAGAAAACGCACCGCGACTTCTACGACGCGAAGCACGGCGGCTGGGGCTTCTCGCACAAGTACCTCGACGCGCCGAGCGTCGAGTACGCGCTCGCTCTTGCGCGGCGGGGCGATGCGGCGTCGGCGACGATGGCGCGGCAGACCATCGACGGCGAACGGAATCTGCTCGATCCGGCGTGGGGCGGTGTCTATCAATACTCGACCGGCGGCGTTTGGAACGAGCCACCCTTCGAGAAGATCATGTCGATGCAGGCCGGCAATCTGCGCGTGGCGTCGCTGGCCTACGCGTTGTGGCACGACCCGCGCGACCTGGCCATGGCTCAGGCCATCCGGCGCTTTCTCGTGACCTTTCTCCGCTCGCCGGCCGGCGCGTTCTACACGAGCCAGAATGCCGATCTGATCGACGGCCGCCACGCCGGCGACTACTTCGCCCTCAACAATGCCCAGCGCCGCGCGAAGGGGATCCCGCGCATTGACAAGAACATCTACGCCCGCGAAAACGGATGGGCCATCGAAGCGCTTGTCACGCTCGCATCCGCCACAAGCGATCCTCGCCCGCTCGCCGAGGCCCGCACCGCGGCGGATTGGGTAGTCGCGCATCTCCAACGTGCCGGCGGCGGTTTCCAGCACGGCCTCAAACCTGCCTCCAACGCCGCCGGCCCGTTCCTCGGCGACACGCTCTCCATGGGCCGCGCATTTCTCGCGCTCTACGCTGCCACCGGCGAGCGCATCTGGCTAAGCCGCGCGCAGGAGGCAGCAACGTTCATCGAGCAGAACTTCCGCGCCGATCCCGGCTACCTCACCGCTCCCCACGCCACCTGGCAGCGCGACGAGAACTGCGATCTGGCCCGCTTCGCCAACCTCCTGCGCCACTACGACGGCGATCCGAAACTCGAAGCCATGGCCAGGAACGCGATGCGCTATCTGACCGCGCCGCAGGTGGCGGCACCCGCGCTCACCGGCAACGTCCTCCTCGCCGATTTCGAGCTTCGCGAGGAGCCGCTGCACGTGACCGTCGTCGGCGCCAAAGGCGACGCGAATGCGCGTGCTCTCTTCACCGCAGCCGCCGGACTGCCGCAAAGCTACAAGCAGCTCGAATGGCTCGATCGCAGCGAGGGACCGCTGCCGGGATCGAAGGTCGAATATCCGGCGATGAGCAAGGCGGCGGCATTCGTCTGCAGCAGCAACCGCTGCTCGCGGCCGGCATTCACTGCGGCGGAGTTGAAAATACTCGTCAGTCGTCTGGAAAAGCCGTAGCCAAAACTACAATGCGCCCATGACTCTCGACGAACAGCTCGACTTCCTCGGCAAGGGGACAGTCGATTTCATCGAACGCAAGGACCTGAAAGCGAAGCTCGGGCGCGGCAAGCCGCTGACGATCAAAGTCGGCTTCGATCCCACCGCGCCCGACATCCACCTCGGCCACACGGTCGTGATCCGGAAGATGAAGCACTTCCAGCAGCTCGGCCACCGCGTGATCTTCCTCATCGGCGATTTCACCGGGATGATCGGCGACCCCACCGGCAAGAAGGCCACGCGCCCGGCGCTTTCGACCGAGGAGATCCTGCAGAACGCGGAGACGTACAAGGCGCAGGTCTTCAAGATCCTCGATCCGAAGACGACGGAGATCCGCTTCAACTCCGAATGGCTCGGCGCACTCGGTGCCGAGGGGATGATCCGGCTGGCGGCGAAATACACGCTGGCTCGCATCCTCGAACGCGACGATTTCCGCAAACGCTTCGACGCCCATCAACCGATCGCAATCCACGAGCTGCTCTATCCGCTCGCGCAGGGCTACGACTCGGTCGCGCTGAAATGCGACGTGGAGATGGGCGGCACCGACCAGCTCTTCAACCTCCTCGTCGGCCGCGACCTGATGCGCGAATACGGCCAGGAGCCGCAGGTGGTCATCACCATGCCGCTGCTCGAAGGACTCGACGGCATCGAGAAAATGTCGAAGTCCCTCGGCAATTACATCGGCATCAATGAGGATCCGCAGTCGATCTTCGGCAAGGTGATGTCGATCTCCGACGACCTGATGTGGAAGTACTACACGCTCTGCACGGATCTGACGCCCTCCGAGATCGCCGCAAAGAAGTCGACGCTCCACCCAATGGAAGCGAAGCGCGAACTGGCCAAATCGATCATCCGCGACTTCCACGATGCATCCGCCGCGGACGCCGCGGAGGAAGGTTTCCGCCGCGTCTTCACCGAACGCCAGGCGCCCGCGGAAATGGAGGAGGTCACGCTGCCTGCCGCTGCGGAACCGCAGTTGCTATCGAAGGTGATCGTCGCCGCTGGTTTGTCGGAGTCGAACAAAGAAGCGCAGCGCTTCATCGCGCAGGGGGGGGTGCTGGTGGACGACGCGAAAGTCAGCGACCCTCGCGCGACATTGGATGCAACGATCGGAAGGTCGTACGTGTTGAAGGTTGG
Organism: Acidobacteriota bacterium; assembly: GCA_019247495.1. Taxonomy (GTDB): domain Bacteria; phylum Acidobacteriota; class Thermoanaerobaculia; order Gp7-AA8; family Gp7-AA8; genus JADGNZ01. The sequence continues at coordinate 4,129 of JAFAOU010000220.1, forward strand.
GAAGCGGCGGTTCGGGAGGGTTAGGTTCGAGTAGGCGCGCGCCGGGATCTGAGCGTCTGGGCGAACGTCCCGTAGCACGCTACGCAGGAAGACGTATGGAACATCTTTTGACAGCGGTGGAAAGCGCGGTGGCGCAACGTAATTTCTACGCGGCGCTGGCAACCGCGCTCGCGCTACCCGACATTTGCGGCTGGGCCGAAGATCCTACTGTCGGCTCGAAAGCGCGATACAGCGCGTGGTTCGAACGATTCTTGCGACCGTCCTACACATCCCATGTGGGTCCAGAAAGGAAAGAGATCACTTTCCTCAACGGGAGCGATTGCTATGCTCTCCGATGCGCGTTCTTGCATGAGGGACGAGACGACATCACGGAACAGAAAGCTCAGGAAGTGGTTGATCGTTTCGAGTTCACGGTGGCACCTGCAGGGTGGGTAGTCCACTGCAACAAGTCAGGCCCCAAGCTTCAACTGCAGGTTGATCGATTCTGCGCAGATATCGTTTTAGCCGTTCGCGCCTGGGGTCAAACTGTGCAAAGCCGACCCGACGTTCAGAAGCGTATCTTTATGCTGCTTCGCCTGCATGACGTAGGCGGCAAGGTCATCGCCTAGACCGCGGCCCGACTCGGCGCTGCAGCGGGCTTCGGCCGGCCGGCTTGTTACTATTACCTCACGTTCCTGGCCGAAGCCGCTGAGCTGGGAACGTTAGACCGACAGTGAGAGGTAATCGATGAAAGTGTTCTTGAGCGTGGGCGCCACCTATTCGGAGACCCAAGAGCGCTTTGTGAAAGCATTCGAGGCGTTCCTCAACCAAAACGAGTGCCAGCGGTTGACAGTTGGTCGCGGAAACTACGACCCGAGGCAGCCAATCCTGCAAGCTCGTGAATTAATCGAGGCATCCGATGCGGTGGTCGTCCTCGCGTTTACACGCACGCTCATTCGGAGCGCCATCGACAAACCTGGATCGAAAGATGAGAAGGAGATCAAGGACCTTAGATATCCGACCGTCTGGAATCAGCTCGAAGCCGCAATGGCATTCGGATTGAAACGCCCGCTCCTCGTTATCGTGGAGAATGGTTTGACTCAGGAAGCCATGCTCAAGGATCGGCAGGAGTTCAGAGCGGTGGGTACCGCTCTCGATGTCAGTCAACTCCAGACCGATGAATTCAAGGGGATGTTCGGTATCTTCAAGCAGATTGTCGCTAGTCGCTCTGCAGAGGTTAAGCGCTCCCAATCCTCGCCAGTAGATACTTGGACAGTCGGCGAGCTCCTACGAAGCCTGCGCCCAGAGCAGATCTGGAAGGTTGCAGCGGCCGTCGCAGGGATACTCTCCGCAATCGCCGTCGCGGCGTATTGGGTGGCGAAGCACACGTGAGACGGATCGGTGGGGCTCTGAACGGCTTTGATAGGGTTTGTCAGGCGGACAAGCTTCTTGACGAACACAAAGAGACAGAGTAGGTCAGGTCGCTGCACCTCGTCGCTGGAACCTCGGACAATCGATGAACCACATGATTGCTGCCTTGTTATTCGCCGTTGTAACCGCACGAACGAGTGTCGGTGGAGTCACGATTGCTTTGCCTGAAGGGTGGCGCAGGCTCGATGCGGCAGAAGCCAAGGCCCTCAAGCCGGAGCTCAAGCCGCAGAATAAGTTGCAGCGTCGTCTCGCCGAGAAGTCCGACGCGCCAGGTCCGCTGATTGTAATGAAGCATGACGTGGCGGGTTCCATCGCTGCCAGTGTTCAGTGTTTCTGAATCCTGTTCCTGCGGAGATGCGGTACGCCTCTTCCATTGAGCTTGCTCGTGTATTCGCCTTCGCATCCGTCGCCGCATTTCGCGGTGAGTACGAGGCATCTCCTCACGAGACGACGGTTGGCGGTCTTCCCGCAGCGGAGTGGTTTGCGCACTACACGTTAGTAGAGACCGGCGGTTCGCACGCAATGAAAATGAGAGGCGTGATCGTCGCGCTGAAGGACCCAATTCTATCTCGTTGGCTATAGCGCGCCGGCAACCGATTCCGAGGACTTTGAACTCTTTGACACGATGGTCAAGTCAATCAAGTTCAGCAAGTAGAACGAGCAGTCTGGACTTCGGGCGTCGATCGAGACCGCAACTAACCTCCGTACATCTCCTCCGTCCAACCGAGCATGAGAAAAATTGTGCTCGCCCTTTCTCTCCTGACGACAGTCTCGTTGCACCCGCTCACCGTGGACGAGATGCTGGCGCGGTTCCAGAAGGTGAAGGAGAAATCGAAGCAGCGTCACGGCGTGGTGGTGGAGAGCTATGTCAACGTGCGTAGCGAACTCGCGCCGGGCCGCTCCGGCAGTTATACGGAGAGCAACTTCGGACGCACGCTGACGCTCGAAGTGCATGCCGGCGGAACGGTGTCCGGACGCGGCGCCGAGGATGGGCGCACGTTCGAGCTGCGCAACGGCCGCGTCGACGGGTCGCATCTCACCGCGACGAAACGGTTTGCCGATGGCACGACGGAACCGCTGGAAGGAATCTTCATCAATCAGCGGAGGATCGAGGGACGAACGCCCCGCGAGATCACTTCCGATCACACCACGTTCGGCCTCGGAGTCACGAGCGTCGATTTCATGTTCGCAGGCGCGACTTTCGACAGGCTCTTCTACGAGCGAAAGTGATGGATGCCGGCGGTTCGACGCTGCACCGGACCTGGACCGCAAGTTGCTGCCGCGAGTCTCATGTCGATCAAAAATGCGATTGCCAGCGTCGCGGTCAAGGATCTGAGTTCCGCAGTCCAGTGGTACGAAACGCTATTTGGCAGACCAGCCGACTCCAGACCAATGGCCGAGGTGGCCGAGTGGAAATTTGAACGGGGCGGATGGCTGCAGGTTTATGAGAATGCGGAACGTGCTGGTGCCGGGTCGTGCACGCTCGCTGTGAGCAGCCTCGATGAACAGATTGCGGACCTCAAGAACAAAGGGATCGAGGCAGGCGAACCAATGGTCAGTGCGAAGGCAAGGGTTGTCATGATCAAAGATCCGGAAGGCAACAGCATCGCCTTTGCTGAAGCCGTTGACCAAGGCATGGCTCGATAAATGGTCGCAGTCCAGGCGGAACAAGTAACTCGTACATTGTTCTCCAACGAAAAAGGCCGGACTTGCGTCCGGCCTTCGTTCGTGTGTGCCCGACATGTGCGATCACTTGGAGGTGAAAGTCCTCTACGGACCTTGATGTCAGGAACCGTTAGCTGAAGGCAAGGGCGTGGCCGCGAGGTGGGGTCTGAAGGAAGCCGGAGGCAAATCCGCGAGCCGAGGGATACGAAGCGCATCGAGGAGGCACTGCACGCTGGGTGAGGCTGCACGACAAGTCGAAGCCCAATGACATCAAGAGCGTGTGGGGTAAATGCGCCGGCTGCATGCGGGGAAGGTGGTCGTTCTTACTCGGGGAGATCTGGCAGGGGAAGCTCCTGCCAGAAGT
>JAFAOU010000121.1 GCA_019247495.1 Acidobacteriota bacterium
AGTACGGCATTCGTCCCATGCTCCGTCTTCCGCAACGTCCCGATCGTCGCGTAGTGAATCCGAACCTCGGGCAGAACCTCGCCTGACTGGAAGTGAAAGTCTTTGACGACGAAGTCGGCCTCTGATGCTGTGGGTATTTGTGCCTGAACGGCGAAGGCGGCGAAAAGTACAAGCAGACCGATGAGACATCGCATGACAGCGAGTCTAACGGTTCCGCAAGCAAGCTCGTTTAACGGAGTATCGTAACGATTCACGATGACTTTCTCCGTTCTAGACAAGGTAGTCCTCAACCGCGACCTGCCTGAGCATGGGCTCAAGCGCGGCGATTTCGGTGCGATCGTCGAAATCTACGGGCTGGTTGGCTTGGAGGTCGAATTCGTGACGGTTTCCGGCCAGACGAACGCGGTGTTAACACTCAGCGCAACGGATGTGCGTCAAGCCGGTGACGCAGATCTTCTGACGGTCCGAGAGCCTACGAAGTGAGCCTCGTGTACCAGTACGACGGCCGTCGACGATCGTGTGCGAATGCGAGAATTCGAATCGCGTCTGGAGTCTCGAGATAGACGACGTGGTATGGGAAACGCCGCACAGGCGTTCGACGGGCCGCGAACTCCTTAGGAACGTTTGGAACGGGCTTCCCCGATCTCGGCCACGACGCGATGAAAGCCAACGCTTCATCAACCGCCTCAAGAAAATCACGACCGAGGTCAACTCGCTTTTCTTCGTACCAGTGGGCTGCCTCATCGAGCTCAACGGCGGCTTCGGGTTCGATGCGGAGCCGAAGACTCACCGTTGCTTGAGGCGCCGTTCCACTCGGTCGCGCACGTCTTCCCACGGCTCACCAGTTGACTCACCCGAGAGGACGCGGCGAGCGCGTCTCTCGATTTCCTTCGCCCAAGCCATCTCGACTTCAGCAAGATCCTCGGGCGGTTCATCGTCAAGACTAGCGAGCAACTCAGCAGCGACATCCGCGCGTTCTTCAACCGGCAACGTCATTGCCTCTCGCAACACTGCCTGCGCACGATCAGTCATGCGCGGATTGTAGGCTCGTGTAGGCTGCCCAACAAATGGACATCCTCGTCGTTTGCCCCGATTCCTACGACCGATGGGCGTTCGAACGCGTGGTCGGACATCGCTTCCATTTCGTCGATGCGGGGATCAGTCATTGGGAGGCGTCGCCGGAGTTTGATCCGATTGCCTATCTCGATCGATGCCGGGCGGTCATAGCGGAGCATCACGTCGGTACCGTCGTTTCGACGCACGACCTGGGCGATCTGATTGCGGCAGTGCTGGCGCAGGAGGCGGGCTTGCCTGGTCCGTCGCCTGAGTCGGTGTTTCTTTGTCTGCACAAGTTGTATGGGCGGCGAGCGGAGGTGGATCCGATCCGGTGTCAGCCGCTGCTGCTCGATGAGCCGCTGCCGCCGATCTCGTATCCGGCGTATCTGAAACCGCCATGGCTGAAGCTTGGTCTTCTCGGATTCAAAGTCACCTCGGACGGCGAATTGCGCAACGCGATGCAGCTGGCGCGAGCCGAGTTGCCGGCGTGGACGCGGCAGTACTACCGGCTGTTCGAACGCGCGATCGATCTCGCGAAGTATCCGCTGGCGACGACGGACATGATGCTCGTCGAAGAGTTCATCGACGGACGGCAGGTGACGGTCGAAGGGTGGTCCCTCGGCGGCGAGATTCAGATCTGGGCGATGACCGACACGAACACCTTCCCCGGCACGCGCGTGATCGACAACTTCTCGACGCCGTCGCGCGTCGATGCAGCAACGGCGGCGACGCTGCGCGCGAAGACCATCGAGACGATCAGTGCGTTTGGATTCGATGGCGGCTTCTTCAACATCGAGTTCTGGCTGACGTCGAACGGCGTGCGGCTGACCGAGGTGAATGGCCGTTCGGCGGCCTGCTTCGGTGGGATTTATGAACTTGGCCTCGGTGCGGACATTTTTGAGGCGGTGGCTGACGTGGCGACTGGAAGTCCACCCCGAAGTTTGCCGAAGGCGACAGGACGAGTGGCAGGACAGTTCAACGTCATCACCTTCGATGACGATCTTGCAGGCAATCTTCTCGATTACGACGCTGCCGCCGCGATGCCGGAGTTTTCGGCGTTCCGGAAAGCCGACGAGCGCGTCCGGCCGGTGTCGGAGTTTGGCGTCGTGCTGGGACAGATCGAGATCGCCGGCGACTCGTACGTCGAGATTCATGGGCGCGCCGAGGAGATGCGGCGGAAGCTGATGAAGTAACATCCGCGCATCAGTCCATCAGAAATCATGACCCCGGAAATGCGGCGCGTGGTGACGGAAGCGGAGAGTGCCGCGCGCAATGGTTGGAGCGACGAAGCAGTGAAGTCACTCACGGAAGCGGCGCGCGAACTTCGCTGCGACACGGAGGAAGTGGCGCGGCTGCTCGCGTTGCCGGTCGCCGATCACGGTTTTCGCGAAGAGGTCTTCACGACCGACCCTGCGTTCCACGCCAGCGTCTTCGCGCTCGCCGCGGGCGAGACGATCCCGCTGCACGATCATCCGTCGCTCGACGTAATCTCGAAAGTCCTCTGCGGACGGATGCGCGTCCGCACGTACGAATGGATCGATGCGGCATCGCTCCGTGCGCGTGATTGCGGAGAGGTCGTGCTCGGACCTGACGATGACGCGCTGGTGCTGCGGAAATCGCCGGGAACGCTGCACACGGTCACCGCGCTCGAGCCGACGGCATTTCTCGATCTGTTCGCGCCGTACTACGACGATGAGGCGCGGCCGTGTACGTACTACAAAGTAGCGCGAGAAGACGACGGCACCCGATTGCGCGTAGTCTCGTGGGAGGAGGCGCGGCAATGACCACGGCCATTCTCCTCGTCGAAGCGCGCGGGCAATCGGTGCACTGCCGCGAAGACGCGTGTGTGAATCTGGTGCAGGCATCGTGGCTTGCGCGCGAGCTGATTCGCGCTGGCGTCGACGTCCGGCTGCGGCTGATCGCTGACGCCGGCCAGTCGATCGAGGAGTATTCGATCCTTTGTCACGCCAAGGACGAAGCAGAGTCGTTCAAAGGACGCATCGTCAACGCCGCTGATCCGCGCGAGACGCGCTACGGCGTCGTTCGCGAGTTGCGGGCGCGGTTGCCATTCACATTCGGCGCGGTTCAAGCCGGCGGCATCGAGATCGAGGACCGGCTTTTTCATTCGCCGCTCGTCGCGCGAATCGACGGCGTGAATTCCGAGTTGCTGGCGACGCTGCGCGATGTGAACCATCCGCTGTTTGAAACAGCCGCCATCGACGAAATCGAAACGCTCATCGGCGCGCACTCCGGGAAGCCGTATCTCGATCTCGACCTTGCGATCGCACAACGCGCAATCGCGCTCGTCGCGGGCGACGAGTATGCGGCCATGGACATCGCGACCATTTCGCGCCCCGAGGATGATCCGCGTCATTGGCTGCACGAAGAAGCGGGGCGGACGTTGATCGAGAACGATCTGCTGCGCAAACAGGGCGGCGAATCGGGCGGCTTTCACGACCGGCTGATCGGCGTCTTCGCCTCGATCACGCCGAATGGCGAGGAACGGCCGTACTTCAATTCGCCGACGTGCTGCCGCGTCGAACACGGCAAAGTTCGCTTGATCGCCCGCGATCGTTTCAACGTCCTCGCCCTCGCCGCTTCGGAACGGATGCAATTTGACCGTTTCCGCGAATTGCTCGATGCGCAGAACGCCGGCGCGGCGGAGCGGTTGCTGGCGATCAAGTACCCGCACACCGCGCGCTTCGTCGCGTCGAGCATTGCGGAAGAAGCCATGGCCGCCGATGGGCCGGTGCATGTGATGTTCATCGACGGCATCGGCGGCTGGAATCCGACCACGGCCGGGCAGATCGACGTTGAGTTGCGCGCGTCATTGCCGGACGCGATTACGTACAACCACATCACCGCGCGCGATCTCTACCACGAGTTGCCGCCGTTCGCGGGCGGCATTCTGCCGGTCATCAAGGCGCTCGCGGCGAACCCGCCGTCTCTGTTCGAGAACGACGGGCTCGCCGAATCGTTGCTTCAGTCGGTGATCGAGCGCGTGGTGCCTGCCACCAGCAGTTTCCACTCGTGAATCTCGGTGGCCTTCACGTTCAACTTGCCGATGAAATCCATCAGCCGCTGCGTGTTTTCGGCGGCGGTGTGCGCTGACGGGTTGTAGGTGTCGGTGAACCGCTGCCGCAGGTAGTACGGCGGAATGGTCTGGTAGAAAATCTGCGCGCGCACCCTGGCCGCGTTCGGAACTTTGCTCAGCGGCACTTTGTAGATGATGGTGTCGCAACCGCAGCCGCTGAAGTAATCGGGGTCCTTCGCCGCGGAACCGTGTGGCCCCGTCTCGGCGGCGCGCGGGCCGTCGGCTTTCCAGCCGCGCGGCAGCAGCCGGTTTTTCTTGATGTTGTTGAACAGGCTCAGAAAGCTGGTGGTGAACTGTCCCTCGGTGTCCTTCACCAACTCTTCGTAAATTTGCACCTGCGACTGATCGCTGATCTCGGTGTGATGATCCTGATACTGCCCCTGGACGAAGAATTCGCTCCCGAGGATCGAGCCGCCGACGCCGTTCGTGATCATCCCGAACTGGTTCGTCGCGCCTGATGCCCAGACCGGTTTGCCAGACGCGTCGAGCACTTCGAAATCGAGGAACGCGCGGCGGAACGAAACGCCGGACGGGAAGCTGTGGCCGGCGTTGTTCCTTACGCGAACTTTCACTTCGAGATCGGTAGCCGTCTTCTTCATCGACATCACATCGACAGTCGCGGTTTCCTTGCGCGCCAGATCGATTGTGGCCTGTTCCGCGAGCGTGAGTCCCTTCACCACGGTGCTGGGATCCATCAGCATCGGATCGGTCGTGCGGATGCCGAGGATGTCCGAGAACTGCAGGAACATCTCCTGGACGAAGAGGTTGATGCCGACCAGCGTGTGCCGCACGAAACCGGTCCGCGTCTGCAGCGCGATGTCTTTGTCGGGAAGGCGATCGTCGACGTACGGGTACGTCTCGTCCTCGATGTTGGCGATCTTGTAGGCGAGGTTCTGGCTCTTGAACTCCTTGAGCTTGAACGTCGACGGCATGTGGCATTGCTGGCAGGTCTGCGCTTCGTTCGACGCCGGCTGCCGTTCGTTCTGAAACACGCTGTTCTGCCATTCGAAGTAGGTGGTCTGTTCGAAATCCGTTCTGACCTGTACGCCTTTCGAGTTCAGCACCGGCAGTTCGATGGTGTGGCAGGAGCCGCAGAGTTTCGAATCCTTCACGTACTCGGTGTGCATCGGCTGCATGTCGAGCGCGTGGTTCATCGGCGGCGCTTGAGGATCGGTGAACGGGCCGATGACCGTCTTTGGATCGGTCAGGTTGAATTGTCCGGTGAAGGTCGACGGCTGCCCGAGGTCTTTGTCGGAGATGTGATGGCAAACGGTGCAGGAGATGGAGTCGCGAGCGAGCGCGCCGTACTTGTTGTCGCCGCTAGGTTGCGCGAGCGACGGCGACCAGGCGTAGACCATCTCCGGCTCGAATGGTTTCGTGTTTTTGGTGTCGATGGCGAGTTGCCGCTGGCCCATCGCGCCGTGGCAGCGGAAGCAGATGTTGGGGATGGTGGTCGGCAACTTCGCGTTGGCGTGGACTTTCAGCTCACTGGCGATTTGTGAAAAGAAAACAGGATCGCGGCCGGAGAGACCCATCAACGACGCGCGCCATTCGCCGTACGGCGACACGTTGTAGGCCGGCGTCGGAGTGCCGCTGGCGGGGTAGATCATGTTGGCCGGATACGGTCCGATGTTGCCGGTGCCGTCGTGACAGCCGATGCATTGATCCGAGGTGATGAATTGCTCCGGCCCGTTTTTCATGGCCATGACGTGGTCCCACGTCTCGCCGGGGAAGCTGCGATAGGTGAGTTTGTCTGTCGCCTTCCACCACGGCGCGAGGATTTTCAGCAGCTCGTCATCGAACGACGCGGTGTTGAGAATCGGAGGTCCGCCCTTGCGCTGCTCCTTGGCCAAATGACTGTCGGGATGAATGCTGACCGGGTTGGCCATCGAAAGCATCACGTTTAGATAGGTGATGGTGTTCGTGCCTTCGACGTTGCGCATCGTCGAGTACGTCGAGTTCGATGCCGCCGAGGCGTGACAGTTGATGCAGTAATTTCCGAAGCCGGCGGACGGAAAGGTTGTGTTGCCCATGGTCGGAACGGTGTCGGCCTCGCCGGCGTACCCGCTCCAGTACCAGCCGTCGTGGGAGGCGTTGGCCTCGCGCACCATAACCGTCCACCATCCTCCCTGGCCAGGGACCGTCCACCACGGCGTCGTTTGCGGTTGCTTGAACGGTGAGGGAAAGCAGCCCGTCGGCGGGACGTTTGGCGGCGCCATCGGATAGCAATTCGCCGGCCCGCTGAACATCTCTTTGACGATGACGGCGTTGTCATCGATCGGAGTGGTTTCGCGCTGCTTTGGTGTGAGCTTCATCCACTTCGTCACCTCGGGCGAATACCAGATGCGGACGGCGGGATGAGTGCCGTAGTAGTCGCCGAGGATGTACGGACCGGTGTCGCGGATGAAGGGATCGTGAGTCCATCCGAGCTTGTCGTAGCACGCCGACTTCAGAAACGGCCGCAGCGCTTTCTCGAAGGCGACGGTGTCTTTGCTGGGCGGCAGGGCTGGACTGAGATTGCACTCCGGCGGAAGGGCGGCGAACGCGGGGGCGGCGAGAGCAAAAGCGAGACACAGTGCAGCAGCTGTGCGCATGAGACTCCTCTCCGAATTTGGACCGGAAAGGAGTCTAACCCGATTTACAGCTTCCGCAATGCGCGCGCGGCGAGCTTCTTCGAGCGCTCGATCTTCTGCTCCTGACTTCCACTACCGCCGACGCTGACGCGCACGATCGTGTCGCCTTTGAGGACGTAAAGCGCGCCCGCTGCGCGGTTACCGCTCCATACCGCGGAGTCGCCGACGCCCTTCACTTTGAGCGCAGCGGCCTGGTGCTCCTCCTCCGCCTCGCGTACCGGCGGCGCGCCTTTCGTCGCCGCAGAGCGATCGCGATCGCGGTCGTCATCGTCGTCCACTGCTTCGCGCGCATTCGAGAAGTGGCCGCGCCAGAAGGCCGCCGTTTTGCCGCGCATCACGTCGACGCTGACGGAGTTGGTGAACAACGGCAGAGAGTAGAAACACTGCGACACGATGAGGCCGTTCGCTTCCGTCTCCGTCAGTTTGACGGACTTGAACTCCTGCCCCTGCACGCGGGCGATGTCGCGGGCCGTGAGGAGCTGGCAGGCGTTGGGGAGCCGCGGCGAGGCCGCCGCGGTTCCCATCATGAACAGTAACGCCGTCAACATGTTGATCATCGAGTCAGCTGCGGAGTCGTGGCCGTGAAGACACTGACCGGGCCGGCGTTGAGGTTCAACGTTTTGACCAGGTAAATGCCACCTTGCGTCACCGGGACGGTGAGCGTGGCGACGCCATTCGACGCCGTGTCCGCTGTGCCCAACGCGATGCCGGTGGTTCCGACCAGTCCAACGCGAACGAGCATACCCGCCGGGGCGGATGCGATGACGGAAATCGACTCGGCGTTGTCCGGAACGGTGATCTGCGAAACCAACTCCTGACCGGCGGACATCGTTGCCGTGTTCGAAGTCGTCGCGCCCGGGCCGCTCGCCGGTGCCGCGTTCGACGACGAGCTCTCCAGCGAGAAGCTGTCGAGGTACGTCACGCCGTTGCCACGGATTTCGAGAGTGTGCGCGCCGGCCTGCAGCGGGCCGTACTTCTGGCTGAACGAGCTGGAGAACTGCGGGTTCTGCATCGTGCCGAGCGTACCGGCGAAACTGATCGTGCCCTGCGACACGCCGTCGAGGAAGATTTCGGCGCTGCCGCCCTTAGTGCTCTTCGCGAAGTTGTACGTGATCGAGCCGAACTGATTCGCCGGCACATTGAACGCCAGGCTCGCTTTCGGCTTGCCGCTGGCGAACCGGAAGTGTCCAGCGCTGGCGTTGCCATCCTGCGCCAGGTGCCATCCGCTGGAGTAGGCAATGCGCGAGTCGTTGTCTTCGATCGTCGTCACGACCGGCGGCGCGCAGAAACCGTTGCCGACCATGGGATAGGCCGCCATCGTCGACGCGGTGTCGATCGCGGTGCGGCTCGTGGTCAGGACCGTGCCGGTAGTGACAAACGTGCGCGCCAGCAGGCCGCCGAGGATATCGCCGGTGACGGCATTGCCGACCTTCGATGTTGAGATGACGATACGAATCGTGCCGTCAGGCAGATAGGTCGATTCGGCATCGCACGAGCCGAGCGGATGCGGCTGGCCAACCGCCGTAACGACCGCCTTGGTCAGGTCGATAGTGCCGTACTCGTAGCCGACCACACCGTTGTTGTCGGTATGCATGTCGACGTAATACGAGCCGCTATCGGTGGTCGGGAAGTTCCACAAAATGCGCCACTCGGACGCCGGCGGAACGCTCGCCAGCGATGCGACTTTCATCGTGAAGACGAGCTTCTGCGAGCCGTCGGCGTAGTAAGGCTCGGCGATCGAGACCGACTGGATGTCGAGCGCCGGATGCGCGGCCGCGGTGCCGTCCGCGGTCGGGTCGGTCATCATCGTCACGCCCGGGAGCGTGCATGAGCTGCCGCTGCCGGTGGAGCTGACGGCGTTGCTGCCGCACGACGAACCTGCGGCGTTGGTGGCGACGACGGAGTAGCTGTACGTCGCGGTCGGATTCGCGGTCGGATCGGTGTACGAGGTGTTGGTAGTCGCAGCGATTGTGGCGCCGTTGCGCTGCACGGTGTACTTCGTGATCGCCGATCCGCCGTTGTTGGCCTCGGACCAGGAGATCTTCGCGAGATTGCCGTTGCGCGTGACGGTGACCGCCGGCGCGGAGGGAACAGTCGGCTCGGGCGGATCGAACTCGCCGAACATCCGCCGTCCACCGGTCTGCCGCAGGATCGAGGCCACCGCGGAGTACGAGTTGCCGCGCGCGGCGTCGGCGCCCTGAATGCAGGCATCGACGCAGCCATCGGCATAACCGATCAGCATGCGGCCCTGTTTGTCGATGGTCATATCGTTGAAATCGAGCAGGTTGCGCGACATCTCCGCGCCGCCGGCCAGCCAGATCGGTCCGCGCTGCACCGGATCGTTCGGCGTGGCGTTGACGAGATGCCAGGTCGCGCCGCCGTCGTAAGTCGTGGCGACGTACATGTACCAGACGCCGGGGAACGGGCGCGACTGCAGGCTGCCCGCGGTCGCCGTGCCGAGGAAGGCGAAGGCGGCGCGATTGTCGTCGCCGGCGACGACTTCCGAGAAGACGGCGTTCTTGATTCCAGCCGCGGCACCGACGTCTTTCACGTCATGCCAGCTCTGGCCGTGATCGTCGGAGATCGCGATCACAGGATGATTGTCGTTATCGGCGAATCCGAGGTAGACGCGCCCATTCTTGGAGATCGCAACGGAAGGATCGCTGTTTCCGGCGAGGCTGTTCGGCACCGTGCGCACGTTCCATGTGATGCCGTTGTCCTCGGAGACGACGACGCCCTGCTTGCCGACGCAGTCTTTGTTGGGAACGTAGGCGACGCCGTCCGGGCCGACCTTGACATGACCGTGCAAGCCGCCGCACTGCTGGCTGATGTAGATGGGAACCGCGGGGCCGTAGGTGACGCCGCCGTCGAGCGACAGCGCGCAGTTAGCCAGCGCGGTGTCCTGCGAGCAGTAGTAGACGGCGTTCGGATAGAAGGCGCCGGCGAGCAGCGGAGCGTGGAACGGTCCGCCGCCGACAGTCTGGTGGTCGATACCCGAGGCGATGCCGGCGCCGTGCGACGGGATCCAGGTGTCGCCGTCGTTGTCGGTGATCGCCGAGAGACTCTCCGTGCTGGCGAGAATCAGTTGCGAAACGATCGTGCGGCCGACTTTCGAATCGGTCCAGAGAATCGGATCCATGCTCTCCGTTCCGGTGATCGGCGACTGCTTGGCGACCCAGGTCGACGTCGGACTGGTGGGACAGGAATCGTCAAACGAGACTTTGAACGTCGTGAGGAACGACTGGAAGAGGGCGTTGCCGGTGATCCAGTTCGCGCCGATGGATGGCTCGCCCGCGTCGATGCCGAGGCCGCTCGCCAACTGCGCGGCGGACGGCGTGAAGAGGCTGAAGCGCGGAGGCAAACCGGTCGCCGGCGTGGCAGCCGGGAACGGAACACGCTGTGGCGCGCTGTGGAAAGTGAAGCTGGAGGGCGTCGTCGTCGAGTTGTAGAAGACGTTGATGCCGTTGCCGGAATCGGTGAATTGCGGAACGACCTGGATGAGCAGCGTGCCGGTGACCGAGCCGCTGACCGGGATCTGACTTTGAATCAACGTCGGAGTCGCGCTGATGCCGGTGAGGGGGACGATGGCGCGCCCGATGAGCCGCTGCGGCTGGCCGCGATCGGCGGCGTAATCAGGATCGGCGAAGACACTGACGGAAACCGCGCCGCCGAGAGCGATCGTCTCGGGATTCTGCGTCGACCAGTACCACTTCAGGTCGAGAACGCCCGAGACGGTACCGGAGAAGGGGCCCGACCAGTAGATGCCGAGCGGGTTGCCGACGTAGTCCTCATTCGTGAACTGGCTGCCGACCTGCGTGACCGGAGCGGCGCCGGTGGGCGGCGAGGTGTCGAAGGTCGCGGTGCCGATGGTGCCGCTCACTGTGTCATTGGCGACTTTGTTCGCCTGGTCGGCGGGATCACCTTTGAAGTAGTACGTGGTTTGCGTAAAAAGTGCCGAGGAAACAAGGCAGATGAGTACGGCGACAACGGCTACACGAGCGCGATTCGGCATAAACAACTCTCCAGTTCGTCGTAAGTTTGCTGAAATTGGTAGCGTAGCTACCAAGCTGGGGCGCAACGTATGCGGATTTCGCGCCCACTTCAGCAATACGCGGGATCTGGCTGCCAAAAAAAAGCCCGCCGAAATCGGCGGGCCTTCACGTTCCGTACAGAATCAATGTTATTTGTTCGCGTCCTGGCCAGCCTCGAGCTTCTTGATCATGTTCTCGAGATTCTTCCGGTTGCCTTCATCCGGCGCCTGGGCTAACGCGAGCTTCGCGTACTTCAGCGCTTCGGGATAGTTGCCGACCGCGGAGTAACCGCGCGCCAGGCCGCCGTTGGTCGGCCATACGCCCGGGTTTCGCTTCGCGTTGAGCTGGAACACTTTCAGCGCTTCCGCACTCTTCCCTTTGGCGATGAGCTGGCGGCCATACCCGTGCAAATCGAAGACGGTCGCGCTCGGATCGTTCATGGCCTCATCACGCGATTTCGCCGCCTCGGCGGACTTCCCGTTGGCGTCCTGCGCGTCGGCGAGCGTCATGAGGTTCGTGAAGTTCTTCCGCCCGATGCCGCCGGCGGGATCGATCGATCGCTGCGCCCACTCCAGCCCCTCGGAGGGATGTTTGTTGTCCAACGCGTAGCGCGCGGCTGCCTGCCACGCGGCGTCGTTGAATCCCGGCGAGTTGCGCAGTTCGTTGCGAATGGTGGCGACGTAGAGATCGGCGGCGTTCGGAACATTGATGTCGATCGGCACCGCCAGCTCTTCCCACTTCATCGCGACCGTGGCGTGATCGTTTTTCCGTTCGGTAAAGTCGAAGGTGAGCACTTCGCGATACTCGGCCTTCTCCGGTTTCGCCTTCACGCGCAGCACATCCTCGGCGGGGTCATAGAAGAAGCTGCCCCACGAGGTGTGGTTCTTCGAGAAGATCCACGTCCATTCGTCCTGCTGCGGGATGGCGAACAGTGCGTAGGTGCCGGCGGGCAGCGTGGAGCCGTTGACCTGAATGTCGTTCGACGTCGTGAACACGGTGTTCTCGTTCGCGCCGACGCGCCACGGACATTCTTTGCAAGTGCCGAAGCCGAGGTTGGCCATGCCCCACGGCACGAGCGTCCCCCAGATCTTGCCGCGGCGATCCTGGCCCTGCGGACTGTGAACGTGCGGGCTGCTGTAGTCGATCGAGACAACGACCGTTCCGATGTGCTGGGTGACGGTGGCTCGTTCGTTACCGCCCGAGGGAGGAAGAGTGACGGGACCTTGCGCAAATGCGCCGATGGCCGTCAGGGCCACGGCCGCTGCGGCGAGGAAGTGTTTCATTGGCTTCTCCTTTCGAATGCGCCAATGTACGCACCGCCTCGCCGCGGGTTCGTCAGCGATTGGTGAACATCACCAGATCTTTTCCCACCATTTCTTCTCGGCCGGCGTGACGCTGGCGGTGTCGAGGTGCATCTTGCGTCGCATCTCTTCGACGTTCCATCCGGTCAGCTCGGCCACGTTCTCTGCCTCGCGCTCCTGACGCTGATGCAACTCGCGCCGATATGCGATCGCGGCTTCGCACTGGCCGGTTTTAGCAGGATGGTGAAGAACGTAGCGCGCCTGGAACTGCCGCTCATCGCCCGTCTCCTGAAACACGAGGTCCTCGGGGAAGTGCTCGCGGTCGTAGCGGACATGCAGCCGCGTGAGGAAGACGTTACTGCCCGCTTCGAGCCAGAAGACGCCGAGCTTGCGCAACTCGTCCTGCGATAGCGGCTCGGACGCACACGGATCGCACCAGCTCATGTTCCATGCATATTCGAGAAAGACGGCGCTCATATCTTCGCGTTTGACCTGCTCAGTGAAAAGGGCTTTGTAGAACGGCGAGAAGTCGTTGCGGACGAATAGCGGGACGTCGACGTCGCTCGGCAGTTTCACGGTCTTGTAGTTCGTCGTCTCGACGCTTCCGCGAGTCGTGATCGCGTAGACGAACAGCTCCTGCGCGCCGTTGGCGTTGACTGTGCCGAGGCGGATCGGGAGCATGAATTTGGGCGACTCGTACGCGACCTGCAGGGGACGGAGGTAATTGAAGCCGAGCCGGGCCTGCTCGCCGAGGTTCACCTTGGCGACGAAGAAGTGCATGTTCTGGCGGATGTAGCTGCCGAGGACGTACGCCGCACCGTTCGGCAGTTTGTAGCCGTTCTCGGTGAGCCAAGTCTCCAATCCGCTGCTTTGTTTAGCGGAGAGGATGAGGATGTCGTACTCGCCGACGGTGTACTTCGCCTCGATGGTGACGCCGAGACTTTTGGCGCGCATTGCCGGGGCGCTTCCGGTCACAGTAATCGCCTCCGAGACGGCGTTGCGCATGGGCGCGGGCGGAGGCACCGGCGTACACGGATCGGGATCGAAGTACTCGACGAGCCGCGGCGAGGAGTAGGCGTCGAGATGATCGATGAGCGCTTTCTCGGCCACGTGAATCTGTCCGCGCTCGATCTTCGTCGGCACGGGGATGACGACCGCGAAGTCGCGCGCGCTGCCCTGGAAGTCGTTGGCCATCGTCATGACGGTTCGATCCTGATCGCGGACGATGACCACTTGCGACGCGCGGTTGAAGATCTTCGTGTCACCCTTTGCGACGTAGAAGCCGCAGAACGCGTGCGCCTGCGCGGCAATGAACAACGTGATGATGAGGATGAAACTGCGTTTCGGCATGAGTGCCTCCTTAAGCTGCGGTTGCGAGTTGGTGAGGTTGCGGAGCTGCCGACACGGTTTCCGCGCGCCAGCGATAGCGGGCGGCCGGCAACAGGGCGTCGATGATCGGGACGAGGATCGCGGCGCCGGCGAGCGACCAGAGAATCCCGTTCGTGCGGAAGAGCCGGTAGTTGATGTACCAGCCGCCGAACGCGACGAGAGCGGCGAAGAGGATCCGTCCGGCGCGCGAGTCGGGCGTGGTCTTCGGATCGGAAATCATGAAGAAGGTGAAAAGCAGCAGCGCGCCGCTCTCCAGCCGGTGAAACGGAATCGTCAGCGGCTCACCGACATACAACGACCGTCCGATGACGAGCGCGCTCCAGAAAATGATGAACGCGTACGTGACGTCGCTGCGCGCCGCGCGATTGACGACAAGTCCGCCGATGCAGGTGATCAGGAATCCAAAGAAGGCGATGTTTCCCCACTGTCCGGGCGAGACCCAAACACGATGGGACATCAGCATCATCGCGACGATGGCGCCGTTCGTCGGATTGAAGATGTGCTTGTTCTTAATTCTGACGCTGAACTTGCTGCCGACAGCGATGACTGCGGCGGCGAGCAGCAACGCAATCGATTCACTACGCAGCAGCAGCGATAGCGAGAGCCCCGAGATCGCGGCACTGCGAGGATCGAACGCGACGTTTCGGATCCTGCTGCAAAGGGCTTGCGTCGCGATCGCGGTCCCGACGAGCAACACGGCGCGGAACAGCGTCACATCGAAATGCAGCACGAAGATGCCGTAGAGGAGAAGAACTGTCAGCGCGCCGATCTGATAGAGCCGCGGATCGAATCGTTTCATGGCGCATTGGATGCGCCGTCGTTGGAAAAGAAAACCGTTTCACCACAAAGGCACAAAGGACACAAAGAAAACCCTTTGTGCTCTTTGTGTCTTTGTGGTTCAACGCTTTTTATAGAAGTGCGCTAGCTTCGATGCCAGCGCCTTCCGCGAACCGCGACGGCCTCAACGAGTGAATATCAATCGACGTTCTTCCATCGAGAACCAACTCGGAAAGAACCTGCCCGATCGCCGGCGCGTGCATGACGCCGTGACCGGAGCAGCCGTTGGCGAGATACAGATTCTCGATCGTCGGAGCGCGCCCGAGAATGGCGTGGTGATCGGGCGACATCTCGTAGAGACCAGCCCAGCACGCATCGGGATCGATCGGCACGTCGCGCAGGCGCGGAACGCGTGCGTTCGTGAACGCGATCACCTGCGGCAGCCACGACTCGGCATCGAATGTCGTATCGAAACTCGATGGCGGCGAGCCGGGCCAAAGCAACAACACGCGGCGATCGCGAACGCGGAAGTGGAAGCCGTCGTCGGCCCACACCGTCATCGGCATCGTGTCCGAGAGGACATCGGTCTCGATCGTCGCCGCAACCTGTCTCCGCAGCGGCGCGACCGGGATGTCAACGCCGAGCGTGCCGGCCCACGCGCCGGCTGCGTTGATGAAGACGTCTCCTTGTACATCGCCGCGCGACGTCTCGAGCGCCGCGATGCGATCTCCTTCGATACGCATCCCGCGCACCGTCACTCCGAATTCGAAACGGACGCCGAGCCGTTGCGCGGCCGCGAAGTAGCCGCCGAGGATTTTCATCGCGCGGATGAACCCGTCGGTCGGGCAGAACGTGCCGCCCACGATCGCGTCATCGACGATCGCCGGATTGATCCTCCGTACTTCGTCGGCATCGATCACGCGCGCTTCGGGCAAACCGCACGCGTGCTGCAGCTCATTGGCGATCCGCAGTTGCGCCATCGCCTGTTCGCTCCGTGCAATGAAGAGATAGCCGTACGGCCGGTAGCCGGAATCGACGCCGATCTCGTCGCTGAAACGAATGAGCTTCTCGCGCGACAACAGCGACAGCGCGATGTCCGCCGCCGTCGCGAATTGCGCGCGAAATCCGCCGGTCGCGCGTGGCGTGCTGCCCGCGCCAGGTTCATTACCGCGATCGAGCACGACCACGTCGCGCACGCCGCGAGCCGCGAGGTGGTACGCGATGCTCGTGCCGATGACGCCGGCTCCCACGATGACGACTGACGGCATGGAGGCGAAGAATATCTCCTGCTGCCGTTCGACAAACGCTTGCGTGTCCTGCAAACTGTCGCCTCCCAGGGAGATCGCGAGGTCCGTTGGTCCATATCCTCGATTCAACCCGCTACGGTTTTTCGCCGTTTGCGGTGCCGACGCTCGTCACCGCGGCGCTGATGCTGCTCTTCGGCGCGAGCGTGCTGGCGCGCAGGCCGTCGCGCATGGCGGGCGCATTTTTCGCGATGACCGCGGCCGCGTTCGTCTGGCTGGTGGCGTTCACATTCGTCTACTTCGCGAACGATGCCGCGACGGCGCTGTTCTGGTCGCGCGTGGCGTACTTCGGCGTCCCGTTTCTGGCGCCGTCGATCTACCACTTCACCGCGGAAATGCTGCGCATCGCCAAAGAACGGCGCGGCGCAATCGTGGCGGCGTGGGCGCTATCCGCGGTCTTCTCCTTCCTCGGCGTCACCGGCGTCCTGGTCGTGCGCGTGCAGAAATTCTGGTGGGGCTACTACCCGCGTTACAGCCTTTTGATCGCCCCGCCGTTTCTGCTTTTCTTCTTCGGCTACCTGATCGTTTCGATGGTCGAATTCGTCCGCGCCTATCCGAAGTCGCGCGGCGTGGAAAAGAAACGCATTCGCCTCCTGCTCATCGCGTTCGCCGTCGCCTACCTCGGATGCGTCGACTATCTGCCGAAGTTCGGCATCTCCGTCTATCCGTTCGGCTACGCGGCGCTCTTCGGCTTCGTCGTCATCGTCGCAATCGCCTTCCGCAAGTACGACCTCGTGGCGATCACGCCGTCGCTCGCGGCGCGGGAAATCATCGGCACGATGGCGGACGTGCTCTTCGTCTGCGACCGTAGCGGGCGCATCGAGTTTGCGAATGCCGCGGCCGAGCGCGTTCTCGGATATCGCGCCGACTCGCTCGTGGGACGGCAGATCGGTGAGTTGCTCGAAACGCGCGATGACGATCCGTTCAGCGATTCGATCCGCCGCCGCAGCATCCGCAACATGGAGCGCCGTTTCACCGCGTCGGACGGTCACGCCGTCGATCTGATGATGTCGCTCGCTCCGGTCCTGCAGCACGGCGAGCCGGCCGGCTTGGTCATCCTCGGGCGCGACATGCGCGAGCAAAAGGACGCCGAGCGCGAAGTGCGGAAAGCCGTGACGCTGCTCGAATCGACGCTCGACTCGACCGCCGACGGCATCCTCGTCATCGGCGACGGCGGCCGCATCCTCACGTACAACAAGCGCTTCGTCGATATGTGGCACATCCCCGCGGAATTGCTCGAAGCGAGCGATGACCGCGGCCTGATCTCGTGCGTCCTCGATCAACTGCTCGATCCCCATCACTTCCTGCGCACGATCGACACGCTCTACGCGCAACCGGAGGCGGAGAGCTTCGAGTTAATCGAATTCAAAGACGGACGCCGTTTCGAGCGCTACTCGATCGGCCGTTCGGTGCAGGGCGTCGCCAATATCCGAGTCTGGAGCTTCCGCGACGTCACGTCGCGCTTCACCGCCGAGGCCGCGTTGCGGGAATCGGAGCTGCGCTACCGGCTGCTGTTCGAGCAAAACGCCGCCGGCGTCTGCGTGTCGGAGTTGGCCGGCGTAATCCTCGACTGCAATCTGACCTACGCCGCCATGCTCGGATTTCAACGCGCGGAATTGATCGGCCGCAATGCCGGCGAACTATTCGTGCGGCCTGCCGAGCGCGCGGAGTTGCTCTCGCTGCTCCACGATGCGCAGACGCTGAACAGCGTCGAAGTCGAGTTGCGGAAGAAGGACGGCCAGTCCATCTGGGCGCTCAAGAATCTGACGCTGGCCGGCGACCGCGTCCACACGACCGTCGTCGACATCAGCGACCGGAAGCGCGCCGAGGAACAGATCGAGTTCCACGCGTATCACGACGTGCTGACTAACCTCCCCAACCGCAAGCTCTTCACCGATCGTCTGACGCAGAGCATTTCGCGCGCGCGCCGCTCCGGCAAGTCGCTGGCCGTGATGTTCGTCGACCTCGATCACTTCAAATCGATCAACGACACGCTCGGTCACGAGATGGGCGACGAGCTGCTGCTGGAAATGGCCACGCGTCTCAGCGCCAACATCCGCGAATACGACACCGTCGCGCGCCTCGGCGGCGACGAGTTCACGATCATTCTGTCGGAGCTGCGCCAGCCGGAAGACGCTGTCAACGTCGCCGAGAAGGTGCGCAGCGCCATCGAGCAGCCGTTGTCGATCGCCGGGACGTCGATTGAAGTCTCCGCCAGCATCGGCATCGCGCTCTATCCCGACGACGGCGCCGACGCGGAGTCGCTGCTTCGTAACGCCGACAGCGCGATGTACCGCGCGAAGGAAGCCGGCCGCAACACGTATCAACTCTGCACCGACGACATGAAGCGCCGCGCGGTGGAGCGGCTGTCGCTGGAAACACGCCTGCGCCGCGCCATCACCGAGGGGCAGCTCGTGCTGCACTACCAGCCGCAGATCAGCCTCACCACCGGCAGCGTCATCGGCGTCGAAGCGCTCGTGCGCTGGAACGATCCGGAGCGTGGACTCGTGCATCCGTCGGCGTTCATCCCGCTGGCCGAGGAGAGCCGCCTGATCCTCCCGCTCGGCGAATGGGTCCTCCGCACCGCTTGCACGCAGATGCGCGCGTGGCAGACCGCGGGACTCGATCTGCCGATGATGTCGGTGAACCTGTCGCTGCGGCAGTTTCAGCAATACGACATCGTCCAGAGCGTGCGCGCGGTGCTCGCCGAAACGGGTCTTGACGCCAGTGCGCTGGAGCTGGAGATCACCGAGACCGCCGCGATGCAGAACGCTGAAACGACCGTGGAAGTGCTCCAGGCGCTGCGCGAGCTCGGCGTCTCCATTGCCATCGACGATTTCGGCACCGGCTATTCGTCGCTGAATTACCTGAAGCGCTTCCCGATCACGGCCGTGAAGATCGACCGCGCATTCGTTCGCGACCTGGCCACCAGCGAAGGCGACGCCGCCATCGTCTCCGCCGTGGTCGGCATCGCGCGCGCACTCAAGTTGCGCGTGATCGCGGAGGGCGTCGAAACCGAGGAGCAGCTGTCGTTCCTCCGCCGCCGCAATTGCGACGCCGCGCAGGGCTACCTCTTCAGCCGGCCGGTCGCCGCATCAGCCCTACCGGATTGTTTGGCGGAGTACCCGCTCGATGAGCGCGTCGTGCGGCTACACGTTTGAGAGTGCCGCCGCCGCTTCCGCTTCCTCGTGCACAACCGGATACTTCCCGGTGAAGCACGCGGTGCAGTAGAGCCGCCGCGGATCATCGTCGTTGCGCACGGCCACCAGCATCCCTTCCTCGGAAAGGTAGCCGAGGGAGTCGGCTTCGATGAAGTCGCGGATTTCGTTGACCGACTGCGCGCTGGCGATGAGATCGCGTCGTTGCGGCGTATCGATTCCGTAGTAGCACGGCCCCGTCGTCGGCGGCGAAGAGATGCGCATGTGGACTTCGCGTGCGCCGAAGTCTTTCAACATCCGCACGATTTTTTTCGACGTCGTGCCGCGGACGATTGAGTCGTCGACGAGCACGATGCGTTTCCCTTCCACGATTTCGCGGACGGGATTCAGCTTCACCTTCACCCCGAAACTGCGGATCGATTGCTTCGGTTCGATGAACGTCCGCCCGACGTAGTGATTGCGCACCAGTCCGAACTCGAAAGGGATATTCGACTCGTGCGCATACCCAAGCGCGGCGAAGACGCCCGAGTCGGGAACGGGCATGACGACATCGGCACCAATGGGATGCTCCCTCGCCAGTTGCGCGCCGAAGCGCTTCCTGACCTCGGCCACGTTGTTGCCGAAGATCACCGAGTCGGGCCGCGCGAAGTAGACGTGCTCGAAGATGCAGCGCGCCTCGCGCGGCGCCGTGAACTCGTGCACCAGCCGGACTCGCGGCGACGGTTCGCCGCACTCGATGGCAATCACTTCGCCCGCGCGCACTTCGCGAATCGTCGTCGCCTCGATCAAATCGAACGCACACGTTTCCGACGAGACCACGATCGATTCACCGAGTCTGCCGAGAACGAGCGGCCGGAATCCGTACGAGTCGCGCGCGGCGTACACGCGCCCCGGCGCGAGCAGCACGATCGAGTACGCGCCCTTCACCTGCGACAACGCATCGACGAGCGCGCCTTCGAGATCCCGCGCCTTCGAACGCGCGATAAGATGGACGATCACCTCGGTGTCGGACATCGTGTTGAAAATCGCGCCATCCGCCTCGAGCCGCCGCCGGATAGCCGCGCCGTTCACCAGGTTGCCGTTGTGGGCGAGCGCGATCGGACCCTTGCTCGTCGACGCCACCAACGGCTGCGCGTTGCACAACATCGATCCGCCCGCCGTCGAGTAGCGCACATGCCCGATGGCAATGTCGCCCGGCAGCCGCTTCAGCCGCTCCTCGGTGAAGATCTCCGCGACGTACCCCATCTCCTTCTCGGAATGGATCTGCTGCGTCCCCGGCGCGATGATCTGCTCCCCCGCCCCGCTCGACCCGATCGCCTCGCCAATGTTCGTCTCCGACCGCCGCCGGTCCGACGACACCGAAGCAATCCCCGCACTCTCCTGCCCCCGATGCTGCAGCGCGTACAGGCCGAGGTACACGATGTTCGCCGCGTTCTCATGGTTGAGAACCGCGAAGACACCGCATTCATCGTGAAACTTGTCGAACATCGAATGCAGTCTAGCGCAGAGGAAAACGGTCGGGACTAGGGAGGTTCTTGCAGGTCTTCGAGCTTCTTTCTGGCCTCATCCGCCCACGGCGAAGACGGATCAACGGCGAGGTACCGTTGAAAAGCGGCGATGGCCGCCTTCGGATTGCTTTCTCGAAGGGGAAGGGCTTGGTTGCTGTCTCGAAGTGCAAGCGCCTTGTTGAAGAGTGCTTCAGGATTTCGGGGGTCGATCGTGAGCGCCTTTTCCAGATGCGTGAGGGCAAGATCGCGGCTGTTCTTGTCGCCGGCTGTGAGAAGCGCGGCCGCGAGGTCTGTCTGATACGCAACATTGTCCGGTGCCCGATTGGCCGCCTCTTGAAGCAAGGCCACGGCGCTGCTTCGTTCAGATCGGATTTCATTCGCCTCGGTCGCCGTCGATGCAGCGAGGAGGTGTGCGAGACCGTGCGCGTGTAGTGTCTTCGCATCACTACCGGTGCGTTCGAGCACTTCGCCTGCCTGAACTTCCAGATGAAGAACCGCAGGGTCGGCGACGGCATCGGCATCGGTGCCGCCTCCTCTACTGACGTGCCATTCGCGGTACGGGAACCCGCTCAGCCGCGCTTCCACGAGTCGAGATTTCAATCCGGCGGTCGCCGCAGTGAGTCCAGCTGCCGGATCACGGCGCTGCCAGACAAAGAGTCCCCCGATCCCCGCGGCGACGAGGATCAGAGCCGCCGCGATTCCCATCCACCAGTTGCTGTGGCTCTCCGTCTTCGCCGGCTCAACAAACTCGGCCGCGTCGACCACGAGGATCCGGCAGTCGTCGCAATCCGCGATGTGCTGGACGATCGCGGCGCGTTCGGGATCGTCGAGCGTTCCTTCGACGAAACGTGCGAGGTCTTCGGCCTCCGGGTGAGCGAGGAGCATGGTCACTTCGGCACCTTCCCGCCATCGAAATCGATGCGCAGCGTGTCGGCTCCGTGGGTGAGCATGTCGGCAATGTCGCTCATCGCGACACCGGCTGCAAGAAGGGCTTCGCGCAACTTGGCCACGAGCCGGTCGATGCGGCGGTAGAGCTGCTTCTGATCGGCCTTTAGCATTCTGGCCATCGTGGAAACTTTCATC
>JAFAOU010000129.1 GCA_019247495.1 Acidobacteriota bacterium
CACACCCGGCGACGGCGCCGGCGAGATCGTCGACGTCTCCGGCAAGGTGATCGGAACTCACGACGGCTACTACCACTTCACCATCGGCCAGCGCCGCGGCCTCGACATCGGCGGCACCTCGGAGCGCATGTACGTCGTCGACGTGAACCCGTTCACGAAGCGCGTCGTGGTCGGCGAAGCCTCCGACCTCGAGCGCGACGAGCTACTCGCCGAGCGCGTGCACTGGATCAGCGGCGTCGCTCCATCCGGCCCGGTCGAAGTCCAGGCCCGCGTCCGCTCCCGTTCCGCCGACGTCGCCGCCACCGTCACGCCCCTCCCCGACGGCCATGCGCGTGTGCAATTCGCGCAGAAGCTGCGCGCGGTGGCGCCGGGACAGGCAGTCGTGTTTTACGACGGCGATCTGTGCTTGGGCGGTGGGTGGATTACGCGCACTTTAGGTGAGAGGAGATGATCTGGGAATCGGCGTATTGGAAAGAGGAACTCTTCAGGCAGGCGGAATACTTGAGGAGGCGCCGACACCAGAAGAAGTGGTCTGAAAGGTCGCTGGCCCGACTTGAGAAGACCGTAATGATCGGCTTTTACGCAGTTCGGAAGCTTCTTGAGGCGAAACGACTCTCGGATGCGATCGGCCGACTACGGCTCAATGTCGTGAAATATGGTCCAACGGGGAAGCGCGGCACGTTCATGAACTGGCACCGCGCAGACGAACTGTACTTTCTCGATAAGCCTATAGACACACAACTAGCGCTCGAACAGGTGTCGAACATCTTTATTCATAGCTACGCATTCTTGCCGGTTCATAACGAAAATGATGGCCTTGAGGCACTCTTAGTTAATTCCGATAAGACCAGAACAGCTGCCCTGTTTCGCATCGATATTGATGAGGTCATCCAAGTCTTTTCGTTGATCGCTGCTGACGATCCCCAAGAAAGCCAGATGGTCTTCGACGACAAAAAAGGCGATTACAAAGTCAGCCTGTGGTAACTAGAACAGCGTCTGTCCCGCCACCCGCGCTTCCATCGCAAGCAGTTGCCGCTTAACGTCGAGTCCTCCGCCGAAACCGGTGAGTGATCCGCTGGCGCCGATGACGCGGTGGCAGGGGATGACGATCGGGATGGGATTGGCGCCGTTCGCGGCGCCGACGGCGCGGACGGCAGCGGGTCGTCCGATGCGTTCGGCGATAGCGGAGTAGGTCGTGGTCTCGCCGTAAGGGATCTGCTGCAGCGCGTTCCAGACGGATTGTTGGAACTCGGTGCCCCGCGGCGCGAGCGGGAGGTCGAAGGTCGTTCGCTCGCCGGCGAAGTAGGCGCGCAACTGAGTCGCGGCCTCGCGCAGGGCGGCGGGATGGTGCGTCCAATCAGGTTGGGGCTCGGCGCCGGCGAAGTGGATTTCTACGATGGCGGTTTCATCGCCGGCGATCAGGATCGCGCCGATGGGGGTGTCGACATAGGTGTAGATCAAGTGCACTTAGGGTAACGCACAGAGAACGTTTTCACGCGGAGGCGCGGAGTCGCGGAGAGAGGCAGTTCTCCGCGTCCCCGCGTCTCCGCGTGAAAACTTACAGGCTTCGCCAGAGAAGCATCGTGGCGTACGCGCGGTGGGGGCGCCAGGCTTCGGACTTCGCAAGCAACTCGCGATCGCTCATCATGCCGGCGGCTTTGCGGATGCCGAGGTCGGTGTGGGGGAAGGCGTCGGGCTCGCGGAGGGCGCGCATGGCGATGTAGTGCGCGGTCCAGGGGCCGATGCCGGGGAGTTTTGTCAGATTCGCGATCGACTCATCGAGCGTGGCGCCGCGTCCGAAGTTGACTTCACCGCGCGCGACGGCCCGCGCCAGTCCGCGGATCGTGTTCCAGCGCGTTTGCGGCATGCCGGGATTTGTCCGCGCGCGCATGAGCGATTGCGGCGTGACGCCGTGACGCGAGGCGATGCGCGCCATCAGCGTCGTCGCGCCGGCCACGCTGATCTGCTGTCCGACGATGGCGCGGATGGCCATCTCGAATGGATCCCACGTGCCGGGCACGCGAATGCCGGGAAACGTGCGCACGAGCGGACCGAGTGTTTTGTCGCGCGCGAAATGCTTCTCAATGGCGACGATGTCGGCATCGACGTCGAACATCGTGCGCACCGGCGCTGCTTCATCACTGACGATCACCGAGTTCCGCGCAGCATCGTGCGTGACGCGGATGCCATCGCGTTCATACGCATCCTCGCTGACCATCTCCACACCGGCGATCGCGCGCGGACGGAGGAAGTTCAGGATGCCGGTCCAATCGTAGGGCGTGTTGTAGTGAAGGCGAAGCATTTGGCCTGTCATCCTGAGAGGCTGCCGGAGGCGCGGAGCCGAAGGCGGAGACGCCGCAGGACGCCGAAGGATCTCAAGATTCGCAAGTCCGGCTGAAACCCGTGGGATTCAACGCAGGCTACGAAACTGGAGATCCTTCGGCGTCCTCCGCCCTGTCGTCGCTTCGCGACTCCGGCTCCGGCAGCCTCAGGATGACAAAGAATGCTCCATCCGACTCACTCCACCGTCACGCTCTTCGCCAGATTGCGCGGCTGATCGACGTCGCAGCCGCGGCGCAAGGCGATGTAGTACGCGAGGAGTTGCGTCGGAATCACGGAGAGGATCGGCTGCAGCGGCTCCGTGGTCCAGGGGATCTCGATCACGTCGTCGGCGAATTTCTTCATTGCGTCGTCGCCTTCGTCGCAGATCACGATCAGTTTGCCGTCGCGCGCTTTTACTTCCTGCAGGTTCGAGACGACTTTGTCGTAGACCGGCGTGTGCGTGGCGATGGCGACGACCGGGAGGTTCTCGTCGATCAGCGCGATCGGTCCATGTTTCATCTCGCCTGCTGGATAGCCCTCGGCGTGGATATACGAAATCTCTTTGAGCTTGAGCGCGCCTTCGAGCGCGATCGGGTAGTGAACGCCGCGGCCGAGGAAGAGGAAATCCTGCGACTTTGAATATTTGTGCGCGAGCTCTTCGATGTGCTTCTCCTGCTTCGCCAGGATGTCTTCGATTTTGTGCGGGATCACACGCATCTCGTGCATGGCGTAACGGCGGTCGTCGATGTCATCGCCGCGGAGCTGGCGGATGTAGAGCGCGAGCAGGTAGAAGGCGGTGAGCTGCGTCGTGAACGCCTTCGTCGACGCCACGCCGATCTCCGGTCCGGCGTTCGTGTAGATGACGCCGTCGGACATGCGCGTGGCCGCGGCGCCGATGACGTTGCAGATCGTGATGAGCTTCGCGCCGCGTTTCTTCGCTTCCTGCATGCCGGCGATCGTGTCGGCCGTCTCGCCCGACTGCGTGACGCCGATGACGAGCGTGCTGTCGTCGATGATCGGATTGCGGTAGCGGTACTCGGAACCGTAATCGACTTCGATGGGGATGCGCGCGGCATCCTCGAGCAGGAACTTGCCGACCAATCCCGAGTGCCACGACGTGCCGCAGGCGACGATGTGGACCTTCTTGATCTTCGCCCAATCGCCGGACGTGAGCTGAAGGTCATTGAAGAAGATCTCGCCCGACTCCTCGAACATCCGGCCGGTGAAGGTATCGCGCACGGCGCGCGGCTGCTCGTGAATCTCCTTGAGCATGTAGTGCCGGTAGCCTTCCTTCTCGGCCATCACGGCGTCCCACAGAATCTTCTTCGGCTCGCGTTCGATCTTCTGATCTTTCTGATCGTAAAACGTCGCGTTGTTCTGATCGACGACGGCGTATTCCCCATCCTCGAGATAGACGATGTTGCGCGTGTAAGCCAGCAGCGGCGCGACGTCCGAGGCGATGATGTTTTCGTTCTCGCCGAGGCCGACCACGAGGGGCGGGCCCTGCTTGGCGGCGACGATCGTGCCGGGGTCGTTGCCGTCGAACATCACCAGCGCGTAGTGGCCTTCCAACTCCTTCAACGTCTTGCGAGCCGCGTCGACGAACTTCGTCCCATCCTTCATCGTTTCTTCGATGAGATGCGCGACGACTTCGGTGTCGGTCTCGGTCTTGAACTCGTGTCCGAGCTTCTGCAGTCTCTGTTTGATCGGCAGGAAGTTTTCGATGATGCCGTTGTGGATGACCACAATCTTGCCGGTGCAGTCGCGGTGCGGATGGGCGTTGTTCTCGTTCGGCTTGCCATGCGTGGCCCAGCGCGTGTGACCCATGCCGAATGTGCCTTTGATCGGCGTCGCGTCCAGCTTTGCTTCAAGGTTCGACAGCTTCCCCTCGGCGCGCACGACTTCGACACCGTTTCCGTCGACGACGGCGATTCCGGCGCTGTCGTAGCCGCGGTATTCGAGTTTTTTCAGTCCGCCGATGAGAACCGGCACTACGTCACGCGTGCCGGCGTATCCGATGATTCCGCACATGAGGCTTCCCGTCCGTTAGAATTCCGCGCCGGTGAGAAAACTTGCGGCGCTGTCCCTTTTCGCAGTCGTTGTTGCATGCGGCAAACGCGGCGATCCGCATCCGCCTGTCCCGATCATTCCGAAAGCTACGACCGATCTTCTTGTAGCACAGCGTGGTCCCAAAGTTCTGCTGTCGTGGAGCTACCCGTCGATGTCGACGGCGGGCAAGACGATGACCGGCGTCCGCCGTGTCGTGGTCTGGCGAGCGACCGAAGAGTTGCCGGTGTCGCAGCCGCCACGCGAGCCAGGCGACATCGATCCGACGAAGCCGCAGGCCATCCAACTCTTCTCGAAAGTTCCGACGCTCGCTCCTGCCCAGTTCCTGAAGCTCCGAAACCGGGTAGACAGCATAGAAGGCGCCAACTTGCCGGCCGCGACCACCGGCGCGCGGCTGACCTACGAGGACACGCCGCCGTTCCACACCACCGACGGCCGCCCCGTTCGCATGACCTACGCGGTGGTAACCGAGGGGACGTCGGCGAACGGCGATGTGTCGAATCTCGTCACGATCGTGCCGCTGGAAGTGCCGGTGGCACCGTCCGATCTCGCTGCCGTCGCCCGGCGCGAAGGCGTGGTGCTGACATGGACAGCGCCCGACACGGCGATCAGCGGCGCGAAAAAGCCGCCCGTCGCCGGATACAACGTCTATCGATTCCCGCACGGCCAGCCCGCGGATGAATTCGCGGTCCCGGTGAATACGTCGCCCGTATCGAAGACGACGTACACCGACAATCCGCCCTACGGTCCGCACGATTACTTCGTAACCGCCCTAGCTTCCGCGACTGCGCCGCGTATCGAAAGCGATCCCTCCTCGGCGGTCAGCGTGACGTTCAAGGACCTTGTGCCTCCCCCGCCACCCACAGGCCTGACCGCGCTCGTCGAAACCGCCGGCGTGCGCCTGGTCTGGGATCCGGTGGACGCACCCGACATGGCCGGCTACAAGGTCTACCGCACCGAGGGAACGGGAATCGAGCAGCTGCGCGCGATCGGAACGATTCCGCTGACGCCGGTGCAACTCGTCACGGCTACCAACTACCGCGACACAAGCGTCAACCGCGGCATCTCGTACTACTACGAGGTGGTGTCGGTCGATAAGACAGGCAACGAGAGCACGAGGGTGAAGACGGATTGGGTGCTGGTTCCGAAGACGCCTTAGATTCAAAAGCAAATCACCACGAAGGCACAAAGAACACAAAGAGAACCTCTGTGATCTTTGTGTCTTTGTGGTTGATTGGTTTTAAATCTTCACGCACACGTTCTTCGCTTCCGTGAAGAAGTTTAGCGACTCGAAGCCGCCCTCCCTTCCCACGCCGCTTTCTTTCATGCCGCCGAAGGGGACGCGGAGGTCGCGGAGGAGCCAGCAGTTGATCCAGATCGTGCCGGCGTCGAGATTCGCTGCGACGCGGTGGGCGCGGGAGATGTCGCGGGTCCAGATCGTTGCGGAGAGGCCGTAGCGGGTGGAGTTTGCGAAGGCCAGCGCTTCGTCTTCGCTGTCGAACGGAGTGACGGTGACGACCGGGCCGAAGATCTCTTCCTGGAGGACGCGGCATTCGCATGTCAGTCCGGTAATGATGGTTGGCTCGACGAAGTAGCCGGGGCGGTCGAGGCGGTGTCCGCCGGCGACGATCGTGCCGCCTTCTTTCGTGGCCAGATCGGTGTAGCCCATCACCTTCTGCAGATGCCCTTCGCTGATGAGCGCTCCGACGTCGGTGGAGGCATCGAGCGGATCGCCGATGCGCAGCGACTTCGCGGCGGCGGCGAAACGGGAGACGAATTCGTCGTGAATGGATCGCTCGACGAAGATGCGCGATCCGCAGAGGCAGATCTCGCCCTGGTTCCAGAAGCTGGAGCGAATCGATGTGGCAATCGCGTCATCGAGGTCGGCATCGGCGAAGATCAGGTTCGGATTCTTGCCGCCGAGCTCGAGCGACATCTTCTTGAAGCGCGGCGCGGCATTCGCGGCGACGGCGGCGCCGGTGACCGTGCCGCCGGTGAAGGAGATGGCGGCGACATCGTCGTGGCAGGTCAGCGCGCGGCCGGCTTTGTTGCCGTAGCCGTGCACGATGTTGATGACGCCGGGCGGAATGTCTGCCTCGATCGATAACTCCGCGAGCCGGTTCGCGGTCAGCGGTGTCAGTTCGCTCGGCTTGGCGACGCACGTGTTTCCCGCGGCGATGGCCGGCGCGATTTTCCACGAGAGCAAGTACAGCGGCAGGTTCCACGGCGAGATGAGGCCGACTACGCCCAGCGGCTGGCGCAGTGTGTAGTTGAGCGCCGCCACGTCCATGAAATGCGCATCACTGGACTGATGGAGGATGGCTGTGGCGAAGAAACGGAAGTTGGCGACGGCGCGCGGAATGTCCAAGCGCTTTGCCAGAGAAATCGTTTTGCCATTGTCGATCGATTCGGTGCGCGCGAGGTCGTCGAGGTTTTGCTCGATGAGATCGGCGAGCTTGAGAAGAAGGTTGCTTCGCTCGGCTGCAGTCGTCCGCGACCACGACGGAAACGCGGCCCTGGCGGCGCGAACGGCGTCGTCGACGTCGCGCTCGTCGCTGTCGGGAATGGCGGCAATGCCTTCGGCGGTGGCGGGATTGATGTCGTCAAAGTACGCGCCGGAACGCGGAGAGACGAATTCGCCGTTGATGAAATTCGCGAGGTGCATGTGGTGGGAGTTTATCTGTCATCCTGAGCCGCCGGAGCGACAGAGGCGAAGCCGTCGTCGCGGAGGACGGTCGAAGGACCCCCAACCTGTTAACCCGGATCGGGCGGCGGTTTTTCGCGAGGCAAGCACTCGGGGGGGGGTCCTTCACCGTCCTGCGCCGCTTCGCCTTCGGCTACGACGGCTCCGGCGGTTCAGGATGACAGTGACAGCGCTCTCCAGATTTTCTTCAGGTCGTCCGTGAAGCGTTGCATCTCTTCGTGCCGCGCATCATCGGTCGGCGCGCGAAGAATCGACGATGGATGCACGGTCGCTGTCACGAACGGCGCGAGCGACGACTCGACGAATTGCGCGCGCTGGATCGACACGCGGAACTTCGGTCCGATCACTGCCTGCGCGGCGGTTGATCCGAGGCAGATGATTGCGCGCGGTTTAACCACGGCGACTTCGGCCTCCAGCCACGGCCGGCAGGCGGTGATCTCGGCAGCGTTCGGTTTCTTGTGAATGCGGCGTTTGCCGCGCGCCTCCCATTTGAAATGCTTGACCACGTTCGTGACGTACACGCTCTTGCGGTCGATGCCCGCCTCGGCAAGCGCTTTGTCGAGTAGCGCGCCGGCGGGGCCGACGAAGGGATGGCCGCTCAGGTCTTCTTTGTCTCCCGGTTGCTCGCCGACGAACATCACCGTCGATGACGGCTTTCCTTCGCCGAAAACTGTCTGTGTACCGATCTTCCAGAGGTGGCAGGCCTGGCATCCGGCGGCGACGACCTGCAGCTTCTTCAGCGTGGGGCGCGACGGGATCAGCGGAGCGGCGGTATCGACATCCTTCACGACTCCGGCGAGAGTGCAATCGATGATCCCACCCAGGTGAACTGCTTGTTGAAATCGACGCCGAGCATTTTGCCGCGCGAGAGGCGGACCAGGTTCTGCGCGAGGATCGGTTTCGCTTCGTCGTCGGGGCGCAGGAACATCATGCGGATCTCGATTTTCACGCCGCCGCCGTCCGCCGCCTGCAGCGCCGGCTCGTACTCGATCTTTTCCTGCACGCACCAGGCGTGACGGTCGGCGGCCGGAATGGCATCGAGGTCGGCAGCGGTCGGTTCCACGTTCACGCCGCCGCCGGCGAACGAGAAGAGCGGCTTGAGAACGTAGCGCGCGGTGAAGTCATTCGGGACGCGTTCGAGGTCGGAGACGAAGGTCGCGCGCGGAACCGACGGATGATCGAGGAACGGCAGCGAATACTTCGACCAGGCCCAGTACCAGTTCGGATGCGGCGCCCATTCGACGTCGAGCTCCTCGCGATAGTCGAACGGGATCTCGATCTTCTTTACGATCAGTTCATCGAAGACGATGCGGTTGTAGATGCGGCGGATGCGCGTGTTGCCGAGGAAGAGCTGCTTGCCGCGCTTCGTAAGGGCGCGCGGATCGACGGCATCGACGCCGGTGAGCCGCTTCGTCGCCGCAAAATCCGGATACGTCTTCTGCTTCGGAGGATCGATGTCCATCAGGATCACTTCGGCCGGATCGTGATCTCCGGTGATGGTGCGTTTGGCGAGGTCGATGAAGGAATCGCGGTCGAGTCCGGAGAACCAGCACGACCATTCACGATCGAGGCCGTCCATGGTGCGCATCGTGTCGCGCCACGCGTCGCGCTGCGTGACCTGAAGACAGGTCAGCGACGGAAATCCCTGCAGCTCGATCAGCTTCGGGACGAGCGTGCCGTTCTCGCGGACCACGGCGAAGTCGACCTGCGTGAAGTTCGGCAGCGCGTCCATCCCGGGCGTGTTCCAGCGCGCCGGAATGGCGCGCTTCATTTGTTCGATGCGCGCCGGATCGGAGAGTTGCGTCACGATCGCCTGCGCCGCGTCCGTGATCGATCGCTTGAAATCGTCCGGCAGAAACAGCGGCGATTCGGCTAACCGAAATTCGAACGTGCAGTCGAGGCGCGACGACAGCTCACGGACGTACCACTCGTAACGCTCCGGTGTGATCTGCGAGTTGAACAAACCACGAAAGCGCGGATCCATGGTTAGGCCGTCGCCAGCTCGCAGCGTTCGGCGATGAGTGCGCCGAGGTGATGGCGGATGGGGCCGAGGAGCGAATACTCCGAGGTCAGGCGGCTTTCGCGTTCGAGGTGAGCGAACATGTCGCGCATCGTCACGACGCGTTCGCGATACCACGACTCCGAGACTTCGCCGTGCGCGCGTTTCTCTTCGAGCACGGTCATGATGTGTTCGCGGTCGATGATCTCGGGATGGTGATTGACGCCGAGGATGCGCGGCAGGCCCTCCGGCGTTCGCGCGAATTCGAGCATCGTCACGCCGGCGCTCGTTTCGTCTTCGCGCGCGATGATCGTGGCCGAGGAGTGTTCGGCGATGAGATCGAAGAGACGGTTGTCGACGACACGGAAGTGGCGGTGATCGGGAAGCTGCTTCGCGAAATCGCCGAACCACGGATGCGCAGCGCCTTCTTTCGTGAGGACATTCTCCGGCATCCCGCTGCTTTTCTCGGCGCGCAGCTCGGGACGCGCGGCGCCCGACCAGCGGCACATCAGGCCGAAGCTGTGGCAGACGCCGACGAGCGAGGCGGATGGGTGCGCGGCAATGTCGTCGAACAGGCGGAAGAGTGGCGCTTCCCAGGCGGGATTCTCGGCGATGCCCTGGCTCTCTTCGCGGACACCGTCGTTCATGCGCGGATCGAGATGACCTGGACCGCCGGTTCCGACATAGAGCCGGAAGCGTCCGTTCGGCGATTGCGGGATCTGCAGCGAGCGGCGCACGTCGAACGACAGCACGCGGACCTTAGTCCCGGCCGCGACGAGCGCCTCACGATACGGCTCAGCAGATTCGAGCACGGCGTGAACGAGCGAGTCGTGGCCGAGGTTCGGCCAGGCGTGGTTCATGTCGAGGATGGCTACGTCGATGCGGTCGCGGTAGGGCCGCGGCTCGGAATCCGCCACGCGGACGTATTCGAAGAAATCGTACGTCTCGTGGATGTCGCGTCGTGGCATAGGTCTCGTCAAATGACGCCGTGCTCCGTCTCGCTGATGATGTAGTCGACGACGGCGCGCAGGTCTTTCGTCTCGTCGAATTTCTGCAATTGCCGGTCGGCGCCGGTGCCGCGGGCGACGATGGTGCGGGCGTAGTAGACCGCCTCGCGCGAGCCGAGCTCGTCGACGACGTCGTCGACGAACGCGAGCAACTCCTCGAGCAGATCGGTGTACGGCACCTCTTCGTTTCGGCTGAAGTCGATCAGCTTGCCCTGGATTCCGAACCGCGCCGCGCGGGCCTTGTTCTCGTTCAGCAGCATGCGGCGGTAGAGGCGCCAACCCATGTTGCGGCGGTAGAGCGTCCACAGTTTGTAGGTGATGGCCTGGAAGAGCGCGGCGATGCAGATGGTCTCTTCGACGCGCATCGGGACGTCGCAGATGCGGTATTCGAGCGTCGGAAAAAACGGGTGCGGACGAACGTCCCACCAGATTTTCTTCGCGTTGTCCATGCAGTTCGTTCGGATGAGCAACTGCACGTACTCTTCGTACTCGCTGTTCGACCGGAACGAGTCGGGGATGCCGGTGCGCGGGAAGCGCTCGAAGACTTTGGCGCGGTAGCTTTTCCAGCCGGTGTTCTGGCCGCACCAGAACGGCGAGTTCACCGACAGCGCAAAGACATGCGGAAGGAAGTAGCGGGCCGCGTTCATGACCTGAATGCGCGTCTCCACGTCTTCGATCGCGACGTGAACGTGCAATCCGAAAATCAGATTTGCGCGCGCCACCATCTGCAGGTCGTAGACGATCTGGTCGTAGCGCTCGTTCGAGGTGATCGGGACACTTGACCAATGCGAGATCGGATGCGTGCCCGAGGCAGCGATGCGCAAGCCGCTCTCGCGGCAAAGATTGATGATCTCGCGCCGCAGCCTCGTCACTTCGCGCCGCGCGTGCTCGACGTCGGTGCAGATCGGCGTACCGATCTCGATGACCGCCTCGTGCATCTCACGCTTGATCTCTTCTTTGAGGCGCTTCTCCCCTTCCGCGAACATCTCCGCGATGTGCGACCGCAGCTGACGCGTGTCGGGATCGACGACCTGAAACTCCTCCTCGATGCCGAGGGTGAAGGTAGGTTGTGGAGGCATGGTCGGGAGTCTACCAGTGGATTAGTGATTAGTAGATTAGTGGATTAGTAAGGCAGTCTTCGCCAAAGCAACTTGGAATCCACGGATCTAGTAATCGACTAATCCACTGCGTCTAGATCGCGGTTTCCACATCTTTCGACGTGTTCAGCGTTTGCGGCCATGTTCCCGTCAGTTCGAGTTTTCTTCCGCTGGTGACGATCTCGATCAGCGCTTCGGCCATGTTCTCGACCACCCACTTGAAGTTGTCTTCGCCGACCGAGGCCAGGTCGGCATCGGGAGCGCAGTTCATGAAATCGATGGCGATGGGGACGCCGTCGCGCACCGCGAATTCGACGGTGTTCATGTCGTAGCCGAGGGCTTCACACAGAGCGATCGCGTCGCGGCGGACGCGGGCTTCGAACTCCGGCTCCATCGGCGGCGGATTCTTCACGTAGCGCAGGTGGTGCGGCTGTTTCGGGTCGTAATGCATGATGTGCACGCGGCTGCGGCCGAGGACGTAGCAGCGGTAGTAGCGGTCGAACTCGATCGCCTCCTGCGCCATCATGGTCAAATCGCGAGTCTGGTCATATGCCGCGAAAAACTCCTGCTGGTTGTCGCACTTGTAAACGTCCTTCCAGCCGCCGCCGTACGCCGGTTTCATGAAGATGGGAAAGCCGAGATAGGCGAAGACTTCGTCCCAGTTCACCCAGCGCATGTTGCGAAACGACTTGGCCTCGGTGCTCGGCGGAAAGTCCTTGTGCGGAAGGAGCACGGTCTTCGGGACGGCCACGTTGACGGACTTGGCGACGAGGTTGTCGAAGAACTTGTCGTCGGCCGACCACCAGATCGGGTTGTTGACGATCTGCACGCCGGACGCCGCCGCGCACTTCACGTACGTGCGGTAGAAGGGGATCTCGTGGCTGATGCGATCGAGGATCAGGTCGTACGGAAAGACGCCGTCATCCTTGATGTACGAGATCTCGGCGGGCATCGCTTCGACCTGATCGCCGCCGCGCGAGTTGATGGCGTCGATCAACGCCCAGGGGAAGGTGTCTTCCATACCGAACACGAGTGCAATTCGCTTTTTTCGCATTGATTTCTCCGGGCGGCGGATCGTATAGAATCGCCCGCCCTGCCGCAAACGAGCCAACGATATGTATACCGAACACGTCTCCTGGCACAGCAACGCCCTCGGCCGTCCGATGGAGTTTCTCTGGTACGGCAAGTTCGGCCGGCCGGTCATGCTCTTCCCGACGTCGGCCGGCCGCTACTCCGAAAACGCTGACCGCGGCATCCCCGACTCGCTCGCGGACAAAGTCGACAACGGCGAGATCCAGCTCGTGCTCGTCGACACGGTGAATGAGGAGAGTTGGTACAACCGCAACGTTCATCCCGCCGTTCGCGCGGCGCGGCACGCGCAGTACGACGCATACCTTCGTCACGAGCTGGTGCCGTACATCTTCAATCGCGCGCAACGCGGCGACCTGGCGGTTTACGGCGCGAGTTTCGGCGCGTATCACGCGGCGAATTTCGCGGCGCGCTATCCCGATGTCGTCAGCCGCGCCATCTGCTTCTCCGGCATTTACGACATCCACGCGCAACTCGACGGCTACTGGGACGAGAACTGTTACTTCAACTGCCCGACGGCCTACATCCCGAACATGGACGGCGAATGGGCCGGCAAGCTCTCGCGCGTCGACTGGATCATCGCCACCGGCGAGTACGACACGATCGTCGACAAGAACCGCGAGTTCTCGGCGATGCTCTGGTCGAAAGGGATTCCGAATCACCTCGAGATCTGGGGCGGCGTGTTCGGCCACGACTGGCCGTGGTGGAAAGAGAACCTGCGGCGGTTCCTCTGACGGACTAAAAGTTATTATCGGAAATACCGACCGGCGCATCCGGCTTCAAACGGGTACTCACACGCACGTACTTTGCAAGCCGGGAGTCCTCTCATGCGTCAATCCGCGATCGCCGTCGTCGTTCTTGCCATTGCTATCTCTGCCTCGGCGCAATTCGTCGCCGATCCGCAGGTCCGCGCGGAACGCGCGGACGGCACCGAAGTGGTCCTGCCGGCGGGCGCGGAGCCGAGCCGCGGATTCATCGTCGAATTCGTCGCACCGCCGATCGCGGCGAACGCCGCCTCGAAGACGGCCATCGACTACCAGGCCACGTTCACCCGTTTCCGTAATGACTTCGCCAACATCCTGAACGCGAAACGTAGTGCCAAGACGGCGATGGAGCCGGAGATCCGGCGTGAGTTCTCCGTCGTCTTCAACGGTGTCGCGATCGACGCGCCGCGCGAGGCTGTCGCCCAACTCCGGATGCTGCCATACGTGAAACGCGTCGTCGCCGATATGCCGATGCACGCGTTTGCGGACAGCCTCAACCTCACCCTCATCAACGCGCCGAAGGTTTGGTCGTCGCTCGGATCGCGCGGCGCCGGCGTGACTGTGGCCATCATCGACACCGGCATCGACTACACGCATCCCGCTCTCGGCAGCGGCTTCGGACCGGGATTCAAAGTCAAAGGCGGCTGGGACTTCGTCAACAACGACGGCGATCCGATGGACGACAACGGCCACGGCACTCACGTTTCCGGCATCGTGGCGGGGCAGTCAGACACCATCACGGGCGTGGCTCCCGACGTATCGCTCGTCGCCTACAAAGTCCTCGGCGCGAACGGCAGCGGCAGCGAGTCGAATGTGATCGCGGCTATCGAGCGCGCCGCCGATCCGAACCAGGACGGCAACACGGCGGATCACGTGGACGTTGCGAACCTCAGCCTCGGCGGAGGCGGCAATCCCGACGATCCCGGTTGCGTGGCCATCGACAATGCCACCGCCGCCGGCATCACCTTCGCCATCGCCGCCGGAAACGCCGCGTTCGTTAACGGGATCATCACGTACCACAACATCGGGAGCCCCGGCACAGCCCGCACCGCGATCACCGTCGGCGCCAGCGATCTGGGCGACAACATCGCCAGCTTCTCGTCCCGCGGCCCGAACATGAGAAACATGGCCATCAAGCCGGACGTAATCGCGCCGGGCGTTTCGATTCTCTCGTCGCTGCCGGGCAACCACTACGGCAATCTGAGCGGGACCTCGATGGCTTCGCCGCACGTGGCCGGAGCCGCGGCGCTCCTGAAAGCGCTGCATCATGACTGGACGCCGGCGCAGATCAAGCTGTCGCTGATGAACAACGCCACGTTCGTGCGCGAAGAGATCATGGCGGACGGAGCGGGACGCATTGATGCATTTGCCGCCGCAACCGGCACCACTAGGATCGACCCGCCGTCGATTAGCCTCGGTTTGGCGCCAATTGAAATGCCCAACTGGACCGCGACGCGCTCGCTGCACGTGACCAACACCGGCACGCAGCCGGTTACCTACAACATCCGATCGGCCTTGACGGCGGGTGAGCAGGTGACGCCGTC
Organism: Acidobacteriota bacterium; assembly: GCA_019247495.1. Taxonomy (GTDB): domain Bacteria; phylum Acidobacteriota; class Thermoanaerobaculia; order Gp7-AA8; family Gp7-AA8; genus JADGNZ01. Next base: position 14,594 of record JAFAOU010000129.1, read on the forward strand.
GGCGACATCGGTGACCATCCCCGCGGGCGGCGCAACCGACGTCTCCTTCAACTTCGCAATCGACAACACCTTGACGCCGCCCAGCCTCCAGTCGTTGACCGGCGGAGGCCAGATCGTTCTCACCAACGCCGCTGTGCCCACCGACGTCCACAACATTCAGTTCGCGTTCTCGAAAGCGGCGCGCGCGACGGTTACGTTCGACCGCGCCTATCCCGACTCGCGATGGGTGAATGAGGCGCGGACGAACATCGTGACGGCTGCGTTCCTCGACGAGAACACGTCCGAGGTGCTGATGGGCAGCGGAAAGTATGACCTGGTGATCTACACGCCTGAATTCGACTCCACGATCGGCGCGATTACCGGCGCCGATTTCATCGCGCGCGAAGGCGTAACGCTCAACAAGGACACCACGATCGCGCTGGATTCGGCCAGCGTTCCGCACACGGTGACATTCGGCGGCCGCACCGAGACCGGCCAGACGCTCGCCGGCAACGGCTACGCCAGCAGCATGCGCGTCCTGCTCGGGGGTGCAAACGGTGGTCTTACGATTTCCTATCCATGGGCTCCCGTGCATTCGATGCACGCCTCGGACGTGAGCACCGCAAAGTCGTTGCTCGTCTACGAAGCGCTGCTCGATACGACGGCGAACAACTACTACATGATTCAGCACCCAACTCTTGCCGGCGTGAGCGACGACGTGAGCCTGACCACCGGCGGCTCCGCGTTGCGCGGCGGCAGCGTGCAACTGGCCATTCCGGCGGCATCGCGCGGCGACCGGCGCCTGACCGTAACGGCGACTACTCCTTCCTCGGGTGGCGGGGTTTCGGCGACGAATATCGTCGATGAGCCGATCATCAACGGGCGTGTCTTCGTCTCTCCGGATGTCGATCCCAGTTACACGTACGGTATCGGGTTCACCGCGATCACCGACACCGCGACGCAATACACGACGCCATTGCTGCGCGTCATCAATGACAAGCTCGTTGGCCTGACCACCGCCGGCCTCCTGCCATGGACCTACAGCGGCTCGAGCTACCAATTCGGCCTCGGCCCTCGCTTCGCATCATCACAGCTCGCTCCCAGCGGCTCTCTCAGTTTCACCTGGACGACAGACATGATCGGACCGCTCGGCGAGGTGCGCATCGCCGATCGCAGCGGTACGAACACGCTGATCGTCGACCCCAAAGGAGTGCGGCTGTCGAACCCCGGATATGCCCGCGCCCTCGATGTTTCCGCCAAGGGCGCCTACCACCTCGAGGCCACGAACAACGGAAGTCTTTACCCCGGAGTGAACAAGACCACGATCGTCTCGATGGATCTCGATTCGACGCGCACCGACTACATACCGCCGACGCTGACGACGATGATGATGCTGGACGGCACGGGCGCGGTGGCGACGAAGCTCGACCCTCACGGCAGCGGCTCGCTCCTCTTTTCCGCCGCCGATTTCGCGCCAAATGGCAACAACCGCGTCTATCAAAGCGTCCGCACGGGCGCTACCGCTGTCTCGTATCGCTACTCGGGCGAAACTGCCTGGCGTCCGCTGACCGCGACGCAGGTGACGGAAGCGCCGGCGAGCAGCGGAACCGGAATCCTTTTCCGCGTCGACCTCGCCAGCGTCGCAAACGTGGCCGGCGGGCTGGTCGACCTGAAGATCGACCTCGCCGATAACGCCGGCAACACGACGACCGAGACGATGGCGCCGGCGTTTTCGGTCGGTCCCGAGTTGGCGCCGAGGCATCGCGCATCGCGGTAGCGACTCGTCGATTTTCTCAGCGCTCCCCGAGCTGCAACGGCAGATGAACGTACGATGTCTGCGATGCATGAACCCGACCCCGTGAACCTGGCCGTTGCCGGTGCGTCCTCGCCGAAGGATCGCGACGAGCGGACGCGGTTCGATCCCGTCGAGCTTCCGCACGACCGTCCGGTGCGGCCGCACATCGAACATCACGACCGCATCCAGACCTTGAATGTCGATGCGGAGATCCTGGCCTCGGAACTGCGGCGAGCCATCAAAGGTGAAGTCCGGTTCGATGACGGATCGCGCGCGTTGTACGCGACGGACGCCTCGAACTATCGCCAGGTTCCGATCGGCGTCGTCCTTCCGCGCGATGCCGATGATGTGATCGCCACCGTCGCGCTCGCGCGCAAGCACGGCGCGCCGATTCTCGCGCGCGGCGGCGGGACGTCGCTGGCTGGACAGTGCTGCAACGTCGCAGTGGTCATGGACTTTTCGAAGTACATGCACAACATCCGCGAGCTGAACGCCGATGAAAAATTCGCAACCATCGAGCCCGGCATCATCCTCGATGACCTCCGCAACGCCGCAGAGAAGCACACGCTGACCTTTGGTCCCGATCCCGCCACGCACACGCACTGCACGCTGGGCGGGATGATCGGCAACAACTCCTGCGGCGTCCACGCGCTGATGTCGGGCAAGACCGTCGACAACATCGAGGAGCTGGAGATCGTCACGTATGACGGCGTGCGCATGCGCGTCGGGCCGACCAGCGACAGTGAGCTGGAATCGATCATCGCCGGCGGCGGCCGGCGCGGCGAAATCTACGCGGGATTGAAGCGCATCCGCGATCGATACGGCGATCTCATTCGCGCGAAGTACCCGAAGATCCCGCGCCGCGTTTCCGGCTACAACCTCGACGCTCTCCTTCCTGAAAACGGATTCAACGTGGCGCAGGCGCTGGTCGGCAGCGAGAGCACCTGCGTGGTCGTGCTCGAAGCGAAGTGCAAACTGGTCTACTCGCCGCCCTCGCGCACCCTCGTGGTCCTCGGCTACGACGACATCTACGAAGCGGCCGACGACGTTCCGCGCCTGCTCGAGTTCCAGCCGATCGGCCTCGAAGGGATCGACGACCGCCTCATCGCAGACATGAAAGCGAAAGGGCTGAACGTCGACAAGATCGATCTGCTCCCGCCCGGCAAAGGGTGGCTGCTCGTCGAATTCGGCGGCGAGACGAAGGAAGCGTCGGACGGCTACGCGCGGACGATGATCGCGTCGCTATCGTCGGCTCCATTCAAAATCGCGCATCGTCTCTACGACGACAAAAAAGACGAGAAGAACATCTGGGCGATCCGCGAGTCAGGCCTCGGCGCGACGGCGTTCGTGCCCGGCAAGGGCCACACGTGGGAGGGTTGGGAGGATTCGGCCGTCGATCCGAAGCACCTCGGCAAGTACCTTCGCGAGCTGCGCACGCTGCTGAACAAATACAACTACACCGGCGATCTCTACGGCCACTTCGGCCAGGCCTGCGTCCACACACGCAACAACTTCGATCTCGACTCGGCCGCCGGCATCGCGAAGTTTCGCGCCTACCTCGATGAAGCCGCGGACCTTTGCATCAAGTACAACGGTTCGCTTTCCGGCGAACACGGCGACGGTCAGTCACGCGCCGATCTGCTGCCGAAGATGTTCGGTCCGGAACTGATCCAGGCCTTCAACGAATTCAAGTCGTTGTGGGATCCGGAGTGGAAGATGAATCCCGGCAAGGTGGTGATGCCGTATCACCCCACCGAGAACCTCCGCCTCGGCGCGGACTTTGACCAGTGGTCGCCGGATACGCACTTTCATTTTCCTGAAGATAACGGCCGCATCGATCGCGCAGTCGGCCGCTGCGTCGGCGTCGGCAAATGCCGGCGCATGGACGGCGGCACAATGTGCCCGAGCTTCATGGTGACGCGCGAGGAAGAGCACTCCACGCGAGGTCGTGCCCGCCTGCTGTTCGAGATGTTCGAGGGAAAAGTCATTCCGGCGAACTGGAACAACGAAGCAGTCAAGGATTCGCTCGACCTCTGCCTGGCGTGCAAAGGCTGCAAAGGCGATTGCCCCGTCAATGTCGACATGGCCACGTACAAG
>JAFAOU010000138.1 GCA_019247495.1 Acidobacteriota bacterium
GCGCTGCTCGGGCGTCAGCTCCGACTCGATGAACTTCTGCAGACTGCGCACGGGTGAACCCTTGACGCTGACGCTCTCGTCCGTGGCCATCGCATCCCCTCCGCGCGCTCGAATTTTGCGTGATTCGCGACGAGTATAATCCCGCGCCGTCGCAGGAGGATTGGATGCCGCAAGACCCGGAAAAGACCGCCGCCGAAGGGGCCGCCGCCATCGCCGAGGCGGAGTCGCACAACGAGCCGAAAATCGGGACGAAGGACAAGCTCGAAGAGCTCTGCGTCAACACCATCCGTTTCCTGGCCATCGACGGCGTTGAAAAGGCGAAGTCGGGCCATCCCGGTGCGCCGATGGGCATGGCGGACATGGCCTTCGTGCTCTGGACCGACTTCATGCGCCACGATCCGAAGGCGCCGTGGTGGCAGGATCGCGATCGCTTCGTCCTCTCCGCCGGCCACGCCTCGATGCTGCTGTATTCGTTGCTGCATCTCACCGGCTATCCGGAGATGACGATCGATGAGCTGAAGAACTTCCGGCAGTGGGGATCGAAGACCGCCGGCCATCCGGAGTACGGCGACGCGCCCGGCATCGAAGTCACCACCGGTCCCCTCGGCCAGGGATTCGCGAACGGCGTCGGAATGGGCATCGCCTCGAAGATGATGGCGGCTCGCTTTAACAGCGACGACGCGTTCAAGCCAGTTCAGAATTGGATCTACGTCATCTGCTCCGATGGCGATCTCGAGGAAGGCATCAGCGCCGAGGCCGCGTCGCTGGCCGGTCACCTCGGGCTAGGAAATCTCATCTATCTGTATGACGACAACGACGTCACGCTCGACGGCGACAAGCGGCTGTCGATGTCGGAGGATGTGAAGAAGCGATTCGAGGCCGCGCACTGGCACGTGCAGAAGATCGATGGACACGATCGCGATGCGGTTCGGAAGGCCATTCGCAAGGCGCAGAAGGTCACCGACAAGCCGTCGATGATCATGGCCAAGACCGTGATCGGGCAGGGGAGTCCGAAGTTCCACGGCACCTCGCGCGCGCACGGCGAACCGCTCGGCGCCGAGGAGGCTGCGGCGACGAAAGTGGCCCTCGGATGGCCGGCCGAGCCGACGTTCTATGTGCCCGATGAAGTGCGCGCCGAGTTCGCGCGCAAGGTGAAGAAGCTCGCCCGCGCGCGCAAGCAGTGGGAGAAAGGGATGGCCGAGTGGCGCGCGCGCAATCCGCAACTTGCCGCGGAGTGGGATGCGTATTGGTCCCATTCGCTGCCGGAAGGTTACGAGTTGCAGCTCGCCGAGTCCGGTAAGACCGACAAGCCGATCGCGACGCGCGAGTTGTCGAATCAGGTCATCCAGAAAATCGGCGATATCGCTCCGTTCGTCATCGGGGGCGCGGCCGATCTTGCCTCATCGACGAAGACGAATTTCAAGAATGGTGGCTCGATCGAACGGCTCAAGGACGACGTCAACGATCCGCCTCCGTTTGACCTGTTCAAAGGCAAGAACCTGCACTTCGGAATCCGCGAGCATGCCATGGGCGCCGCGCTGAACGGGATCACGCTCTACGGCCCGTTTCGAGCGCACGGCTCGACGTTCCTGATCTTCTCCGACTACATGCGCCCGGCGATTCGCCTCGCCGCGCTGATGAAGATCCCGTCAATCTTCGTCTACACGCACGACTCAGTCTTCCTCGGCGAGGACGGTCCGACGCACCAATCGGTCGAGCAGCTTTTCTCGCTGCGCCTGATCCCGAACATGACGCTCTTCCGCCCGGCGGACGGCGTCGAAACGGGAATGGCCTGGGCGTACGCGATCGGCAGTAAACACGAAGGCCCGACCTTGATCGTGCTGACGCGGCAGAAGGTCGACATCATCCCGCACGGCCCCGCCTTCGACCCGCATGACGTCTGGCGCGGCGCGTACGTCCTCGACGGCTACGCCGACGGCGACTTCACGTTCATCGCGACAGGCTCCGAGGTGACACTGGCGGTGCGCACGGCTGAACTGCTGCGGCAGGAAGGCATCCGCGCCCGCGTAGTCAGCGCGCCATCACTCGATCTCTTCGATCGTCAACCTGTTGACTACCAGAACGAGATCCTCGGCGACCGCAGCAGCATCGTAGCCATCGAAGCGGGCCGCTCCTCCGGCTGGTACAAGTACGTCAACCACGACGCGCTGGTCATCGGCATCGACCGCTTCGGCGCCTCGGCACCGCTCGCCGATATCGAGAAGCATTTCGGATTTACGCCGGAGGCGGTAGCGGAGAAGGTGCGGGGGTGGCGGAAGTAGTCAGGCGCCGCGGCGGATGCGCTGCCAAAGGTCTTTGGCATCGCTTTTGAGGTCTGCCAAGCGTTCCTCGACCTCGGCAATCACTTTCTCAGGAGCAACTGCGAGCAGACTCGTAACGTCCCAGGCGTCTTGCGGGCCACCGGCGTCGAGCTTTAGCAGAATCAGATCCGTTGTGGTGACTGTGGGGAGCATGCGTTCCTCTGAAGGCATCGGCTCGGCGCGTTCAATCACCCGTTGTTGCCATTTCCAACGACCGACTACGACATCAATCGATTTCTCTTTCGGCGGCCGAATCTTCACTACGCCTTTCAATGGGTCATCCAAATCTCCTCGGCGTATTTCGATGTTGGTGAGAGTGCGAATAGGTTCCCAGAGCTCATTGCTGAGGACACGCGCATCGACCGTCAGGAGGTCGACGTCGTAACTAGATCTTGGAACGCCTCGCACCGCCAAAGCTTCAGCCCCGATGAGAGCGAAAGGGATGTGCTGCTCGTCGAATAAATCAGCGACACGATCGACGAAAGCCACGTCAAAAACCCGCTTTGCTGCGTGAGTAGCGATGCCGGCCGTTCTGACGCTGCACACGGATGCGGGCGAGCGCTTCGTCGCGGGTAAGACCGTTTGCTTTCATGTACAGCAAGAGATCTCGCTCTCCGAGTTCGAACGCGAGCTCGATCCGCTCTGCGGGCGTTAGGGCCTGCATCTCCCGATCGACTTCCTCCCGTGCCCAATCTCCAACCTTGCTGCGCATCGCGTCCGAGTATACGACCGCTACAATCCGCTGATGCGCATTCGGATAGCCGTCGTTCTTCTCTTCGTCGCCACAACCGCCTTCGCCAATTTCCGCGAATTCACCGACCTCCCCAAAAATCCGGCGTTGGAACTTGCGCTGAAGCATGCGGCGGAGCAGACGCTGAAGGATTTTCCGAAGCTGACGGCGGACAATCTCGCGCTCAGCATCATCGACGTTACGAAGCCTTCCACGATCGATCGCGGCGACTGGCATGGCGATGCGCCCTTTTATCCGGCCTCGGTGGTGAAGCTGTACATCATGGCCGAGGTGTTTCATCAGAAGTTGGAAGGGGATCCGGAGGCGGCGCGAGCGCTCGGGGAGATGATCCGGCTCTCCGACAATGACGCCACCGCGTACCTGATTGACCTCATCAGCGATACGTGTCCCGGTCCGAATCTCGAGGGACGCGCGCTGGCGAAGTTCCTGGACAAGCGGCGCGTCGTGAACCGCTGGTTCGCGTCGATGGGATACGACATCAGCGCCATGGCCAAGCCGTGGAGTTTCGGGCCGTTCGGACGCGAGAAGCAGCTCCTCGGCGGCGACGCCCGCCCGAATCGCAATCGATCGAGCGCGAATTCGTTCGCATCGTTGATGCTCTGGATCGTGCGGCATCGCGCGATTTCCGGCGCCGACAGCGACGCGATGCTCGCGCTTCTCGAACGTCCGCTGAACCCGCCGCGTGCGGATGAGAATCAGGTCAAAGAGTTCATCGGCGAGTCGTTGCCGGCAGGATCGCGAGAGTGGTCGAAAGCGGGTTGGACGTCGGAAGTCCGTCACGATGCCGCGTACATCGAGCTGCCCGGCGGACGGAAGATCATCCTGGTCATCATGACGCGCGGGACGGCCGACGATGTGAAGCTGATCCCGGCCATCGCGAAGAGCGTGCTCAGCGAGTTGCAGTAGCAGTCGTGCTACGCTGACCTCTCACGAAAATGGCTTGGTGGGTCTGGGTTCTCGTCGCATTTCTGCTGCTCACGATCGAGTTTTTCGCGACGACTGCACACGTCGGATTCTTCGCGGTCGGCGCGTTTCTCGTCGCGCTCATCGTCGGCGTTGGCATCCCGATGCCGCTGTGGGGACAGCTCCTCACGTTTTCGATCTCGTCGGTCATCCTACTGATCTTCGTGCGGCCGATCGTCGTGCGAAAACTCGGCTTCAACATCACGAAAGTGGTCGACTCGCTCGTTGGTGAGCAGGCCATCGCGCTCGGCGATCTGCCGGTCTCAGCAGAAGGAAAAGCGGAGATGCGGGGAAGTAGCTGGACGGCGCGCAATGTTGGAGAGACACCACTGACAAAAGGTCAACGCTGCATCGTCGAAGAGGTCGTCGGGCTGACGATCTATGTACGCGCATCGTAAACAACCATCCGGAGGAACGTCATGTCCACTCTTGTCGTAGCCATGGTCGTCGTCATCTTCGCCATGATCATGATCAGTCGTATCGCTCGCGTCGTGCCGCAGCAGAACGCGTGGATCGTGGAGCGGCTCGGCAAGTATTCGGCGACGCTCAACGCCGGCTTCCACATCCTCGTGCCGTTCCTCGACACCGTCCGCTACAAGCATTCGCTCAAGGAAGTTGCTCTCGACGTTCCCGAGCAGGTCTGCATCACGCGCGACAACGTGCAGGTCGCGGTCGACGGCGTGCTGTACTTCAAAGTCCTCGATCCGGCCCGCGCGTCATACGGCATCTCCGACTACACCTACGCCATCTCCCAGCTCGCCCAGACGAATCTCCGCAGCGAGATCGGCAAGATCGAGCTCGACCGCACGTTCGAAGAGCGGACGAACATCAACCTCATGGTCGTCAGCGAAGTGGACAAAGCCTCGGAAGCATGGGGCGTGAAGGTGTTGCGCTACGAGATCAAGAACATCAATCCGCCGCAGGACGTACTGGCCGCGATGGAAAAGCAGATGCGCGCCGAACGTGAAAAGCGCGCCACGATTCTGCAGTCGGAAGGACAGCGCGACGCCGCCATCAACGCCGCCGACGGCGACAAGCAGCAGGTCATCAAGGCCTCGGAAGCGAAGAAGCAGCAGGCCATCAACGAAGCTGAAGGTCAGGCTGCGGCGATTCAGTCGGTTGCCGTCGCGACCGCAAACGGCATCAAGCAGATCGCGGACGCCATCAAGACTCCCGGCGGTTACGAGGCGATGCAGCTTCGTCTCGCCGAGGAGTACATCAAGCAGTTCGGTCAGCTCGCGAAAAGCGGCAACTCGATGATCATCCCCGCGAACCTGAGCGACGTCAGCTCGGTCATCGCGATGGCCACGAGCGTGTTCAAGCAAACCGCGTCCGACGCGAAGATTCCGGTGAGGATTTCGCCGCAGGCGTAGGACGAAGTGGATTAGTAGATTCGTAGATCAGTCGATTAGGACTTCGTTCGACTGATTCACCAATCTACTAATCCACTAATCTACTAATCGACTCTGTCTCCACCACGCGTACGCCGGCAATCCCGCCGCGAGGATTGCGAATCCGATCAGGCTGTTGACCGGCGACTTCGCGATCGTGGCGATGACGACGATCCAGCAGGAGATGGTGAAGATCGCCGTCGTGACCGGATGTCCCGGTGTGCGGAATCCCGCGGGCGGCTGGCGGCGGCGAAAGATGAAAAGCGCCAGACCCGTCAAACCGAAAAAGATGAAATCGGTCGAGACTACGTAGCCGAGGATCTGTTCGTAAGTGCCGGACAGCGTGATCACGATCGCCACGATTCCTTGCAGCGCAATCGCGACCACCGGCACGTGCGTCTTCGCGCTGATGCGGCCGACGCTGCGGAAGAAGAGGCCGTCCGCGGCCATGGCGTAGTAGACCCGCGGCGCGGTGAGCATGCTCTGGCTGAGGAAGCCGAGCGTCGAAATGGCGATGCCGGCCGCAATGAGTTGCGCGCCGCGTTCGCCGAGGGCCAGGCGCATGACCGCCGAAGCGGGCGTGGGTGTGTTCGCGAGGCCATCCGCGCCGAGCGCGCGGACGCAGATGTAGGTCACGCCGACGTAGATGGTGATCACGCCGATGATTCCGGCCAGGAGTCCGATGGGAAGATCGCGCCGCGGACGCGCCAGTTCGCCGGAGACGAAACTCGCCGTCTGCCAGCCGCCGTACGCGAACATCACCGGCGTCATGGCGGCGCCGAAGCGGATGAAAAGATCCGACGACAGCGGCGCGTCGAGCATCGCTTTCGCCGCCGCATGCGGCGCTGCGATCGTCGCGCCGGCGATGACCAGCATCGCGATCGCCGCGAGCTTCAGCAGCATCAGCGCCGTCTGTGTGTTGCTGCCGCTGCGCACGCCGAGACAGTTGATGAGCGTGAGGATGAGCAGCGTGACGACGGCGAGCAGCCAGTCGGGCAGGGCGATGCCGGTGAGCGTGACCACGTACTTCGCGAATGTCGCTGCGACCGCTGCCATCCCGCCACTCTGCACGATCAGCAGCAACGCCCATCCGTACAGAAACGCGACCGATGGATGGTAGGCATCGCGCAGATACGCGTACTGCCCGCCGACCTCGGGGCGCAACGCTGCGAGCTCCGCGTACGCGAACGCACCGAGCAGCGCGATGACGCCGCCGGCCGCCCACGCCCCGATGATCAGCGCCGGCGTGTGAACCGCGCGCGCCACGACGTACGGGTTGATGAAGATGCCGGAGCCGATGATGCCGCCCATGACGATCATGGTGGCGTCGAACGCGCCGAGGCGTCGGGCCAGCCCGGGCGTCGCGCTCACGCGGGCGCACCGCAACGAACGGTGGCTACGACTTCGCTTCCCGTCCCGCGATATTCGATCGAGGAGAAGCTGACGTGACGCGCCATGATGATTCCTCGGCCGTGCCGGTCGAAGGCGCGCCGCGGATCGATCTCGAAGTAGCGCGTCCATTCGAACCCGTTCCCGCGGTCGCGAATGGTGAAGCGCAGCTCGTTGTCGCCGCGGCAGAATTCGACGTCGACGCGCTTGCCGCGGTTCTCCGGCAGCTCCAGCCGCCGCGCGACCTCCTGCGCCCATGCCCCTTCCGCGAGCAGCGCGCTCTTGTCGTCGTAGGTGATGCCGAGGTTTCCGTGCTCGACGGCATTCACCAGCAATTCCGTCAGGCCGATGACGGTGGCCTCGGCATCCGGACACGCCGTCGCGAGCACGGCCGCGAGCCCGCGCGCCTCTTCGATGGTGCGATAGGTGAAGTGCGCTTCCTCGAGAAGCTGCAGCACCTGCATCCCACGCTTCACGCGGTGCTGCAATTCGCGCGCGGCGGCCCGGTCCGTCGCGGCGGTGCGCACGACGCTGAGCAGCATCTCGGTGTCGTACGGCTTGGTCAGGTAGTAGTACGCGCCGGCTCGAATGCCTTCGATGACCTCTTCGCGGCTGACCAGCGCGCTCTGAAAGATGACCGGCAGAATCAGAAAGCGATGATCGCTCTTCATCCGGGCGAGCAGTTCGAGCCCGTCCATCCGCGGCATGGTCCGATCGAGGAGGACCAGGTCATACCGGTCGGGATGCGCATCGAGCATGGCCCAGCCCTCGACCCCATCGGCGGCGGCTTCGGTCTCGAACCCGTCCCGGCTCAGATGAGCCTCGAGCAATGCCCGATCCGCTTCGTTGTCATCAACGATCAGGACCCGCGCCTGCTCAGCCATCGCCACCTCTGCCTGTTTTTCGGATGGCGGATTCTAGAACAAAGCGGGCCGGCGGTTACGGCCACTGCGAGTTGGAGCAGTCGCTGGTTGCTCCCAGAGGCGAAACATGCTTTCGCAGCGGGGTATCGCCGGTGGGGGGCTTCACTGCCGGTTTGCGTGCGGTTGATGCGACGACCTTGCTAATGGCGCACGCGGTCGCACGGGGAGCGCAAGCCGAATCGTTGGTCGGGGTGGATGTGCATTTGGAACTGCCGACACCCATCAAGTAGTACGCGAGGAAGTGCGGCATTGCCGGACTCTCGGGCATCGAGTTCAGAATCACAAACTGGGCTCCGGGTTTGAAGACGATGTTGAAAGAGCCGCTCGCGTTGCTCCCGGTCAGTGTGATTCCAGCCGGATCCGCTGAGTGCTCGGTCACCCACGTATCGACCCGGCCGTTTGAGGCTGCGATCGCTTCTGCGATTCCGCGTTCGATAAAGATGTGCGCGGAGAGCTTGCCGGAAGCTTTGGGATCTTTATATTTTGCGAGGATGTCTGTCATTGAAGGACAGCAGCAGCGGAGGTGGGGAATGTCGCCGATAATGCCCGTCGGCGCGGGATCGCTGGCACCGGAGAATGTAATCGTCTCGACGTCAATAGGCGCGCAACGAAGCGAGTCATTTGGCCCGCACGCTGTTACTCCCGGCCATGAAGCGCTCACCACCTGTTCCGGGGCGTATTGAATGACTGAAACATGGTCAGCAAACGGTGTATCTGGAAAATGAGGCAGCAGGATATGCAGTCCCGCACCACTATTCATCATGACAACGAAGAGACCTATGAACTGAATGCTTGTAACGGACATTACTTACTCCTTACGAGCCCGCCCGGCTGTTGTTCGTCCACATACGCGAGGATCTCGACCGGTGCCCATGTGGAAGGGTGACTGAGACGAACGTTTTGGTCGTGCGCAAGTGCTGCTTGAGCGATGCGCAACGCGGCCGCCGGATCGAAGCCGTTGTGCAGTTCAGAGTGTATGCGCTGAAATAAAGGCACAACGGCGTCGTCGTCTACTTCCCACAACGTCCCGATGACATTCCGGGCGCCGGCGGCCAGAAATGCTCGGGCGATGCTCGGCATCCCCTCAACATGCTGCAACTCACCGCGCATGGTTCCGCAAGCGGCAAGGATCACGAGCTCTGCTCTGCTGAGATTGAGCGAGGCGATCTCATTCGCATCCAGATCGCCTGTGCGGCCGTAGCCGTCAGGTGCCAGATGCAGAGAGCCGAACGGATCGGTGGAACTGCTGTCAGCGTGACCGGCGTAGTGAATCATCCCGCTGTGCTGGGCGGCTGCGATGAACCGAGCGCGGGTGGCGCGTTCCGCCATGAGTAACGTCGCAGGGTCATACATAGCGGCGACTGCGTTCGCTTCCTGCATCGCATTTGGAAGCGCCGACTCATCGCCTCCGTGCGGGTCACTCACCACTAATGCCGGCGTGAGGGCATGGTGGGGGACGGAGCGAGTGATCAGTGTCGCGCGCGGTGCCAAAGACACTGTGTAGTCATCAACGATGTAATGGTGCCGGACTACGTCGTAAAGGGCAGCGAATGGCACTTCGTGAATCTGGCGGTCAGGGACAACGATCAATCGGTCAGCACCCGCTATCTGCGCCGCGACAGGCTTGATCAAAATTTGATAGAGGACCGCAAGCTGTTGTTGCACTGTTTGAATCGGGCTTCGACGTCGCAGAAGATCATTGCAGCGCTCGATCGCCGTTCTCAGTATGGCGGGCGAGGCGCTAGCGCGAACGACGCCCGTATGCGAAGGCGCAGCGTAAAAGATCAGCACTGAGTCTTCCAGCAGGGCATATTCAAGCAGCGCTGTACCCTCTTGCGGGCGTGGCGGCAGCCGTTCCGCGGCCGCATGAAAAGCCTCTGTCCTCGGGCGATTATCGAGATGCTCGTACACGCTTCGGGCACGCGTTGCGTCACAGAATTCGAACGCTCTGGCAGTCTCGCCGTGCCGCAGTAACAATGCGGTTTTCTCGGAAGCAAGGCCGCGTTCCGCGTCGTAGAACATGCTCCGCAGGTCGCGGTCGGTGATCGAGGATCGTTCCAAATCAATCTCGCGCAACGCGGTGTCGAAATCTGCAAGAGCGCCTACGTCATTCTTTGCTGCTACAAGTGTGCGGCCTCGTTCGAGATACGCCTTCGGTAGCCACGCCGTGACGCCGCTTGAACGATAAAACGCGATTGCTGAGTCAAGAAGGCGGAGTGATGTGGAAGGCGTACTACGCCTTACGGCTGCTTCTGCAACGTCCATGTCGGCTAATGTGCGCCGCTGAAACGCCGGATCGGGAATTGTCTGCGCCATCTGGCGCGCGCTATCGATGGACCGAACGGCGGCGTCCATATATCCGAGTTTGGCGAGGGCCTGAGCCCGCGAAGATTCGGCAACACACATCGCCGTCGGTTGTCGCCCGTGTCGGAGGTCATCAACCGCAATCGCTGCAAGCGAAAGCGCCGCCTCGAAGTTACCCTCCTCAACCTGTGCCTGAATGCTTGTCGTCAGAGAAGTGCGGATTCGATTGATTGAACCGGCGCGGCCCAGCACCTTGATCGCGGCGACACGCGCGGTCCAAGCCGCAGCGGGCTGAGATATAAGGTCGAGATGAGTCGCGAGCAGCATATCCATCTCGCCGCGGTTTTCTATTTCTCCCAGAGAGTCGAAGATATTCCGCGACTTAGTGGCCGTACGGATTGCGGCCTCCCAGTCGCCTGCTGAGGAGTAAGCCAGTGTCCGTTCCCATTTGATCTCCGCCGTCAGGCCGGGGTACCTCTTTGGGTCGACGCGGGCGGCCACCTCGTCCAAAGCGCGTGCGGACTCGGCTACGCGGTTACTGTCATACAAGCAATTCGCCAGGTAGTAATCAGTGATCAACGTCATCGGGCTACGGGTTCGGGCGAACAGCGCGCGCGCTTCCTGTAGTTTCTTTTGTGCATCCGCGATGCGGCGTTGGCTGTACAGGATGCGTCCGTCGCGGTAGATGGCGTGGGCGTCGGCGAGAGTTCTTGTGTCGGCGGGGTTGGCGTGGTCAATCGTGGCGACGATGTCCGCGACGGATTGCACGTGGTTGAACTCCGTGAGGGCGGTGCCGAGGGTGCGGACGATCGTCAGTGTTTCCGTGGCGGTTTTGGCGTCGCCTTTGTGAAACGCGTCGGCCCATTTTGCTAATAGGGGACCTTCGCTCCAGGTTCGCGCTTCTTGTGGGTAGTTCCGGGCAAGCGCGACGAGGGGAGCGGTATCGGGCAAGGCGCGGGAGGCGGTGGCCAGGCGATTCTGGAACTCGTCGCGCGTAGTTACGACACGCAGGTCGCCGAGGTGACGCATTGCCTCGGCGGACCAATGGGAGGACGGGTCGGCCGCGGCGTAGCGTTGCCAGGCGCGGCGGGCTGCTTCGCTGATGCCGAGGGCTTCGATGATCAGGGCGCGATTGAAGAGGGCATCGTTGAGTTTGGGATCGAGGCGGAGTGCGTGGTCGGTATCCGCGAGTGCCTGCGGCAACTCGTGCGGACGCTTTTCCGTGACTGCGAGCGTGTAGCGGGCGGCGCCGAGGTCGCTCCAGTAGGCTGCGTTATTTGGTGATTGGCGAACGGCCGATTCGAGTGCATCGATCGCATCGCGGTCGCGATCGATCAGCAGATACGCCGCGCCGGATTCGTGGCGGGCGCGTGCCGAGGGATCGTTAAGCTGCGACTGGATGACGGTGCTCGCGGCGCCGGCGAGTTCCAGGCGTGCCGGATCGAGCAGGCTCGCATGGGTCGCTCGTTGCAGGCGCGCGGCCGGCCAGTCGAAGCCGGTCAGGCGCGCGTCGATCGGCCGCCCCGAGTGCGTCGCCAGCGCTTTCAGCTTTTCCGCCGGCGACTCCTCGGCGGCCCGGCATGCGTACAACGCCAGCACCAAAATGGTGAGAACGCCGCATACCGCTTTTCTCGCTTTCGCAGTCATCGACAGGTCTCCCGTGCCGGACCCTAATCCGCCAGTGAGGGCTTGTGTAACTGGTTAGAGGGACGCGTCTCCGGAATTACCACGAGCGATAGCACTCGATCCTCGGGCTACACTGCCGCGCACCGATGCGACTTCTGCTCGAGGTTCTCGTCGCGGTGCTGGTCCTCGCCGCGATCGCGCTCGTGGTGGGCAAACGGCACGCGCGCCGTTTTCAGCGGAAGCGGCACATCCGCGTCGATCGCTTCAAGCTCAAACGCCGCCATGCCGATATCGAGCTGGAAGTCTTCGGCAGCCGCGAAGTCGTCGAAGCGATCCGCGGCTACGCGAAAGAGCATCACGCGTCGATCGAAGAGGCCACGCGTCAGGCGCGGACGTACCTGCGCGAGATCGTTCCGAAGTTCAATCTCCTCGCGTACTACCGGGTCGGTGCGCCGCTGGCGCGCGCGATCATGCATTTTCTGTATCGCCCCGTGGTCGAGCACAAGACGCTGCGCGACTTCAACGCCACGGCGCCGAAGAATGCGGTGGTCGTTTACCTCATCAATCATCGTTCGAATGCCGACTACGTCCTGGTCGCGCACATGCTCTTCAAGTTCGTCTCGTTGTCGTACGCGGTGGGCGAGTGGGCGCGCGTCTGGCCGCTGAATCATCTCTTCAAATGGTTCGGCGGCTACTTCATCCGGCGGCGGTATCGCGAACCGCTGTACCACGCGGTGCTGTCGACATTCGTCAGCACGATTACGAAGAACGGCGTGACGCAGGGCGTCTTCATCGAAGGCGGCCTGACGCGCGACGGCGCGTTTCAAAAGCCGAAGCTGGGGATGCTCGACTACATCGTGGCCGGCAAGCGCGATCCCGGATTCAGCGCGCCGCTGTTTCTGATCCCGACGGCGATCAACTATGACCGGGTGCTCGAGGACCGTAATCTCACCGAGGAGTTGGTGGGGAAGGAAGACCGGCGCACGAAGAGCGACAAGCTGCAGACGACGATCGATTTTCTCTTTCGCAACCTGCTGCGAAGCATCCTGAAGCGCTTCAAACGCTACGGCTATGCGGTGGTCACGTTCGGCACGCCGATTGCGGTCGACGAGTTCGTCGGCGAGCATCCGGCCATCCTCGCGCCGGTCTACGACGACCGGAAAGCGGCGCTGACGGAGCTGGCGGAACGCGTGATGCTGGAGATTTCGAACGCGCTGCCGGTCACGCCGGTGACGCTGCTTGCTCGGGTGTTTGCCGACGCCGCCGAGCCGTTGACGGACGCCGAGATCGTCGACGCCATCGATCGCTATCGCGAGACCTGGCGCAATCGGGTCTGGCTGCTGCGCGAGAAAACGGGCGAGGCGATCTGGCGCGCCGCGCGGCCGGTCGTCGAGTTGCGGCATCTCATCGAACCGGCCGAGCGATGGCGCTCCGATCTCTTCGAAGGAAGCGGCGTTCCGGTCATCGAGGAAGCGTGGCGATGGAATCCGCGCGAGACGTTGCTGCGCGACTACTACGCGAACTCGCTGATGACGTTCGATGAGGTGAAGCAGCGCGGGTGGCCGGAGCGGAAGCGCGACAAGCATGCTTGACATGTGACCGGCGCTTGGCTATCGTCTCTGACAAGGAGACTTTACATGAAACGACTGTCACTCTTCGCCATCCTTTTTGCAGCCTGTGTGCATGCGCCGGTTTCCGGACCGGTGACGACGCCGAACGGCGCGATCTACGTCGACGACGGCGGCCGCGGCGGATTGCCGGTGCTCTTCATCCACGGCAACGGCGCCGACTCGTCGCAGTGGGGGACGCAACTCGCGCACCTGCGCAAGACGCGCCGCGCAGTCGCTGTCGATCTCCCTGGGATGGGCAACTCAGCGCCTGCTGCGAATGGCGACTACTCGCCGAAAGCGAACGCCGCCGCGGTCGATGCCGCGGTGATGTCGATCGGACTGAAGCGCTTCGTCCTCGTCGGCCATAGCTACGGCGGCGCGGTCGCTGCAACCTACGCCGCCGCGCATCCGGACAAAGTGGCCGCCGTCATCTATGCCGACTCCGCCGCCAGCGTTCCGGCGATGTCGCCGCCGATGCAGAAGTTCGTCGATGCTCTTCGTGCCGACCGCATGAAAGTCACGCGCATGTGGTTCGCGCCGATGCTGAAGCCGTCATCGCAGGCCGTTCAGGATCGCGTGTTCGCAACGGTCGAGAAATCGAAAGTCGACGCCTTCGCCGGCGCGCTCGAACGGCTGGCCGGTTACGACGCGAAGGCGGTCGTGAACGCCTATTCCGGCCCGAAATTCGTCATCTACGCGGCCGACATCGAATCGCCACAATCCTTCCGCCCGCAGTTCCCCGACTTCCCCTCCGAAAAAATCACCGGCGCCGGTCACTGGCTGATGCTCGACAAACCGGACGAATTCAACTCCGCGCTGGATAAGTTCCTCGCGCAGATTCACTAACGCCGAGGGGTGGATGACCGATCGAATTGGCCTGACGGTAAACTCACCGCGATGATTCCAACCGCTCAACACCGAGTGTCGAAGGTCGGATAGTTCGCTTTACGAAGGACCCCTGTCGCGATGTCGGACGATGAACTGATCGAGAAACTGAAGACACTCAAGCGTTGGTTCAGAAAGCCGCGAGTGCGGGTCTCCTTTCCTCAAACGATCGCTCCTGTCGCGACCGATCAAGAGTTGTCAGACGCTGAACAACGGCTCGGACGGACGCTGCCACCACTATTGCGGCGGATCTACCGGGAAGTAGGCAACGGCGGGTTCGGGCCAGGCTTCGGCATGATAGGCGTTGGCAGTGGGCACAAGAACCCGCTGGGCTTCGATCTCGTGCAGAACTATCGATCGCTGAGCGCCGAAGATTCCTGGTGGCCGGATTGGCTGGTTCCCCTGTTTGACTGGGGATGCGCGAGCTTCACGTGTCTCGATCTCGATGGCGGGGAGTTGAAGCGGTCCATTCCGGACTTCGATGGCGGCGATGATGAGCCGGACAACGTCCTGTTCCTTTTCGAGGAAAAAAGTTTGGCCGCGTACCTGACTCGATGGCTTGCCGGAGAACAGCTGAGCCGTCCCGAGACCCTACTCTTGCTTGAGCGTGAGCGGAGAGAAGGAAGAACAACCCGCTCACATGAATCGGGAACTTCGTAACGCGCGCAGCCTTGGACGGCAATCCCTTCTTTCTCGGAGGATCGATGGATCTGGTGGAGGCGAAACGGCGAGGCAATCTACTCCTCGCGCAGCGGAAAGCGCAGGAAGCGCAGGAGGTCTTCGAAGCGATCATTCGAGAATACCCGGACGAGAAGGATGGCTACGTCGGATTGGCCAAGACTCTCGCCGCGCGGGGTCGGGCGGAAGAGCTGATCGCAGCGATCGAACCAGTCATCGAAAGGCTCGACGCCTATATCCTCATCGCATCATTGGCCGAGGCCTATCGAATGGTCTATTTCAGAGGCCGGCCCGACGTCGCAGAGAAAGCGATTCGCTACGGGGAGATGGCCCTCGCGGAGCGGTTTGCTGATCGTTTCAATTTCACGATCGCGTTCTATCTCTCGGAGATTCTCTTCAACGCGAAGGACTACGGGCGCGCGGCATCGCTCTGCGAGCGCTGCCTGCTCAAAGACCCGAGCCATCCAATTGTGAAGGCTCGCCTGGCGCGCTGCAGGGAACTGTCGGGGAAAGAGGCAACACTGTGATCATCGAAATGGTGCTCAATAGCCACAAGACGTGACGGAGTGATATGCGCTTCTTACATCTTTGCCTTCTGTCAAGCGGCGAGCGATTCGAGGAACGGATTGTTGACACCGCGGCTCTCCATCAGCGCCGGCTCGATCAGTACCGGAGACTTTTTACATCTCCGAACATCGCACGGGGAGTGGTTTCGCCAGACATGCGCGCTTTCGATTCTCCCGAGGTGTATCTGGCGGCGGCGTTCTTCACGGCGATCGGTGTCGAACGAAATGCAGGAGAGTGAAGAGCGACGGTTCAGCGCGAGTCGCTTCTGCTTATTCGTCTCTGAGAAGTGCCGTGAACTCGTCGAAGTTTCGAGCTAGCCGCGTGATGGCATCCGCAGCTTCTTTTTCATGAGACCAATAGACCACGGCAGGCTCGTTTCCGCTCCGATAATCGAATGCGATGTAGTCGCTGCCTCCCTCGATGGCGAATGGAATGACGCTGGCCGGCAGGCGGTCAGCCAGCACGCGATGCGTATCAACGACGCTTTCCGCGTCGTCTTCATTGAACGTCAACAACATCCCCAGACCGGTCGTGATGAGTCCGATTTCCTCGTCCGGGACATCGAAGGTGCCGCGCAGCGGTGAGCCGCCATGGCAGGCGAGGACTGCCTCCTTGTAGCTGGCGGGAAACCGAATGCCGAGTTGCTGTTCGACGGCTGCGATTTCGCTCTCGCTCACGGGGGCGAGGCACCGTTCCCAACCAAGTTCTTGCCACGGCATTTTTCGCAGTTCCTCAATACCGGACGCGTATCGAACCGCATTGGCAGCCGCGCAGATCGCGCACTCGGAAGAATCTCAAAAAAGGCTGCCGGCGCGTCGCCCGCTGGGGAGGGAGGATTCGAACCTCCGAATGGCGGCTCCAAAGGCCGCTGCCTTACCGCTTGGCGACTCCCCATCACGGTGACGCGGAATCCTAAACGAAATCGCGGATTTGTCATTCCGTCACGAAGGCTTGCGCCGCAACACCCTCCCGCCCAGCCGCCCGGTCATCTTCCCGTCCTGCAGCACCGGCACTCCGTTCACGATCACGTTGGAGATCCCCTCGGAGAAATGATGCGGATCCTCGTACGTCGAGACGTCGCGGATCGTGGCGGGATTGAAGACGACGACGTCCGCGCGCATGCCGGTCCGCAGCGTCCCTCGGTCGGCGAACTTCGCGCGCGACGCGGCCAGTGACGTCATCTTGCGCACCGCTTCTTCGAGCGTGAAGAGATGTTCGTCGCGAACGTAGTGTCCGAGGATGCGGGGGAAGGTGCCGTAGGCGCGGGGGTGCGCGCCGAACTGGCGCATCGGACCGACTACGGCGCCGGAGTCGGAGCCGACCGCCACCCACGGCTGTTTCATTGCCAGTTTCAGATCGTCCTCGCTCAATCCGAAAAAAATCGCAATCGGTGACGAGTTGCTCGCTTCGAAAATCCGCAGCGCGGCCTCGGCAGGATCGGTGTTCATGCTCTTCGCGATCTCATCGAGCCGCTTCCGTTCGAACGCTTTGATCTGTGGATCGGACGACTGGATGCCGCGCACGAGGATTCCGTTGCCGCCCTGGCTGATGTAGCTGCCGGTCCGCATCTCGCTGGCGATGCGCGCGCGCGTGGCCGGGTCCTTCAATCGCGCAACGAATTGCAGATAGCCGCCGTCGAGCGCCCACGCGGACACGATCGAAGTCAGGTCGGTCGAAGTGGCGGTGTACGGATAAATCTGCGACGCCACATCGAGTCCGCCCGCACGCGCGGCCTCGATCTTCGCGATGATCTCCGCCATTTGCCCGCGCATCTTGCCGCCGGCTTTCAAGTGAAAGATGTTGACCGGCAGATGCGACTCGCGCCCGATGCGGAACGCTTCATCGAGCGCCGGCATGATGCGGTCCGCTTCGTTGCGCATGTGCGTCCAGTAGCTGCCGTTGTACTTGCTGACGACGCGGCCGAGCGCGATCAACTCATCGGTCGTCGCGAACCGTCCCGGCGGATAAATCAACGCCGTCGACATCCCCACCGCGCCGGCGCGCATCGACTCATCCACGAGCGTCTCCATCTTCGCCAGTTCCGCCGCCGTCGGCGCGCGGTCCGCTGTGCCGAGGACGATCTCCCGCGGGTTCGCAGCTCCGACGTAAAACGCGAAGTTGATCGCCGAGCCGCGCTTCTCGGCGACCCGCATGAAATCGTCGAGCGATCGCCACGTCGCGTCGGGATAGCCGGGCAGCCGCGTGCGATCGATCTCCGCCGCCATCGCGTCGTTGATCGGCCCCGGCGAATGCCCTTCGCCCGTAACCTCGGTGGTCACACCCTGCCGAATCTTCCCCTCGAGCTGCGGATCGAGTAGCACCGACGCCTCGGAATGCCCGAGAAGATCGATGAATCCCGGCGTCACGACCTGATTCGTCGCGTCGATGGTGATCGCCGAGGTGGCACTCGACAGATCGCCGATCGCCGCGATCGCATCGCCGCGGATTCCGACATCCGCGCGAAACCGCGCCTTGCCGGTTCCGTCGATGACATCGCCATGGACGATGCGAATGTCATAAGCAGCGTGGCCCGTCGGCATCGCTGACTTGCTCGATGAAGTCGGTCCCGCGGACGTGCAGGTGAGGGCGAGGAAAACCGCAAAGGCAGCGCGCATTTGCAAGCGATGTGCGAGGCGCGACACCAACTCCCTTACCTCCGCCTCTTCGCGCCTCCGCGTGAACCGTTCCCTTACTGCGGATAAACGAAGAACAGCTCGTTCTTGCGCACGAAGGCGTTGCGCAGCAGGAAGACGTACGGCCGCTGGCTCTTGTACGTCATCAGCAGGTCGGTCTTCGTCTTCTGCACGGCGGTGGTCAGGCCGTACGTTGCCCACGAAAACGCCTGCATGCGCGCGGGCGGGAGCAGGGCGCGCGTCGGCATCTTCACGAACGCGGTGTGGATGCGGCTGCGCGTCGTGTGCACGAGGTAGCCGAGGCGTTTGGGATGGAGTTGGAGCTCGTCGAGCGCCACGTCCGTGATCTCCGCGGCCGCGCTGTGATCGGGATGCAGATCGAACGGCACCGGCGCGATGACGGTGGTTGGCTGTACCTGCTTGATCACTTTTTCGATGTCGCTCATCAGGCTGGCGTAGCTGTATTCGGCGCGCGGCGTCACCGCGTCGGCGTACGGCACGCTGCTCTCGCGCGTCGCTTTCGAGCGGACGATGGCGCCGGGATTGTCGACCATCGTGCGCAGTCCGCGGTCGGGATAGCCGAGGACGAAATAGTGATCGCGCGGGATGCCGAGGAGGTGCATGGCCGCGCGCGCCTCGCTGATGCGCGCGTTGCCGACGCCGAGGTAGTTGGACGCCGTCGGACCGAGGGTTTTGTACATCAGGCGCGCGGAGAAGCGGTTGCAGTCGCCGGCGGTGAGGAAGACGACATAGACGTCGGCGCCGTTCGCCAGCGCATCGATGGCATAGCCGCCCGCGCCGATCGCCTCATCATCGATATGCGGCGCAACGATGAGGACACGGTCCTTCTGCGCAGCCGCAAGAAGGCGCGGATACTGCTGAACTTTCGCGTCGTGGGTGCGAGCAGGATTGAGCAATAACATCGTTGCGAAGGCGACGAACGTGAGAAGCATCGGGGAACCGGTCGCGGATTATACGGTGAGTTGAGGATGGGGTTGCGCTGTCATCCTGAGCCGCCGGAGCTGCATAGGCGAAGCCGGAGCAGCGCAGGACGGTCGAAGGACCCCCAACCTGTTAACCCGGTTGGGTGGCGGCGGTTGGCGAGCACCTGGGGGGTCCTTCGTCCGTCCTCCGGCGCTTCGGCTTCGCCTACGACGCCTTCGGCGGCTCAGGATGACATTGGTCCTCAAAACCCGTAGCGCACTTCTACCGTCACCGACCGCCCGTCCGTATTCGGACTGAACCCCGACTGCTGCGCCGCCGCACGCGCCCCCGTCACCTGCGCGAACTCCGCGCCGAGGCGGATGTTCGGTTTGAGGTCGTGCATCCACGCCAACACCCACGAGTGCCCATGCTCCGAATTGTCCTCGGCCACATGATCGCGATCGGTGGTGGAGAACGTATCGAAGCGAATCGAATAGCGATCGCTGCCGCGCTTGTACGACGTCAGCAGGTACCACGTCGCGAAGTCCGCCTGCACGAAATGCGGCGCGGCACCCATCCCGGTCGCGCCCCAGCAATACTCGGCGGCGAACGTGGCAGGGGAGATGAGGCCAACCTGCGCCGCGGCGATATTGAAGTGTGTCTGCCACGCGTACTCGCCGCGATACAGCTCGCGGTCGCCGCGATTGTCGACGCGCGTGAGCTGCATCATGGCCCGCTCGGGGATTTGGATACGAACACGTCCGGAAACGCCGGTCCGTCCGTCGAGATCGCGTTCAAAGGGCACGGTCCCGTCATGGCGCTGTCCCGCAAAATCAGTCGGCAGCGAAAAACAGCGGCGGCAGCGGCAGCGCCTCGTTGTAAACGCTCAGCCGGTTCCCCACCGACCACCCGCGCCACGCCAGCAACGCACCCATCGAGTCGTTGTTTCGAAACGCGGTCGCCCCAGCGGTGACATAGAAGTTCGGCCGCCAGGCCAGATCGACGCCGACCGGCCGGAACTCTTCCCCAATCCAGGAATTCAACGGCGAAAAGCTAACGGTGTACGGCGACGTCCAAAGCGGACCAACATTCTCGCGCGACGTCCCGAGAAAAAACTGTCCGGCCCGCACCTCGAAATGCTCCGAATGCAGATCGACATACGCCTCGACGACCCCCGCCCGCTTCCCGCCTGCTCCAGACTGATCCCGCCGCGCCACCCCATGCGCATGCAAATCAATCCAAGACGCCGGCGCCCATTCCGCCCCAATCTGCGCGACGCCAAGCGCCACCGTCCGATGCCCGCCCACATCCCCCGCTCCCGTATCCAACCGCCCAAACCCGCCCTGCAACCAGGACGGCTGTCCGCTGGTGTAGATGCCCCTCCCTGACACGAACCCGTGAAGCTGAAACGACGACTGCGCTAGCGCGGGGGCGGTGAGGGCTAGGAGAAGTGCTAAGCGAATAGGCGGCATATCGTCAGAGCAGGTTCCACAACAGCGTGTCGGCGGTCGACATGCAAAAACCACTTTCAAACTTCATCGCTCTTCCAGGATGCCAAGGTTGTCGTTGCCTGTCTCGCAATATCTTCATCGTTCGCGCAGGACAACCTGACGACACTAGAACGAGCAGAGGCCCGTACTGAAGCGTCATTCAGCATCGACAAAGTTTGCAGACCAACCAGTACCTCACCTTTATCGGTTGATTCCAGTTGCCGAATGGCTCGCGCCATTTGCTCACGTAACCATCGCAACTGACCACGCATTCTCCTAACCCTGACAATCCTCCGCGTAAGAAACGCCAATAGAATTGCTGAACCAACTAGTAAAACAATTGACGAACGCAATATGAGTTGTTCGCTCATATCGTCATGCCTAGCTCGCGTAGCTCCTCTGTTCGATGGTACTCCAGTAAGGCGATCGCAAGCAGTGCGGCAATGATCAAGCTGATCACGGCCACAGTACAGCTAAAACATCCGTAATTGCGAAGCTTATGCAGAAGCGCGGAATATGCCGGCGAGGGTGATTTACCGCAAGCGAGCGCGTCTTCTTTCAGCATTACATCGTGACGAATCACCCAATAAATCGGCATCAATAACGCCGCGAGCGCACGTGTCAGAGCGCTGCCAATACGAATGCCGCGAGGGAATAGGCCTCCACCGTCAGCTTCCGCGCCAATTTCAAACAAAAGAATCGCCGAAAAAAGAATGAAATCTCCTGGTGCAAAAGCCCTCTGAAACGGGTGTTCCATCGTTGCGACAAATGCGTAGAATGGCCACAAACCAAAAACCATTAGGGCTGGAATCAGCGCCTTCCACAGGCACCAGTTGACGGTACGCATCTCAATAGCAGCTGCACGAATAGCAGCAGCTTGGCGACTCTGTGGCGTCTCTACATGTCCCATCCTACGTAGCCCTCCTGAGACGTTTCTTGATAGCGGATACAAAATCATTGGCGTTTCGAACGTCAAGCTTCGTCAGAAAATTGGCGGCCGGAAGTCCCGACGCGATAAATTCATCGCGGATCGCACGGTCCACGCGCACGGTCATGGCAATAGCCACGCCCTGTCGCTCGATTATTGCACGGTGGCGCCGATAGAATTCCAGCCCGGTCTTGTGGCCTTCATCCGTCGCATGGGCATCGTAGCCATCGTTGCGCTCGGCCTCAGTTACTGGAATCATAACGTCTATCAATACAACGTCGAAATTGCGCGTCCGCAACAGCTTGTCGGCTTCGGCGACTGACTTAGCAACCTCGACCGCAAAACCATTTCCTTTTAACGCCATCACAAAGCCATAAATATAGCCGGGATCGTTATCCAGCCACAAGATCGTTGACTTTTCAGGACGTTGAGTGGGCTGATCCATTACGCTCTCCTGCTGACGGCGGTGGAAGGTGTACGACAAAAACAGCGAATAGAGGTCGCTCGTGAGACAGTTCCACAGTCAAGTCGCCGCCGACGGCGCGCATTAACTGCCTCGCAACCCACAACCCGAGTCCAACGCCGGCATAAATCTGACCTTTTTCGACGCTACGGCCACGCGTGAAGCGGTCAAAAATAGATTCGCGTTCATCTGGATAGATTCGTGCTCCGGTACTCTTAACTTTTACCGCCGGTTCATTCGATGCCCGCTCGAAGCTGCACTCCAGTGTTACCTCCGTATTGTCATTGGCATATTTGCTGGCGTTGTGTATCAAGCTGTAGAGAACGGTGGTGAACACGCGCCCGTCCATACGAAGATGGGGGAAGCCGGGTTCGTGACGATAAACAAAGCGAATCTCAGGACGGGGATTCGTTCGTTGAATCCGACTCGCCAAACGCTCTAGTTCAGCGACCGCGTCAATCTCGTTGTCAAAAAAAGCGGTGTCTCGTCCGGCTTCGAGCGCGAAGGTCGTAAACGTTCCGTAACTAACTGTGATGGCATCTTCAACCAGCGCTGTAGCATGCCCGACCAGGTCTGCTGCGGTTCGCGGCAACTCGCCAGCGCTTACGCCAGTTAAGGCGCCCACAACCCCTACCAACGGCGCCTGCATTTGGTGTGTGATGGTCATCAAATCCTGGAGCCGTTGTCGGGCGGCCGACTCGGCCGTCAACTGTGCGCTGCGTGCAGCGGCCGCGCTGCTCTGTGCTTCGTTCTTCGCCTTTTCGGTATCGGCAATATGCAAGAATTTTTCTATCGTGACCTGCAGTCGTACGGCTAAGTCTTCGCCGAGCGCTTCGTCATCAGCGGTAAACCAAGAAGGTCCGTCGGTGCGGTTTACGACCTTGATGACTCCAAAGTTGCGAGGCGCTTGCCCAATAGGAATCGCCATCCAGGAACGAATTTGCTCGCCATGAGCAACCTCAAGGCGCTTAAAGAGTTCCTCATCGAAGGCATTGCGAGAAGCGGGAACATCGTCAAAGCGTTTGATCTCGCCGAGGTGGGCACACCGTCCGGTCTGACCCAGCCCCACGGTGTACAGAGCGCCCTTGATCTTTGTGCTGAAGCCCGCAACAGCTGTTACTTGCATCTGGTCTTCCGCCGGGTCCGGTCTGAAGACGATCATGCACCCTGCCGCGAAGAGGTACTTGCGCAGGACTTTGACGGCCGCTGGGAACAGATCGTCGAGTGTTTCGCACGCGAAAAGACTATCGAGCTCCTTGTGTGCTGCGGCGCTAAAGGTAGCGCGGTACTGATCCCAACTGGTCACGATGATCGAGGCCAATGATTCCAAGAACTGTTCGTCTTCTCTGGGTACCGGAGGTGAATGTTCATCGCCATAGAGCAAGATCGCACCTACTTGGTCCTCGCCCCGGAGTAGCGGTACAACGGCTGCGGGCGCGTCCAAGTCGAGGCGCAATTGCCACAAATCCTCCTGTCCGACGGCCTGAGCGGCGAGCGAATGTAAGAGTACGACCTCACCCGTCACTAGGAATCCGGTATCGGCGGGAATGCCATCTCTGTATGCGCTCAAGTCCGGAACGCGTTCGTAAGGACCGAGCCAAAACAGCCTCCCTCGTTGGTCGTGATGCGCAACGAACCATGTCGCAATGCCGCGGTACCAAAACTCAGGATGGCGCGTGCAAAGATCCTTGATGACCATCCTAAGCTTCCTGCGGAACAGGCGCTCGCTGTAGGGAAGGTCGGTAGCGTCTGGGTCGAAGGCGTCATGCGCGCTAAGCAAGGTTTTCTGGTATTCGCCGAGCAGAAGAAGCTGCTGTCTCGTGACACGATGCTCGATGGTCGCGAGAGCTGAAATCATTGTGACTGAAAAGAGCGTGACTAGTAGCATCACTGCTATCGTTCCGGCTGTCATCGCATCGGCAAACGCGTTAGGTGTACCGGGACGCCGCATGGGCACCAGTAGGCCGACGGCCACGATAAAGAGAATGATTAAGCCGCCGCGCGTAAGTTTCGAGGCATGGCCGATGAAGGTGTATGCAGAGTAGACAATGATATTCGCACAGAGTAAATACGCGAGTCCGTTAAATGGCAACTTGAGACCGCGTCCGACTAGTAAAGCTATGCCAAGAATTGCGCAGTCGAGAAGGAAGTATCGGTCAAAGATCGGCGGTAGAGCTACTGGACGATGCTCTGCTGCCCATGTGTCGAGCTCGTGACGGAACCGACCGTGAAGCGCGAACGTTGCCGCGGCGCCTGTCGCCCAAGCCGATGAGAGAACTATCACTCCCTTGCGCAGCGCTTCATCCGTTGAAGCCGTAAATGACCAGATGAAGAGCGCCGCCAAAAATGCGCCCGCTGCTCCAAAGAAGAGCGCTCTTTGATTGTAAAAGAACATTCCGAGCGCGTCGTGTTCGAGAACATCAACGCCGTCACGAAACGGGTACACGGAGCCAATTCGAACGTTGCCAAGGATGCGATCTACGATGCTTCGCTCTGACAGAAACTGAACATAGCGCGTCGCAAACCTGCCGACGGCCAGCGAGGGCACCCTTGTGGGCGAGCGGAGTCCTCGCGGTGTCGGCGTAGGCATCTTTACTAGTAGGAGGGTCACGCGGGCGAATTTCCCTACCCATCAGTTATGGCCATCTGCGGCAGGTGGTTAGTAGGAGTGCTGCGAACAGACGTTTGGTCGGCGGAGCACCTACAATCGTCTCCATCCATGGAACTTCTGCTCTGGCGTTGGAGCACGGCGGTGCAGTGCACGTCGGCGGTGATGATTGCCGTGTTCTTCGTCGTGCTGGAGCGGTCGGTGCGGCGGGCGGAGTTGCGGGTTTGGGTGGGGGCGTGGGCGGCGAATGTCGTCGCGCTGCTGATGCCGATTGCGTTCTGGTATTTGCGTCCCGAGGGGGCGCTTGCGTTGGGCGGGATGCGCGGCGGGTACTTTCTGAGCAAGACCGCGTTCCTGGTTTTGCTGGTGATCGGCGCGCGCGGATTTACCGGCGGCGGATTGAGCGTGCGGCCGGGGCGGGCGTTGTGGGTGGGATTGATCGCGTACGCGACGGTGGCGGCGTTGCTGCTGCGCGGAATCAATCAGGCGGGCGCGCTGCAATCGGGGGCGACAGCGGTGTTGATGGCGGCGGGGATCGTCGTCGTTTTGAGGACGCG
Organism: Acidobacteriota bacterium; assembly: GCA_019247495.1. Classification (GTDB taxonomy): domain Bacteria; phylum Acidobacteriota; class Thermoanaerobaculia; order Gp7-AA8; family Gp7-AA8; genus JADGNZ01. The sequence goes on from JAFAOU010000138.1 coordinate 25,012, forward strand.
CGCGAAGGGATGCGGATGGCTGACCTGTGGATTAGTCATCCGACTCGCGCTGGCGGTCGTCGAAACGGCGGCTTACTTTACGCGCGTCTTTCCGAGCCGGTGGACGAGGTCGGAAGCGGTGACGATCTTCTTGTCGTCGACCTCATCGCTCGATACCGCCGCTGAATGGGTGATCGCCCTCGGCTGCCTCCTTCTGTTCTACGGGACGATCCAGCGCGAGCTGACGCGGCTGAACGGCGAGTTGGTCGACAGCCAGGCGGTGTTGCGCGATCTGGTCGATATCGATCCACTGACGGGACTGCCGAACCGGCGATCGCTGCGGACAGTCTTGCGACAATCCGTCAGCACCGGCGCGACGATCGTCTTTTTCGATCTCGACGACTTCAAAGGAATCAACGACAGCTATGGGCATCAGGCGGGCGACGATTGTCTGCGGCGTTTTGCGAAGGCGTTGCGCGAGAGTTTCGGTCCGGATGATCACCTCGCGCGATACGGTGGCGATGAGTTTCTAGCGGTGACGCGTGTCGAGGAGCCGCAGGCGATGATCGAACGTGTTCGCGAAATTCTGCGAGCGCAGCGTCGCGGTCCGGTTATTCACGTTGCTGCGGGATCGGCGCGGATGCCCGCGGGCGGCAATCCCGAGGAAGCGCTTCACGCTGCCGACGCGGCCATGTACGCGGCGAAGCGACGAAGATCGACTTAGAGCGTCACGAGCTCGAGGTGTTCAATCGCGCGCTCCAGAAACTCCCCCGCGATCCTGCGGAAGCGTTCCTCGGCATCGGTAACGAGGAACGTATGTTTCGCGGCGCCGTTCGATGATGTTCCGATCGCGGCGAGCACCGAGGCGGCGGTCGTTTCGGCGCTGTCGACAATCATCACCTTGTCGCCGATGACGTGTTCGATTGTGTCGCGGAGGATCGGGTAATGCGTGCAGCCGAGGACGAGGGTGTCGATGTTCGCGTCGAGGAGCGGTTCGAGGTAGATCTCGGCGACTTCGCGCGCGACGTGTGTGTTCGCCCATCCCTCCTCGGCGAGAGAGACGAACAGCGGGGCGGCGGATTCGATGACTTCGATGTTCGGATCGATGTTGTGGATCGCTCGCGTGTACGCCTTCGACCGCACCGTCCCCTCGGTGGCGATGACGCCAACGCGTCCGCGCGTCTGCTCGACCGCGGCGCGCGCGCCGGGCTCGACGACGCCGATGACCGGGATCGTCAGCGACGATTGCAGCGAGGGGAGCGCGGCGGCGGTGGCGGTGTTGCAGGCCACGACCAGCATGCCGATGCCGCGTTCGATGAGATGCGCCGCGGCCTGGAGCGTGAAGCCCGTCACTGTGTCGGCGGACTTGGTTCCATACGGGACGCGGGCGGAATCGCCGAGGTAGATCAGAGGGTGGTGCGGCAGTGCGCGGGCGATCTCGCGGAAGACTGTCAGGCCTCCGACTCCGGAGTCGAAGATGCCGATTGGGGCAGGGGGTGAAGCAGGGACGAGGGGTGAGGGACGAGGGGAGGAGCGGGTTCGCGTTGGCATCGATGTACTCAATGGACGTAGCGCCGCCGGCTCGGCGGCTGGTCCGCCGGCGGCTCGCCGGCATTCTTGCGTTGGTCCAAGTTGACGCGCCACCGAGCCGGTGGTGATCCAGACGGCGAGCCGCCGGCGTTACGTCCCTCGTCCCTCATCCCTGCTTCTCGCCCTCGTCCCTGTCGCTCGCCGCCATGGTCCCGCCGCCTTCGCGTTTGATGTTGTATTGCTCGATCTTCTTGTACAGGTTCGAGCGCGGGGTATCGATGGCCTCGGCGGTCTTGGAGACGTTCCAGCCGTTCTCGCGCAGCTTGGCGAGGATGAATGCCTTCTCCGCCTCGTCCTTGAAATCCTGGAGTGTGGCGAGGCGCATGGCGGTGGCGATGATGTCGCCGGCGGCGCGGAAGAATTCCGAGGGGAGGTCGGTGATGTCGATCGTGTCGGATGGCACCATGATCACCAGCCGCTCGATCATGTTGCGCAGCTCGCGGACGTTGCCGCGCCAGGCCGCGTCCTGCAGAGCTTTTTGAGCGGCCGGCGTGAATTTCTTCGCCGGGCGGTTGTACTGCGCGGAAAACATCGTCGCGAAATGTTGCGCGAGGAGTGGGATGTCGTCCTTGCGCTCGCGCAGCGGCGGCGTGCGGACGGGGATGACGTTCAGCCGGTAGAAGAGATCCTCGCGGAAACGTCCGGCGCGGATCTCCTCGGTGAGCTCCTTGTTCGTCGCGGCGATCACGCGCACGTCGACCTTGATGACGGTGGCTGAGCCGACCGGCTCGACTTCACCTTCCTGCAGCACGCGCAGCACCTTGGCCTGTGTGCGCAACGACATGTCGCCGATCTCGTCGAGGAAGATCGTGCCGCCGTCCGCGGCCACAAACTTGCCGGTCTGTTTGCGGACCGCGCCGGTGAACGATCCCTTCTCATGGCCGAACAGTTCCGACTCGATCAACTCCTCGGGGATGGCGGCGCAATTGACCTGGATGAACGGTTGCGCGGCGCGCGACGAGCGGCGATGGATTTCACGTGCGACGAGTTCTTTGCCGGTTCCCGACTCGCCAGTGATGAGGACCGTTGCTTTCGTCGGCGCGGCGAGCTCGATCTGCGACTTCAGTTCCTTCATCGACGACGACTCGCCGACGAGCTGGTAGTCGCGCGCTTCGCGTTCGCGCAGTTCTCCGACTTCCTCCTCCAGCTTCTGCTGACGGACGGCGTTGCGGACGGAAAGCAGCAGCTTGTCGCGGTTCAGCGGCTTCTCGAGGAAGTCGAACGCGCCGCGCTTCGTACACTCGACGGCGGTGGAGATGTCGCCGTGTCCGGAGACCATGATCACCGGCGACGGCACATGCTGCTCTTTCAGATTTTCGAGGACTTCGATGCCATCGAGGACCGGCATCTTGATGTCGAGGAGGATGGCGTCGTACGGCGCCGCGGTGCGCGTGGCCTTGTCGATCCCGTCCTGCCCGGACCGCGCCTCGTCGATGCGGTAGCCCTCGTACTCCAGCGTCATCCGGATCGCTTCGCGGATCGCCGTTTCATCATCGATGACCAGAATTCGGAACGCCATTCAAATACCTCGCCCGTGCATGAGTCCGGCCAATTGTATGGGGGAGATGCCGAGGTATCCTCGGACAATGCAGTTCACCGAGGTGCTGACTACGTTCGCCGAGTTCTTCGAGCGCGAGGAGATTCGTTGGGCGATCGCCGGAGGCCTCGCCGTCGGCGCGTGGGGATTTCAGCGGTACACGGACGACATTGACTTTGTTGTCGCCGGCTCTGAGCGGAAGAGGGTTGTCGCGTTTGCTGAGTCTCTCGGGTATGAGACGACTCACGCGTCCGAGGGTTTTTCCAATCACATTCATCCAACCGAAGACTTCGGCCATGTCGACGTGCTCTACCTGTACGACCGGACCGAGACGGAGCTATTCACGGCCGCAACGAGCCGCGTCGTTTTGCCCGGATTGGCCGCGCTGGTGATTAGCCCCGAGCACATCGCGATGATGAAGGCCGCGGCGATCCGGGACCGACCTGAGAGGAGCTTCGGTGACGCGCGTGACGTGGAGTATCTTCTTACTCTGCCGACGATCGATCGAGAGAGGGTCCGGGCATACTTCGAGCGAATGGGCTTGTTGAGAATTTTCGATGCGATCGACCACCAACAAAAACGTTGACGAGTTTGATCTCGAACGCGGCCTCAGGCTGACCCCCGCGGATCTCGAGGCGCTCGCTCGTGCGCGGCAAGTGCGACCGCGGAGTTTCGAAAAGTACTTGTTATGGCTCAGCGAAATCACAGCGGGTGTGCCAGCGCGACGCGATATCTCCGGACCGGAGACTCCCTTCGAGCTGTAGCTCCTCAAGTACAATCCGCGCCGCTATGGACGTCACCATTACGCGGGAACCGAAGGTTGCGAAGGCGGATCATCTTTTTGTGTTGATCGCCGAGGGAGCGAGGCCGGATGTTGCGGTCGCGGCGAAGTCGATGCAGGCGATTGCGGCCTCCGGGTTTGCCGGGCGCGCGGACGAGTCGTTGTCGACCGTCGCGGGCGAGCCGAAGAAGATCACGCTCATCGGAATCGGCAAGGCCGAATCGCTCACGATTCGCGGGTTGCGCACCGCGATTTACAGCATCGCCAAGATGGCGAAGAAGCAGCGCGATCGGAACATCATCGTCGTCATGCCGGTCGCCGTGCCGAAGCTCGGTGCCGAGGAAACCACGCGCGTCGCTGCGGAGGCGCTGGCGGCGGCGGACTACAAATACGACGTCTACATCACGAAGACGGACGACAAGCCGCTGCCGATTCATGCGGCGCTTGTTCCTCCTGACGCTGTCGATGCGAAGCGCGCGAAACAGCTCGACGACGAAGCGAAAGCAATCGCTGCCGGCGTGCGCACTGTGCGCGACCTCGGCAACGGCCCCGGCAATCTCGTCACGCCGACGTTCCTCGGCCAGCGCGCCGAGGAGGTGGCGAAGGGCGCCGGGATCAAGTGCACCGTTTATGGGCGCCGCGAGATCGAGAAGATGAAGATGGGCGGCCTGCTTGCCGTCAATCGCGGATCGATCGAAGAGCCGCGTTTCATCGTCCTCGAATACGCGCCACGCAAAGCGAAGAAGCATGTGGCGCTGGTCGGCAAAGGCATCACCTTCGACTCGGGCGGCATCTCCATCAAGCCGGCCGAGAAGATGGAGGAGATGAAGTTCGATATGTGCGGGGCAGCGGCCGTGATCGGCACGATTCAGGCGGCGGCCATGCTGGCGCTGCCGGTGCGCGTGACCGGTGTCATCGCATCGACCGACAACCTGCCGAGCGGCAGCGCGTACAAGCCGGGCGACATCATCACCACGAGCAGCGGCAAGACGGTGGAGGTCGTGAATACCGATGCCGAGGGGCGCATGATTTTGAGCGACGCGCTGCATTACGCGTCGGAATTGAAGCCGGATCACATCATCGATTACGCCACGCTTACCGGCGCCTGCGTCGTCGCGCTCGGCAGCGAGGCGGCGGGGCTTTTCTCGAACAATGACGAGCTGGCTCAGAAGTTGATTGAGTGTGGGGAGCGCGTCGGTGAGCGCCTCTGGAGACTGCCCGAGTGGGACGATTACAAAGAGCTGATCCGCAGCGAGTGGGCGGACATGAAAAACTCGGGCGGCCGCTGGGGCGGCGCGATCACGGCGGCATTGTTTCTGAAGGAGTTCGTCAATTGTCCATCGTGGGCGCATCTCGACATCGCCGGCACGGCGTACGCGGAACACGAAACGGCGCGCGAGGCGCGTGGAGCGACCGGCGCGGGCGTACGCGTGACCATCGCCTTCCTCGAATCGCTCTCGCACTCCTGATCGCGAGTCTCGTCGCCGCGTGCGACGGCAAGCGTCCGGCGCAGGTGCGCATCGCGCCGCCGCCGCGCAATGAAGTCAATTTCGCGATGGTGGACTCGCCGAGTCTGCAGTTCCTGCCGCGGCAGCAGGAAGCACAGATCTGGAAGCTCGACGAAGATCCGATCGTCATCCCCGGCGATCACCTGAATACGTACCTCGGGCCGGTCGACGCGCCGCAGTTCGCGCGCTACGAGACGCTCGATCTCACCATCGGCAAGTACAGCACGCCCGGCAGCAATGGCTTCGCGACGGTCGAAATCTTTCGCTTCCCCGATTTCGTGAAAGCGTTCGGCGCGTACTCGAAGCAGAAAAACGGGAACCTCCGATTTCTCGACATCCCCAACGAATCGTTCGCGAAGGCGCATTCGGTTCACGTCTGGCGCGGTCCGTTCTACGTGCGCATCACCGGCGCGGGACCTGCCGATACGGTTCTTCGGCTGGCCACGTTCGTGGCCGACAAGATGCCGCCCGCGCCGAGCAAGCCGGCGGTCTTCGCATTCCTGCCGGACAAGCAGCGCGTTCCCGGGAGCGAGCGTTACTCCGCCGATGCCGCGTTCGGCCAGCCGTTTCTCGCGAATTCGTTTCAGGCGACGTTCAACGTCGACAACGATCTGATCGACGGCATCGTGATTCCTGCCGCGAACAAGCAAGCCGCGGGCAACATCCTCGATCAATACAAAGCTCTTTATCTTCACAACGGCAAGCTGCTCGATCCGATCCCGAATCTGGGCGAGGACAATTTCACCGCCGAGGATCGCTACCTCGGGCGCGTGGTGGCGTTCCGGATCGACCGGTTCGTCGTCGCCTTCAACGGCTACCACGATCGCCAGCACCTGCTCGACCTCGCCGCCTCCGCCGACCAGCGCATCCTCGGAACGATCCGCAAGCAGCTCGTGACCGCCGACAAGCAGGCCGAGAACGCGGACAACGGAAACACGTCAACCGTGCCGGCGTGGCTGCAGAACAAGCATTAGGCGATTCGCACAACGACTAACGTGACGTCATCCTCCTGCGGCTCGTCGCCGCGGAACGATTCGACGTCGCGCAGCACGGCATCCCGGACCTCCTCGGCAGTCCCGTCGCACGCGGCGACGATGCGCGCGAGCCGATCGAGTCCGTATTCGTCGCCGGAGGCATTGACGGTCTCGTAGATGCCGTCGCTGTGCAGGACGAACGTGTCGCCGCTCGCGAACGGCATGACGCGTTGCGGAACGGTGGCGCCGAGGCGCGCGCCGAGGGGAGGGGCGAAGAGCTCGATCAGTTGCGTTTCTCCGGTCGCACCTCGGACGTGGAGCAGCGGCGGATGTCCGGCCGAAGCGATCGTGGCCTGATGCGTTTCGTGATCGAGAAGCAGGACGGAAATCGTGACCATCATCCGTCGCCGGCTGCTCTGCGTGACGACTTCCTGCAGGCGATCGAGCACGTGCGCGGGATCGAGGAGTTGATCGCGCAGGAGCGTGAACCCGCTTCGCAGCGCCGACAGCGTGATGCCGCTGGCGAGTCCGTGACCGGCCACGTCGCCGCAAACGATGGCGAGCCGTCCATCGACGACGTAGTAGTCGTAGTAGTCGCCGCCAACCTCGGTCGCCGGCAAAGAGATGCCGGCGACATCGGCCCACTCGAGCTGCGGCGGCGCCTCGGGCAGCATGCTGATCTGCACCTCGCGCGCGAACCGCAGCTCGTCGCGGATCCGCAACTGCTCGCGCGCCTCGGCGCGGCGTTGCACGCCTTCCTCGATTGCGGCTTTCTTCATGCTGCGGCTTGTGAGCGCGCCAACGGCGAAGCAGACCAGGTTCACCGACACGAGCATGCTGACAATGCCGGCGGTGTTCTGTTTTCGCTTCGGCGCCGGCGAGAGAAGAACCGCGGCGAGGATGATCACGAGAAGCAGCGTGTTGAGGGCGATGCGCTCCTGTAGCCGAAGGCGCAACGCGATCGTCGCCGTCGGAAAGATCACACCCCATGCGATCCATCCGCCGTTGTCGGAGAGCGCAAAGTAGATCAGCGTGGCGAACTTGACGACGAACAGCGTTACCAGCCACGCGCCGAGATGGCGTCCGACGGCACGCGCATAGGCGCGCGATGGTCTGGTGTCGCGCCGGCGCGCTCGCCGCAACTCGCTCATCGAGCCGATGAGGAAAAGCGTCAGCAGCGCATCGGCGATCGCTGCCGCTCCGTGCCCGACGCGTTGCTGTTTCGAGAGGACGGAGACTGGGATGAGCATCAGTGACGTGATCGCGAACAGCCACGAGATCACATACGCCGATCCAAGGTTCTGCTCATCGAACCGCCGCTGCACCATCTGCGGCTCGGTCGTCTGCGCCAATTGTTCGAGCGGCCGTTCCATGCGGCAGGCATTGTCGCCGATGACGCCGATTCGCTCTACGATACCGTCCGCCTATGTCGAAACCGTCGTTGCTCGAACGGCTGCTGATCGCGCTGGCCGTGTTGCCATTCGTGATTCTCTTCGGGCTTCTTGCTACCGGGACGGTGCGCACCTATCGCAACTTGACCGGCAGCATGGAACCGACGATTCCGATCGGCGACCGGATGATTGCGATGCCGACCGGCAGCGTTCATCGCGGCGACATCATCGTCTTTGACTACCCGCTCCAACAACCGAATGTCGCTTTCGCCAAACGCGTGGTGGCGGTTGGAGGAGACACAGTCGAGATTCGGTCAAGGCGTTTGTTCGTGAATGGTGAGGCGGTCGCGGAGCCGTACGCGATCCATCTCGATCCGATCACTTACCCCGCGATGCAGACGCTTCCGGAGCCGTATCGGTCGCGCGATCATTTCGGTCCCTACCAGGCGCCGCCGGGAACGTACTTCGTGTTGGGCGATAACCGCGACCGCTCCTCGGACTCCCGCTACTGGGGGATTGTTCCGGGGGAAAATCTTCGTGGCCGCGTGGTTCTGCTCTTCTCCTGGTCCAGCGGATTTCGCAGGGTCTAGCCACCTGTAGTCTCTTCCGGCACTAAAGATTACCTTTTTGGTGGTGTGGATTCCTCTCCGCCCTTACTCTCCTTAATAACGCAACGTCCAACGCGGTAAGGGGAGAGGTCCGGGTCCGGCGCCTCCTCGCATAGCTGGGTTTCAAGAGGGCGAAGGCCGCGTCGGCCTTCGCCTCGTCCTCGGTTCGATCAACCCAATTGAGGAGATTCCCATGACCCGACGAGTGATCCCGTTAGCGCTGTTTCTCTCTCTACTCTTCGTACTGCAGGCTTTTGCTCAGGTGGATCCGGGGGTGCGCGGCGGCGCGGCGGGGGCCGGTGCCGCCCTTGCGTCCGTCGCTGCCAACAACCCGGTCACGATTCTCAACTTCTTCAACGACGCCAAGGCCCGCTTTACCGAGATCGACTCCGTCTCCGGCACGGTGGCCGGCGAAGATGGATTCGGGCTCGGACCTCGCTACAACTCCAGAAGTTGCGTGGCGTGTCATGCACAGCCGGCGGTCGGCGGCTCGGCTCCCGCAGTCAATCCGCAGGTTGCGGATGCCACCGCGGATGGCGCCAGGAACACCGTGCCTTCGTTCATCACCAGCACCGGGCCTGTGCGCGAAGCGCGCTTCCCGTTCTTCTTCGACCAGTTCGGATTTCCTGATACGAACCGGCCGAACGGAGGCGTGGAAGACCTCTACACGATCGTCGGCCGCGTCGACGCGCCGGCGAGTTGCACCAGCGCGTCCGGAACCGGCATTCCGCAGCCGGGCTTCACGGCGGCAATCAACACCGGCAACATCATCTTCCGCATTCCGACGCCGACCTTCGGCTCGGGCCTGATGGAGAACATCGACGACTCGACGCTGCTCGTCAACTTCAACAATCAGCAGAACAACAACGTCGGCGTCGGCGGCACGTTCAATCACAACGGCAACGACGGAACGATCAGCCGCTTCGGCTGGAAGGCGCAGAACAAGTCGCTGGAGATCTTCGCCGGCGAGGCCTACAACGTCGAGATGGGCGTCAGCAACGAGCTGTTCACGCAGGAACGTCCGCTGCCGGGAGAGGACCAGAACCTGGGCAACACCGGCCTGCCGGCGGCCTGCCGCGTCAATCCGACACCCGAGGACCACACGAATTTCAACACGACCGCGATCGGGACGCTGAGTGACACCGTGCAGTTTGCGATGTTCATGCGCTTCCTGGCTCCGCCCACCCCGTCGACGACGGTACCGGGCGGTGCGACGTCGATCGCGAACGGGCGCAGCCTGTTCAACGCCATCGGTTGCGCGGTCTGCCACACAGCATCGCTGACCACGTCACCGTCGCGTTTCACGCCGAGCCTCGGCAATGCGACGGCGAACCTCTTCAGCGACATCGAGATCCATCACATGGGCACGGGCCTCAATGACAACGTGTCGCAGGGTGGCGCCGGCGGCGACCAGTTCCGTACCGCGCCTTTGTGGGGCCTCGGCCAGCGGATCTTCTTCCTGCACGACGGCCGGACGAAGAACCTGGTCACGGCGATTCTTGCGCACGACAGTTCCGGCTCCGAGGCGAACGCGGTCGAAAACAACTACGACCTCCTCAGCGCCTCGCAGAAGCAGGACGTCTTGAATTTCCTACGAAGTCTCTGACGCATTCGCATCGCGGGCCGCTGACGAACCGCCGTCAGCGGCCCGATTCCGAAGGAGGAACGATGTTTCGTCGTACGACCCAGGCACTTCTCTTCCTCTGTATTCTGCCGATCGCGCGTGCACAGGAGTCGGACACGCCAACTGTGCCGCTTCGCAAACTGCCGACGGACGTCATCCTCGTCAAAGGAGCCGTTCCGAGCGCGAGCGACACCTCGACTCCGTTGCCCGAGGGAGGAGTCGTCGCGAAAGATGTCTACAACAACGACTACTTCGGCCTCTCCTACGCGTTGCCGTCCGGCTGGTTCGAGAAATACAAAGGTCCCCCGCCGTCGGACAGCGGCGCGTACGTGCTGACGCTCCTCCGGCCCGGACCTACAGACAAACATTCAAGCCGAGGGACGTTGTTGATCACGGCGCAGGACATGTTTTTCACTCGGCTGCCGGGCCAGACTGCGAAGGAAACGATCGAGCAGACGAAAGAGACGCTGCAGCCCGACTACAAAGTCGAGCATGCGCCGTCGCAGGTGACGGTGGCGAATCATGCCTTCACGCGCTTCGACTACAACTCGCCTGTCGCAGGCCTGCACTGGTACGTGCTGGCGACCGAGGTGCGTTGCCACACTGTCCGCTTCGTCTTCACCAGTCCCGATCCAGCGTTGATCGAGACGCTGATCAAGGAGATGGACGCGATGAAGCTGGCCGACGCGAATGCGCCGCTGTGTGTGGCCGGTTACGCGGAAGCGGCCAACAGCATCACGTACAAAGTCGATCCGACATGGACGGAGCAGAAGTACAACGCCATCCCGGTCCGGATCATCATCGACAAGGCGGGCAAAGTCCGGCACGTCCACGTGATCAGCGCCTTCCCCGCGCAAGCGAAGGCGATCACTGACGCGCTAATGACATGGCGTTTCAGGCCGTACCTTCGCGACGGCCAGCCGGTGGACGTCGAGACAGGAATCATGTTCGGTTCAGCGCCGCGCGCGAAAGCATCCGCCGCGACATCAGTCAACGCAAGACGATCGAGCGATTGAGGAGGACGCATGTACTTCAACGGCAGAGGTGAGGCAGTTTCCCGCGCGCGCTGGAAGGAGATGTACCAGGCGTTTCTCAATCGCCAGGAACTCATCAAAGCGGGACTGACGAGCAGGCGCGATCTGCTGCGCATGGGGCTTCTCGGCGGCGCGGGCATGCTCATCGCCAAAAACGGTTTGAGCAGTTGGGGTGGCGGCAACTGCCGCTATGGCAGTACGGGCTGCGGAACCTGCGCCAGTCCGCCCACCACGCCGTGGACGTTGCCAATGCCGATTCCGCCGGTGAAGCAGGCGATTCCGGTGTCGTCGCTGACCGGCCCCGCTCCGTCGATCAATCCGAATACGGCGATCAATCCGGCCACGAGTCTCCCGTACGAAGGCCGCACGCGCGCGCACCAGGCTCCGGCCCTCGGCTTCCCGTTTCCGGCGGGCGTCGTCTATCAGGTGACGCAGCAGCAGAGCCAGGTGCGGGTCTCCAACGAGCTGCCGATGCAGAACCTCTGGACGTTCGACGGGGTCAGTCCCGGACCGACCTATGTCGCGCACTACGGCACGCCGGTGCTGGTGCGCAACATCAACAATCTGCCGGTGAGCAACGGCGGCTTCGGACTCAACTCCGTTTCGACGCACCTGCACAACAGCCACACGCCGTCGGAGAGCGACGGCTTTCCATGCGATTTCTTCGCGGCAGGCCAGTACTACGATCAGTACTACCCGAATGCTCTGGCCGGCTTCAATTCGACGCACGTCGCGACGCACGGCGACATCAACGAATCACTGAGCACGCTCTGGTACCACGACCATCGCGAGAACTTCACGTCGCAGAACGTCTACAAAGGGCTGCTCGGCTTCTACCTGCTGTTCAATCAGTTCGACACCGGCGACGAGACTACGGGCTTCCGTCTGCCGTCGTTTCCCAACTACGACATTCCCATGGCCTTTGCAGACCGCTGCTTCGATGCGCAGACGGGGATGATGGTCTTCGACACCTTCAACACCGACGGCATCCTCGGCGACAAGTTCCTCGTCAACGGCGTGATCCAGCCGGTGCTGCACGTGAGCCCACGCCGCTACCGCTTCCGCTGGCTGAACACCGGGCCGTCTCGCTTCCTGCAGGTCTACCTGACGGATCTGACCAGTCCCTCGACACCGCAGCCGTTTTACCAAATCTCGAATGACGGAAATCTCCTGCCGCATCCGGTCCAGGTGCCTGCGGTGGCCATGGGTGTGGCGGAGCGCTCGGACGTGATCATCGATTTCTCACAATACGCCGGGAAAACGCTCTACCTCGAGAACCGCCTCGATCAGCCGAACGGTCAGGGCGGCCCGACCGGCAGCGTTGTCGCGGGCGGGCAGGGTTTCCTGATGCTGAAGATCATCGTCGACGGTCCCGTAGTCGCCGACAACAGCATCAATCCGGCCACGCTGCCGGCTTACTACGCGCTTCCGAGCGTCAGCGCGACGCCGCGCCTCCAGCGTTCGTTCAATTTCGATCAGACGCGCGACGGGCAATGGACGATCAACGGGCGGCTCTTCAGTTGCGCATCGCCGCGTTTCACGATCCAGCAGAACAGCCTCGAGGAGTGGGCCTTCGACGGCGGCTTTGGATGGTCGCATCCGATCCACGTCCATTTCGAGGAGTTTCAGATCACGCAGGGCGCTCCCGGCCTGTACGGAAGTTCCAGCGACGATCCCAGCAATTACAGCCGTTGGGGGAGCCAGTACTGCTGGAGTGGATGCAGCGGCGGGAGCAGCGGCGTAAACGTGTCGCGCAAGGACACGGTGCGCGTCATCCCGCGCGGCAATGTGAAGATGCGGATGCGCTTCCGAGACTGGCTCGGCCGCTATCCGATGCACTGCCACAACGTCATCCACGAAGATCACGCGATGATGCTGCGCTTCGACGTCGCCACCACCGGCGACATGAATACGCGGCCATAAAGGAGATCGCCATGCCCGAACCTCTACGACGCAATCTGTTCGCCGCTCTCGGTCTTGTGCCGCGCACATTTGCTCCGCCTGACTCCGGCCGCGAGGTAATGCGCAAGCGCTACTTTCCGAACGTACCTCTCGTGACGCACGAAGGAAGGCCGGTGCGCTTCTACGACGATCTGCTCAAGGACAGGATCGTCGTGCTCAACCTGATGTATGCCGACTGCACGACGCTCTGTCCGATGATCACCGCCAACCTCGTCAAGGCGCAGAAGATCCTGGCCAGCCGAGTCACGCAGGAGGTTTCGTTCGTGTCACTGACGATCAAGCCGCTCGACGACACGCCCGAAAAACTCCGCGCGTATGCGTCCATGCATCACGCCACGACGAACTGGCTGTTCGTGACCGGACAGCCCGGCAATCTCGAACTGCTGCGCCAGAAACTCGGCTACGCCGACGCCAACCCCGATAAAGACCGCAAAGACCGCGCCCTCCACTCCGGCATGGTCCGCTATGGCAACGAACCGCTCTCACAATGGAGCTCGATCCAGGGCAGCGCCGATCCGGAGTGGATCGCGGAGGAGATCACATACGTAATGCCGACGGGGGCGGTCAGGCGGACGACCGTTCGCTGAGCACTTTGCTGCCTCTGCAACGAAGTCCTGAACCATCCGCGTCATGGTCTTGATTGCACCTCGGCAGGAGGTGCCGGGCCAACGCCTATACTGCGGGTTTGAATGAGAGCCATCCTCGTTCACGGAATGGGACGCTCGCCGCTTTCGCAGCTTCTGCTGGCGAAGCGGCTCAAGGCGTCGGGGATCGAGGTCGGTCTTTTCGGCTACTCCACGTTCGTCCCATTCAACACATCGTTGAACCGTCTCGTGAAACGCGTCGCCAAGTTGGGCGACGATGAGCCGTTCATCCTGGTCGGCCATTCCCTCGGATGCATTCTGATTCGTGCGGCCTTGCCGCGCCTTGGGCAGCAACCCGCTGGGTGCTTTCTTCTCGCCCCGCCGAACATCGTGCCGCGAGCGGCGCGTTTCTTCGCGTCGAACCCGCTCTACCGGTTCTATACAGGCGACTCGGGACAGCTGCTATTGGACGACGCGTTCATGGCCGCGCTACCCGTTCCTGAAGGGATCGTGCGAGTGTATGCGGGGACGGCCGGTTACAAAGGGAAGTGGTCGCCATTTCGCGAGGAAGCGAATGACGGCGTGCTTTCCGTTTCAGAAACGATGCTATCGGACGGACACGAGCCAATCCTCGTACCGGCGCTGCATACATTCATCATGAACTCCGAATCCGTCGCGAACGACATTGCCGCGGCGGTCGCGTCGCTCTGATTAATTCACCGTCATGTAAGGGATCGAGAGATAGAACCCGGCCGGATATTGCTGGTATCCGCTCACGTTCTTACGCATGATGGCGACATTCGACTGCATGTAGAGCGAGATGTAGGGGAGGTCGGTGGCCACGATGTTCTGGACCTCTCCGTATATCTGCTTCCGTTTGGCGCGATCGAACGTCGAATGGCCCTGAAGCATCAGGTCGTCGAGATGCGGATTCACGTAGTAGCCACGGTTCTGGCCATTGGGCGGCGTGTTCTTCGAATAGAAGATCACGTAGTAGAAATCGGGATCGGCAATTCCGTTGCGCGACAGTGAATAGAGCTGGAAATTGCCTTTACCGATGTCGGCGAAGAACGTCGACATCTCGTTCGACTGGATCGAAACATTGATGCCGACCTCTTTCATCATGGCCTGCATCACCTGCGCGCGTGAATTCGCTTCGGCGTCGGTCGACGTCTTGAATACGAGATTGAGACCGTTCGGATAGCCGGCCTGCGCCAGGAGTTGTTTTGCTTTCGCCGGATTGTAGTCATACGTCGGGAGGTTCGTCGCGCGCGCCCAATGGCCCTCGGCCAGCATCGTCTCGGTCTTCTGCGCATAGCCGCGTTGGATGTCGCGAATGATTCGGTCGCGGTCGATGGCGTGTGCAATGGCCTGGCGCACAAGCGGCTTCGCCAGCGCCGGGTCTTTCATGTTGAACGCGAGATATTGATAGACCGATCCCGGACTCTTGACCACAGTGAAGTCGGGGTTCTTGTCGAATTCCGCGACGTTCTCGAATGGAATCGAATTCACTTCGAAATTCACCGTGCCGCGGCGCATTTCCAGAATTCGGGTTGTGGCGTCGGGGATGATGCGCACCGTGATGTGCTTGATTTTCGGCGCGCCGCCGTGCCATCGATCGAACGCTTCCAGCTCCAGGCGGTCGTCGGGACGGAACTCGATGACCTTGTACGGTCCGCATCCGATCGGCTTCGTCTTGTAGACGTTCGTGTCGGCCCCGGTGGGGAGGATGCCGGTGGTGAGATTGTCGAAGATGCCGGCGTTCGCTTCCTTCAGTTTGAAGATGACCGTCTGCTCGTCGGGCGTCTCGATGTGATCCACCGAGGCATAGCCTGAACGCTTTGAGGTCGTGAAGGTCGGGTTCATCAGCGACTCGTACGTCCACTTCACGTCGGAAGCCTTGACCGGCTGCCCGTTGTGAAACTTCGCATTGGGATTGAGATGAAAGACGATGGTCTTGTCGTCGGGCATCTCCCACTTCGTGGCCAGATCAGGCGCGTAGTCGAAGTTCGTGGTGACCTTGATCAAGCCGCTGTAAATCAGATCGAACATGCGGCTGGAGGCGTTGTCGGCTCCGACGCGGCTGTCGAGATTCGTCGGCGACGACATCAGCGCGATGACCAGCTTGTTCTTGTCGTCAGCGCCGCCGCTGGTTCCGCCTTTTTTCTCGCCTCCGCCGCACGCGAGAAGTAGAACAACTACCAAAGAAGCAAAGAGTTGACGCGTCTTCATTCAGCACCTCAAGTTCGTCGCAGACGGTTACAAGTATGATGCCGATTGATGAGACTCCTTCGGATTCTGGCGCTCGTAGCGGCGCTCGTTCCCTCCGCCACCTTCGCAAAAGAGAAGGTCATCGTCCTCGGATTCGACGGCGTCGACGCCCGCTACACCGAGCAATGGATGAACGAGGGGAAGCTGCCAAATCTGGCCAGGTTGCGCGCGCAGGGGACGTTCCGCCCGCTGCGGCCGACGGTCCCCGCCCAGACGCCCGTGTCGTGGTCGACGTTCTCCACCGGCATCGATCCCGGCCGCACCGGCATCTTCGATTTTCTTCGCCGCGATCCGAAGACCTATCTGCCCGTCTTCGCCGCCTTCGACGAGACGAAAGAGCCGTTCCTCCTCGGCGATAAGAATCCGTTCGCCGCCGCGGCCGCGATCCTCGTCCTCCTCGCGTTGATCGCGCTTCTCTTCCGGCGAACCGCGCGCATCGTGATGATCGTGATCGCCGTCGCGGCCTCGGCCGGCGCGTTCCTGGCGACGAAGAAGTACATCCCGGAGACGCGCCCGGGCGTCATCAACCGCCGTCAGGGCATCCCGTTCTGGGAAGCTGCCGCGAATGCGGGACGCAAAGCGCGCGTGGTCCACGTTCCGGTCACGTTTCCTGCGCACGATTTCCCGGCGGGCGAGATGCTCTCCGGCCTCGGCGTCCCCGACGTCTCCGGCCGCGTCGGCAAGCCGTTCTTCTTCACCTCGGAACTCGATTTCCACCGCAGCGGCGCGAACGAATTCTCGATCGAAGTCGTGCAGCTGGAGGACAACAAGGGCCACATCGCCACGAAGATTCAGGGGCCGCCGAACAAGCTGTTCGGCACGCCGCCCTACATCTCGATTCCGATGACGATCACCGTCGCGAACGACCGCAACTCGATCACCATCGAAGAGAGCGGCCAGACGGTGACGCTGCATCCCGGCGAATGGAGCGGCTGGACGGATTTCGTTTTTCCATTCAACCCGCTGATCAAGATTCACGGCATCAGCCGCTTTCACCTGATCTCATCGCAGCCGGAGGTGAAGCTTTACCTCTCACCGATCAATTTCGATCCGCGCAATCTGCCGCCCGGCTTCAACATCTCCGCGCCGTCGAAGTGGGCAGCGCAGCTCGCGCGCGATCACGGCCTGTACAAGACGCTCGGCTGGCAGATCGACACCTGGGCGATTTCCGAGGGGTTCGCCGACGAGCAGATGTTCTGGGATGACATGACGTTTACCGTCGCGCAGGACCGGAAGATGTTCGATGCGTTTCTGGCCGGCGACGAAGAGCTGATGGTGCAGTGCTTCGAGTTCCCCGACCGCGTCGGCCACGTGTTCTGGCGGCTGATGGATCCGAAGCATCCCGCGTACAACGAAGCGCTGCACGCGAAGTGGGGCGATGCGCTCTTGCGCTCCTACCAGCTGATGGATGCGATCGTCGGCGACGCGATGGCCGCCGCGGAGAAAAAGAACGCGGCGCTGATCGTCCTCTCCGATCACGGCTTCGCATCATTCCGAAAGTCGGTCAACTACAACACGTGGCTGGTGATGAACGGCTACATGTCGCTCAAGACTGGGGTTCAGGTCAAAGACCGCAACGTGGAGATGCTGTTCGACTCCGGCCAGTTCTGGGAGAACGTCGATTGGTCGCACACGCGCGCGTACGCCATGGGATTGGGCGAGATGTACATCAACGTGAAGGGCCGTGAGTCGCAAGGCATCGTGAATCCGGGTCCTGAGTACGAGGCGTTGAAATCCGAGCTGAAATCGCGCCTCGTGACGATGACCGACATGGAGACGATGGAGCATCCCGTCCGCCGCGTCCTGGCGCGCGAGGAGATCTACCGCCAGTTCGACCCGAACATGATCCCCGACCTTTTCGTCACCAACAACGACGGCTACCGCGTCTCCTGGCAAACTTCCCTCGGCGGCATCCCGAAGAATCTGATCGAGCCGAACAAACAGACCTGGAGCGGCGATCACTGCTCGGTGGATCCCGAAATTGTGAAGGGGATTTTCTTCTACAACCGAAAGTTAGGTACTGACCGAGCGCCCTACATCGCTGATGTGTACCCGACGGTTTTGGGGTTGCTTGATGTGCCGGCGCCGTACTCCTTGGATGGGGTGGAGTTGAAATAGGCTGTCGGCCGTCGGCTGTCGGCCGTCGGGTGTTATGAAGGATACGTACCGTGATTTGGTGGCTTGGCAGCGTGCGATGGTGCTCGTAACGCAGGTGTACCGGGCCACCGAGGCTTTTCCACGGCGTGAAATCTATGGCCTTACCAACCAGCTACGACGCGCGGCGGTTTCTGTTCCGAGCAACATTGCCGAGGGGAAGGGGCGCCGATCCAAGAAGGAGTACCTGCAGTTTCTTTTCAAGGCGCGCGGATCGCTATTTGAGGTCGAAACTCAACTGGAGATATCAAACAATCTCGGCTACATTGCCGCGGACCAGTTCGTCGCGATCAAAGAGCAGTCTGGATCAGTAGCGCGTGTTCTCGGCGGTTTGATCGTAGCCGTGGAGCGCCAGATCGCAGATGATGCCAGGTAACCCCGACAGCCGACGGCCGACGGCCGACAGCCAAGGAAACAATGGACTACAAAAGACTACTAACCCAAGTCGAGCGCACGCTCGAACAGATTGAGGCTACGGAATCGACGCGGTTCACGATCGAGCAGATCGGGGAAACCATCGCCACGAATTTTCGGGACGAGCTCGGGATCACCGGCGGGCGGATCTACGAGATCAACGACGAGAACTGCTACGAATTGGTCGGACGCTTCGGTGTCTCGCCGACCGGACCGCTCGGGATTTCGGTGCCGAAGGACTACAAGCCGATCGAGCTCGTGCTGGAGAACGGCGTCGTAGTGATGGAGCCGAACGATCCCGGAGTCGATCCGGTGCTCGAGAGCAAACTCGGCGCGCATCGTTTCGCCGCCGTCGCTGCCGGCGACAACCACTCGCACATCCTCGGCTTTGACGTCGCGCCGAATCTTAGCCGCGAGGACATCCTCTTCTCGCTCAACCTCATTCGCTACACGGTGAACCAGCGGCTGCGCGCCGATCGCTACCAATCGCTGATCGACGAAGCGCAGCGGATCCAGCAGTCCATCCTGCCGCAGCGCGTGCCGCAGTACGCCGGTTTCGACATCTGGGGAAAGACGCTGCCGGCCGCGGTGGTGAGCGGCGACTTCTACGATTTCATCCCCCTCTCCGACAACATCCTCGGCCTTGCCATCGCGGATGGATCGGGTCATGGCCTGCCGGCCGCGCTGGTCGTGCGCGACATCTACATGGGACTGCGCATGGCCACCGACCGCGATTTCAAGATCATCCGCACGATGGAGAAGTTGAATCACATCATCCATCGCGGCCGGCTGACCACGAAGTTCGTGTCGCTGTTTTACGGCGAGCTGGAGACGGGGGGAATCTTCATCTACTGCAACGCCGGCCACAACTTCCCGTTTGTTCTGCGCGCGGATGGCGTGACGATCGAGATGCTGTCGAACGGTGGTCCCGTGCTTGGTCCGACACCTGACGCGACCTACATGCGCGGCTTCGCCAAATTGAATGCCGGCGATCTGCTCTGCCTCTACACCGACGGCATCGTCGAATCGCACGACGCGAACGACGAGGAGTTCGGCCTGGACCGGCTGGAGGAACTCGTCGCGTCCATTCGGACGCGGAGCGCCGAGGAGATCGGGAGGGAAGTGCTGGCGCGCGTGACGGAGTGGGGACCGGGCGAGCAGGACGACCGGACCGTCGTCATCGTCAAGGCGGTCAGTCCTTGAGATTGCCGTTCTCGAAGTGAAACGGCTTGCATCCGAAAATCACTACAACGTGAAGTGAACAGCCTGCCGCGAACTTGATCGCGTCGGGGTCTGATCATCGATGAAAGGATGCGACCATGAAAACGCTGAAAGCCTTCGTAGTAACCATGATGATGCTCACCGCCGGCGCTTTGCTCTTCGCGGAAAGTGCGCGAAGCAGCGATCACGGCCGGACTTTGAATCCCGCCGACCTGGAGAAGGCGGCATCCGCGCCTTCGCTCGAGCAGCTCGTTCTGCGCACTGCGGCGGAGAAACTTCGCCAAGGCAGGACGCCGTCCGCCGCTACGGAGGTGACGGTGACGGTAGTAACGTCCACGATGCCGGGCAGCTGCGGTTCATTTTGCGTCACTCAGCAAGGTCGTCGGGTTTGTCTTTCGGTGCTGTGTCCGCCTGAGACCAAGTAGGCGGGCGCCCGCACGGACTCGTTATAGTTGGGTGTCGGCCATGAAGACACCCAGCGAATGAGTGACGTCCTCTACATCAATGGACGTTTTACGACGACCGCCGAGCGCGTCATCGGCGTCGAAGACCGCGGCTTCCAGTTCGGCGATGCCGTCTACGAAGTTTTTAAGTTCCTTCGCAAGCGTCCGATTTTTCTCCCCGAGCATTACCGGCGGATGGAGAACGGATTGCGCGAGATCGAGATTCGCGTGCCATGGGATGAGGGGCAGTTCGCGGAAGTCGTTCGCGACTTGCTTGCGCGAACCGCGTTCGATGACGGCATCGTCTACATCCAGGTCACGCGCGGCGAATCGGAGCGGAAGCATTTTTATCCCGACGATCTGATGCCGACGGCAATCGTGTATTCGCGCGCGTTCGATTTTCCAGACGCCGCGAAGAAAGCGCGCGGCATCGCGCTCGTCACCGCGGACGATCTGCGCTGGAGACATTGCAACGTAAAGTCGGTGAACCTGCTCGCGAATGCGATCGCCAAGAAGAAAGCGCAGCGCGCGGGCGCCGATGAAGCGTTGTTCATCGATGACGGCATCGTGCGCGAGGCGGCCAGCTCCAGTTTCTTCGGCGTACGCGACGGGGGCGTGATCACGCATCCGCTCGATGAGCACATCCTGCCCGGCGTCGTGCGCGACCGCGTGGTGAGCCTCGCTCTCGCGAATCACATCCGCGTCGACGAGCGGCCGCTTCGCGAGGTGGAGCTGTTCGATCTCGACGAGGCGTTCATCACCAGCACGACGCAGGGCGTGATGCCGGTGGCGACGATCGATGGACGCGCGATGCGGCGCGGCAGCATCACCACGAAGTTGCAGCGCATGCTCGATGACGACGAGGTACGCGCGCTTCTGTGAGAGGATCGCGGGCTGACCGCGAATTGAAGGAAGAAATCATCGATGCCATTTTCGTCATTCGGACTCCACGCCGATCTGCTGCGCGGAGTCAAAGAACTCGGATTCAAACGTCCTACGCCCATTCAGCTTGACGCCATGCCTCCCGCCATCGCCGGGAAAGACGTCCTCGCCTGCGCCATGACCGGCAGCGGCAAGAGCGCCGCGTTTCTGCTGCCGATTCTTAACCGCCTGATCGGCAAGAAGCGCGGCACGACCCGCGCGCTGATCCTGACGCCGACGCGCGAGCTCGCGGCGCAGATCGACGAGCACCTGCGCGAGCTGGCCGTGCACACGCCGCTGTCCGGAGCTGCCGTTTACGGAGGCGTCGGTATGGGGCCGCAGGAACACGCGTTCCGCAGCGGCGTCGACGTGATCGTGGCCACGCCCGGACGCCTGCTCGATCATTTTCAGTACGGCTACGCGAAGCTGGAAGGGCTGGAAGTGCTCGTCCTGGATGAAGCGGACCGCATGCTGGACATGGGATTCCTCCCTGACATCCGCCGCGTGCTGCGGCATCTGCCTCCGAAACTGCAGACGCTGTTCTTCTCGGCCACGCTGCCGCCGCCGATCGTGGAGTTGTCGCGCGAGATGCTGAAGAACCCCGCCACGATCTCGATCGAGCGGAAGTCGGCGCCGGCTACCGGCATCACCCAGTCCGTGTTTCCGGTGTCGCAGGATCTGAAACTGCCGCTCCTGGAGACGCTGCTGAAACGGCGCGAGATCCAGAACGCGATCGTCTTCACGCGCACGAAGCATCGCGCCAATCGTGTCTTCGAGCGGCTCGAACGACACAAGGTTCGCGTGGCGCGCATCCACGGGAACCGCAGCCAGGCGCAGCGCACCGACGCGCTGGCCGGATTCAAGAACGGCCGCTATCAAATCCTCGTTGCCACCGACATCGCCGCGCGCGGCATCGACGTCGAGGCGCTTTCACACGTCGTCAATTTCGATGTGCCGGGGATGCCTGAGGATTACATTCATCGCGTCGGCCGCACCGCGCGTGCGGAACTGACGGGCGACGCCATCACCTTCGTCGCGCCGGACGAGGAGAACGACCTGCGCGCCATCGAACGCGCCATCGGCAAACGCCTGCCGCGCGTCACGGTCCCCGATTTCGACTACGCGCAGAAGCCGGCCGAGAAACTGGAGATCCCGATTCAGGAACGGATCGCCGCGATTCGCGCCCGAAAGGCCGAGGATCGCGCGCGGGCGAAGGCAAAAGCGGAACGGCGAGGAGCAGCGGCGGCACCGGCCCGGCCTGCACAGCCCCCGCGCCCGCAGCCGAGGAGAACGAACGCTCCGGCGTCGCCAAACCGCGGCCCGGCTCCTCCTCGGGGACGCCGGCGGCCGTGATGAATCGCCTGTAAAGCTACGAAGAACATCGATTTCGACGGTTCGCGCTTCCGAACTGGCTTGTCTAACGCATCCAGTCGGAGGAGCCGATGCGCGAGACGATGACCTTTGCCTTAGTTTTGCTGCTGTCGGTTCCGCTGCTTGCGAGCGACGCGCCTCTCGATGAGCTGGTGACGCAGGCGAAGAGTGGCGTTACCGACTACAGCCTCACGCCGCCGGACTCGATCGGCGGCGTGATCGAGAAGGCCCTTCCCGACATGGCAAACGCGCAGCAGCTCGTTACGATCGTCCGCGAGCGGTTCGAACTGACGGAAAAGACCGCGTGCCTGATCACGCTCGCCACGTTGCACAGTTTGACCAGGGTCGAGCGAACAGAACAGGAACTCACTGATGCGCTTCGCGACTTCGAGCACGATTACGCGGAAGCGCTGCGCAGCGATCCTTCCAATGCCGCAGTCGCTCGCGAATATCTCGCTCTGATCGCTGAAGATGACAATCACTATCCAGAGGCCGGCAGGCGCATTCGCGACGTCTTGCGCGTTCTGCCGCTCGATCAGCGGGGAGCTGTCGCGCTGCAAGTAATGAGCGACGGCCGCGTCACGCACGCGAATGCGGCGCTCTTCGAAGTCGCCTCGGAGTCGTACGGCGAGGATCCGCTGGCCCTTGCGATCGCGGGCGACGGACTGGCGAGCAGCAGCAACGCGGAGCTCTTCGATCGCGCAACGGCACTCTGGCTGGCGCGGAAGGATGTCGAGTCCGCAGCAGCGGCGGCGTCGCGTGCCATCTACGCGTATGCGA
>JAFAOU010000187.1 GCA_019247495.1 Acidobacteriota bacterium
TACCGAGACGCTTCTATCCTCGAAACAGGCTGCGGGCATCGGCGACTCGCCCCTCGTCCGCGCCGCCAAGGCGACGAATCGTCTGAACAAGAAGCCCGGGCAGGTCATCACGAACGAGACCCTTGTTCGCGCCGGCGGTCACTTCACGAGCACGACTGTCGCGACACAGGGACAGCTGCCGGCGCCTCCGGCGGCGACGGCAGCTCCGACGATGGAGCAGATGGCAGCGGAACAGCGTCGTGTCCGCGCCGAAGCCGCCGCGACGGCTGCACGCAACGCAAAATTGCAGGAGATGAAAAGAGCCGCCGCCGTCAGAGCAGCGGCGCGCGCCGAAGAGTCGTCGGAAGCGCTGTACAACGAACCGCCTGCGCTCGAAGGTCCGATTCCAACGGTCAAGGCGCTGACGCCGGAAACGTTGGGGCAGCCGCAGACGACGACCGCTCCTCAGAAACCGCCGAAGTAGAGCGCGGCGATTGCTCGCCGCACTCCAGAAAATCAGGCGTGTCTGCGCATGTGCTTGTAGCCGCCGATCAGACCGACGATCGTGGCGATCCTGCCGAGTCCGATCGAGCGCGCTACGCCGCGAGTCGTCTTCTGGCCAACGCGGAACATCAGAAGCTTCTTCAGAAAGTGCAGCATGTCGGCCTCCTGCCCTTTGAATAGTGCAAGCCGAAAGCCACTTGTGCTGCGACGTAAGCTACTGATGAGGCGTAATTTATCGCGCTACTTCCGCTTTCAGTGACCGTGTCATCAGCCTCTGCAGCGCCGCCCGCGGCGATTCGCCTTCGTGAAGCACCCGATACATCTCGGCAGTGATCGGCATGTCGATTTCGTGACGGTCCGCCAGTTCCTTGGCCGCCTTCGATGTCCGTACTCCCTCGGCCACCGTCCTCGACTCGGACAGGATTTCCGCGAGCGGCTTTCCGCGCCCGAGGGCCACGCCGACGCTGCGGTTGCGCGAGAGCGAGCCGGTGCAGGTCAGGACGAGATCGCCCATCCCCGCGAGGCCCGCGAGTGTTTCGAGCCGTCCTCCGAGGGCTATCGCGAGCTTGGTCATCTCGTGTAGGCCACGCGTGATCAGCGCCGCAGTTGTGTTCGACCCGAGGCCGAGTCCTTCGATCACGCCGGCCGCGATGGCGATGACGTTTTTCAGCGCGCCCGCCAGCTCTACGCCGGCAACGTCATGCGAGTTGTAGACGCGGAAGGCCGGTGATGACATCGCGCGCTGAACCTGTTCGGCGAGACCTTGATCGAGTGACGCGACGACGGCCGCCGTCGGATCGCCGCGAGCTGCCTCGAGCGCGAACGTTGGTCCGGAGAGGACTGCGAACGCGCGTAACGCGCTTCCCAGCTCCTGCGCAGTGACCTCGGACATCCGCTGCAAGGTGTCGTTCTCGATGCCCTTCGTCCCGCTGACGACGGCAACGTCGCCGCGAAGATGGTCGCGGATGTCGGCGAGCACATCGCGGTAGTGATGGCTCGGGACGATCATGAACAACACGTCGCTGAACTCCGCCGCCTCGGCCAGCGAGCTCGTGGCGCGCACGCGGCCATCCAGCGCGACGCTCTGCAGATAGATCGGATTGCGACGCGTCTGCTCGATCTCCGCGGCGACGTTCGGATCGTGCGCCCAGAGCACGACGTCGTTGTTGCAGCTCGCCGCCACCGCGGCCATAGCCGTACCAAATGAGCCGGCGCCGATGATCGAGATCTTCATTGCTTGTTGCGCTCGCCGATCCGCCGCTCCGACCCCTGCGCCAGCCGCGCGATGTTGGAGTGGTGCTTGAGAATGATGGCCACCGCGACGGCGGTGCTGATGATGATCGTCCAGAACGGCGCGTGAACGAGGAAGCGAAGAAATACCGGAATCGACGCGGCGCTGAGGATCGAGGCGAGCGAGACGAACCGCGTCACCAAGATCACGATCAGAAACACGATCATGCCCGCGGCGATGGCGATCGGATTGAGCGCCAGGAACGCGCCGGCAGCAGTGGCAACCCCTTTGCCGCCGTGGAACCGCAGCCACACTGGATACATATGCGCGAGCACGGCGATGAGCGCCGCAAGCGCGATCCAAAGCGACATCGAGTACAGCGGCGTCGAATGTGCGGCGTCGGCAGCGTACGGCCAGTCAGGACGATTCACGATCCATCGCGACAGCGCCACGGACGCATAACCCTTCGCGATATCGAGCAGCAGCGCGACGATGCCCGGCGCCTTCCCAAAGTTCCGCGCCACATTCGTCGCCCCGACATTCCGGCTCCCGTGCGTCCGAATGTCCGCCCCCGCCACAACCTTCACGACGAGAAAACTGAACGGAATCGATCCGATCAAATACGCCGCAATGATGAGGATGACTGGAAGGGCCTGCGCCATGCGGCGGCTATTGTAGAGCGGCCGATGCGAGGCGCTCGACCGCGGCGCGCAGGGTTGGCGGGTTGAGGACCGGATATCGATAGAGCTGGCCGGATACCTCTTCGAAAAGCGCGAGTAAACGCCTGGGGTCAACGAAACCATTGCGAATCATCGAGTCAACGTCGAGCAGGTCTTTGCGGTGCGCGCGCTCGATCTTAGAAAGCGCCTGCGTGTAGAAATCGAAATGGTGGAAATCGATAGCGCCCTCGCGAGTGATGAACGGGCAGCGGTCTTCCCAGCCGGGCAACGGCGGCACGAAATGCGTCGGAGACGATAGTTCGACGTTGACGTGAAGCCGCTCCTTCAAGTCCGGGATTGCGCGCAGAATTCGATCGTTCTCGGGGATGATCGTGATGTCGATATCCACCGTGCTTCTCCGCCAGTGTTTCAGGACCACGCTGGCGCCGCCCGCCAGGTAAATACGGCCCGGTTCGCGAGCCTCAGCCGCGATGGCGCGCATGAACTCGCGCACTACCGGCTCCGTTACGGGCTTACGCATTCCGACGCCCGTTCGAAGCTGACTAACCTCCCGATCAGCGCGTTGTAGCGCGAGTGGGCCGAATCGGAATCCTGTTCGGCGAGCTTCGCGTAGAGGCGATCCTCGGGCAGATACGGCGTATCGTCCGGAACGTCGAAGCCGAGGCGGCGTAGGCGTGGCGCGCCGACGAGGACGAGCAGTGACTCGATCGTTTCGGCGCCCGAGGCGAGATCGCTCAAACCTTGGCGGATTAGATCGGAGCCGGGGAGTGCGTCGTCGACTTCCATCATTTCAGCGAACCGGGAGTTCCAATGATATGCGGAAGCCGGGATTCAGATTTTCGGCGTGTACCGAGCCGCCGTGCTCTTCGACGGCTTTGCGGGTGATGGCCAGCCCGAGGCCGGTGCCGGAGGATTTCGTGGAGAAGTACGGGTCGAAGATTTTCGGGAGCACTTCGGGCGCGACGCCGGGGCCGTTGTCGTCGACCGAGACGACCACTTTCGAATCGACGGCGTAGCTTGCCAGCCGCACCTCGCCGCCGGGCGCGGCCTGGAAGGCGTTCTCGATCAGGTTCGCGATCGCGCCGCGGAGGAGGCGCGCGTCGCCGGAGAATGTTTCCGGCGTCGTCGGCGCGATGTCGGCGCGGAAGTTGATGC
Source organism: Acidobacteriota bacterium (assembly GCA_019247495.1). Lineage (GTDB taxonomy): Bacteria > Acidobacteriota > Thermoanaerobaculia > Gp7-AA8 > Gp7-AA8 > JADGNZ01. The sequence goes on from JAFAOU010000187.1 coordinate 3,550, forward strand.
CGCGCTCGCCGCTTTCGGCGTAGCTCGATGCGATCTCCTCCAGCAGATGCCGCAGCTTGACCGGTTTGCGCTGAACCGTACGTAATGACGCGTAGTCGCTGAACTCCTTCGACGTCTCGCGCAGCGTCACCACCTGCCGAAGGATGTTCTCGACGGCCGCCATGACGACCGTGGAGAGATTGGGATCGTTGTTCGACGCAACCGCGCGCAGATGCTCGGCCGTGAGCTGGATCGGCGTCAGTGGGTTCTTGATCTCGTGCGCGACCTGCCGCGCCATCTCGCCCCACGCCTCCAGCCGGTTCGATCGCAGGATTTCGGTGACGTCTTCTGCGATGAGCATCTCTTCTTCACTGCCAGGCAGCGGAACGACGGAAACGCGGAACGTCCGTGCATTGCCGTCCACATTCAGCTCGATCTCCTTCGCCTCGGCGCGTCCACGTTGATGAGTGGCCAGGAACTCGCGCACTTCGTCGTGAAACTCGATCGACTCGCCGAAGAGCCGGCGCGCGCCGGCGTTCGTTCCCGACACCTGCATCGTGCCGTCGAGCACGACCACGGCCGCGTTGATGTTTTCGAGCAGCGTCTGCAGCCGGTCTCGTTCGTGGCGAAGGTCGTTCTGCTGCCGGCGGATCGAACGCGCCATGTCGCGGAACGTCGTCACGAGCAGGCCGAGGTCGGGGTCGGAAGGAACGCGGAGATCCATGTCGAAGTCGCCGCGGGCGACGGCGCGCGAGCCCGCCACCAGCGCCTGCACCGGCTGCGTCACGCTTCGCGCCGCCACGTACGCGACGAAGATCGCGGCGAGGATGATGAAGATCAGCAACATGTAGATCGTCGTGGCGAGGTCGTTCACCTGCGCTTCGATCTGGCGGCCTTGCACGATCAGCGGCAGCGCCATCGTGTAGTTCTGGCCGTGCACGAGATTGATCGGCGAATAGATCTCGATGAATTGATTCGGCCCCGAATTGCGGATGGCGCGTTGGCGTCCGCCGACGATGATGCTGGCGTAGACGTCCCCGGGCAGCCGCTGCGATTCGACGCGCGCCGCGAAAAGATCGCGGCGGCTGGAGGCGATCAGTTTGTCGTCGCGGTACAGATGCAGATCGTGCCCGATCACGCGCGCCAGCCAGCTCAGGACGTCGTCGTCAAGCACCTGTTCCGGATGCGACGTCGACGTCGTCGACGCGAGGTAATCCTCGATCACGCGCTCCGCCGCATTGAGCGCGGTCTGTCCTCGGTCGAGATACTCCGCCTCGAGCCGGTTCGAGAGATAGGCGCGGACGAAAAGCACGAACACGATCAGCGGCAGGATCACGACCGCGGTGAGGTACAGCGACGTGCGCGTGCGGAAGTCGAGGTTGCGCGGCGAGCGGCGGATCAGCGATGCGATCACCGGCAGCGAGCGCAACACGATCACGACGAGCACGAACGCGATCGCCCACACCGCCACGCCGCCCGCGCGCCGCACCTGCTGGCCGCGCGTCGGCACCTGCAGCGGAAACGCGTACAGCGCGTCCGCAGTGCGTCGCACGTAGACCGCCGATCCCGCACCTTCGTTCTCCTCGATCCAGAGGCCGTTCCCCGGTTTCAGCGCCGCGAAATACGACGCAGGACTCTGCGGCAAACGCACCGTCGTCGTTCCATGCGGATTGCCGTCGCGGTCGTAGACCACGATCTCGCGCTGCGGCCGCAGACCGGTAACCGTCGCATCGAACGACGGCTCGAAAAAGTCGCGATAGACATCGGCGAACGTTGTCGCACCTGGGTCCGCGGGATTGACCACATGCACGCTTCCCTCGGCCACCGGAATCCCGCCGATGGTGAGATCGAAGTCGTGGTGCAGCAACACCCGCGTCACGCTGCCGATCTGCAACACTTCGCCGCCCGGCTCGCGCCGGCGCTCGCTGAACTGCGGCAGTCCGACGCCGAAACGGCTGAGCGGATGATCGAAGATGTCGTGCACGGAAATCACCGCCGGCACGCGCCACTTGGAAAGATCGCTGCGCAGCCACAGCGCGTAGGCGAGGTCCTCGAGGTTCATCTTCCGGTAATCGTCCGGAAGCATCGCGCTCAGCTCCATCGTCGAAAACTCGTTGTGCAGCGTGTCTTCGATCATGGCGCGGAGCTGGCCCGCTTCGCCGACCACGAGCGGCGCGTAGGTGTCGGCGATGAAGTGCCGCGCGCTCGAGCGTTCGAAAAGGCTGAGCGGCATGTAGACGATCATCACCAGCAGCAGTGCGCTGCCGAGCGTGCGCAGCGTGAAGTTCGCCGTCAGCGCGTGCAGCAGCAGCGAGAGCAGGACGCCCGCGGCGATCCAGAAGAACGCGCGTTTCGGCGTGTAGCCGAGGTTCACGGCGGTGACGATGATCGGGATGATGACGATGGCGATGCCGAGTAGCGTGGCGATGCGCGACGACTCGTGCCGCGTGATCTGGATGAGGGCGAATCCGAACAGCAGCAGCGCCGCGAGCAGCACGCCTTGCGCGGCGGAGACGGGGAGGATGTGGTCCGGCACCGTGGAGATGCGCGAGTTGTCCACGAGGTTTCGAATGAACAGCATGTAACCGCCGGCGACGGCGAGCGAGACGATCGTGCGCACGATCTGCATCGCCATCGAGCTGCCGCGGACTTTCGTCAGCGCGATCACGATCGCCA
>JAFAOU010000195.1 GCA_019247495.1 Acidobacteriota bacterium
CGCGTCATCGGTCGATGGTTGGCCCCTCGCTATCGTCATTTTCATGACAATCCTTGCCGAGGCTCCCGCGTCATCGACCGTCAAAGAAGAACTATCGAAACCGAGCGTGGCGATGATCGACGGCAACGAAGCCGCCGCGCGCGTGGCCTACGCACTGAATGAAGTGATCGCCATCTATCCGATCACGCCCGCCTCGAACATGGGCGAGTGGGCCGACGATTGGGCAGCGCAGAAGCGGCCGAATCTGTGGGGCACGGTGCCCTCGGTCGTCGAGATGGAGAGCGAAGCGGGAGCGGCCGGCGCCGTACACGGCGCGCTGCAGACCGGATCGCTGGCCACGACCTTCACCGCCTCGCAGGGACTGCTGCTCATGATCCCGAACATGTACAAGATCGCCGGCGAATTGACGCCGGCGGTGTTTCACGTCGCGGCCCGGTCGCTGGCTACGCATGCGCTGTCGATCTTCGGCGATCACAGCGACGTCATGGCCGCGCGCGGCACGGGTTGGGCGATGCTCTGCTCGTCGAGCGTGCAGGAGGCGCATGACTTCGCGCTGATCGCGCAGGCGGCGGCGCTGAAGTCGCGGATTCCGTTCCTCCATTTCTTCGACGGTTTCCGGACGTCGCACGAGATCGCGAAAGTGACGTTGCTGACCGACGCCCAGATGCGGTCGATGATCGACCTGGAGCTGGTCTTCGCTCACCGCTCGCGCGCGCTCACGCCCGACCATCCGGTCATGCGCGGCACGGCGCAGAATCCGGACGTATTCTTCCAGTCGCGCGAACGCGCCAATCCGTTCTACCGCGACTGCGCCGGGATCGTCGTCGAGATGATGGAGCGCTTCGGCAAGCGCATCGGACGCAACTACGCGCCGTACGAGTATCGCGGCGCTCCTGATGCGGAGCGGGTGATCGTGGCGATGGGATCGGCGTGCGAAACGATCGGCGAGACGGTCGAAGCGTTGAACGCGCGCGGCGAGAGGGTGGGCGTCATCAACGTGCGGCTCTTCCGGCCGTTCGATGTCGCGCGCTTCGCGAATGCGCTGCCGGCGACTGTGCGCGCGCTCGCGGTGCTCGATCGTTCGAAGGAATCGGGCAGTGCCGGCGAGCCGCTCTATCTCGACGTCGTCACCGCGTTGCGCGAGGCGGACCGCGATGTGCCGGTCGTGACCGGCGGACGCTTCGGACTGTCGTCGAAAGAATTCACGCCCGCGATGGCGAAAGGGGTGTTCGACGATTTGAAACGCGAGCATCCGCGCCGCCACTTCACGGTCGGCATTCGCGATGACGTCACGAATCTCAGCATCGATTTCGATCCGTCGTTCACCGTGGAAACCGACGATGTCGTTCGCGCGATGTTCTACGGCCTTGGCTCGGATGGAACGGTCGGCGCGAACAAGAACAGCTGCAAGATCATCGGCGACACAGGCCGCTACGCGCAGGGCTACTTCGTCTACGACTCCAAGAAAGCCGGCGCCGTGACGGTCTCGCACCTTCGCTTCGGGCCGGCGCCGATCCGCGCGCCGTATCTGATCGAGCACGCGCAGTTCGTGGCCTGCCATCAGATGTCGCTGATGCAGCACAACGATGTGCTGAAGAACCTCGCGCACGGCGGAACGTTCCTGCTCAACGCGGCGATCGATTCGTTCGAGGAGTTGCCGGCGCACATTCGCGCGGGACTGGCGGCGAAGAACGCGAAGCTGTTCGTCATCGATGCCACGCGCGTGGCGCGCGAGTCGGGGATGGGCAACCGCATCAACACGATCATGCAGGTGGCGTTCTTCGCCTGCGCGAAGGTGCTGCCGTTCGACGAGGCGCTCGACGCCATCTGCTCCGCCGTGCGCAAGACGTACGCGCGCAAGGGCGAGGCGGTGGTGCAGAGGAATCTGCACGCGATCGATGCCACGCTGGCGAATCTGCGCGAGATCGCGGTCACCTGTCATCCTGAGCCGCCGGAGGCGTTGGAGCGCGAAGCGCGGAACGCCGAAGGACGGTCGAAGGACCTCCTCATTGGTAACCCGGAAAGCGCGGCGGGTTTTCACGATGCAAGCACTGAGGGGGTCCTTCGACCGTCCTCAGGCGCTCCGCCTTCGGCTACGACGCCTACGGCGGCTCAGGATGACAGCCCCGCGTTCGTCCGCGACGTTCTCTTCGAGATCATCGGCGGCCGCGGCGACGCGCTGCCGGTCAGCGCGATGCCGTGCGACGGCACGTTCCCCACCGCCACCGCCCAGTACGAGAAACGCAACCTCGCGCAGGAGATCCCGGCGTGGGAAACCGCCGCGTGCATCCAGTGCGGCAAGTGCGCGATGGTTTGTCCGCACGCGGCGATTCGCATCAAGGCTTACGATCCGTCGCTGCTCGCAGACGCACCGCCAACGTTCAAGTCGCTCAAGCCGATGCACAAAGATTGGGCAGGGCTGGTGTACACGATCCAGGTGGCGCCGGAGGATTGCACTGGCTGCAAGATCTGCGTCGACGTCTGTCCGGCGCGCAGCAAAGTCAATCCCGAGCTTCAGGCGCTGGACATGCAGCCGCAGCAGCCGCTGCTCGATGCGGAGCGCGCGAACTGGGACTTCTTCCTGAAACTGCCGCAGCGCGACCGCCGCGAAATCAATGCGGGCTTGATTCGCCAACAGCAGTTGCAGGAGCCGCTCTTCGAATTCTCCGGCGCCTGCTCCGGCTGCGGCGAGACGCCCTACCTGAAACTGATGACGCAACTCTTCGGCGACCGCGCCGTGGTCGCGAACGCGACCGGCTGTTCGTCGATCTTCGGCGGCAATCTTCCGACGACGCCGTGGTCGAAGAATGCGGATGGCCGCGGCCCGGCCTGGGCGAACTCTCTCTTCGAAGACAACGCCGAATTCGGCCTCGGCTTCCGCCTTTCGCTCGACAAGCAGCGCCAGTTCGCAATCGAGCTGCTCGAACGCTTATCGACGGCGATCGGCGAGAACCTCTGCCGCGCCATCATCGATTGTCCTCAGGTCACCGAGGCGGAGATTTTCGAGCAGCGGCAACGGGTGGAGTTGTTGAAGGTTCGTCTGCGCCGCGTCGAGCTGTCGACGCGGATGCACAAGCTCGATCCGACCGACGAGCAGCAGTTGCTGGCGATTGCCGACTCGCTGGTGAAGAAATCCGTCTGGATCGTCGGCGGCGACGGCTGGGCGTACGACATCGGCTTTGGCGGCCTCGATCACGTGCTGGCCAGCGGCCGCAACGTGAACATCCTCGTGCTCGACACCGAGGTCTATTCGAATACCGGCGGGCAGATGTCGAAGGCCACGCCGCGCAGCGCCACGGCGCGCTTCGCCGCGGCCGGCAAACCTTCCGCGAAAAAAGACCTGGGGCTGATGGCGATGACGTACGGCAACGCCTACGTCGCCAGCGTGGCCATGGGCGCGCGCGACGAACACACATTGCGTACGTTCCTCGAAGCGGAGGCGTACGACGGTCCGTCGCTGATCATCGCGTACAGCCACTGCATCGCGCACGGCATCGACATGGGAACGGCGCTGCAGCATCAGAAGTCGATCGTCGAGGCGGGGCAATGGCTGCTGTACCGATTCCATCCCGATCGTGCGGCGCGCGGCGAGAATCCGCTGCAGCTCGATTCGCGGACGTTGAAGCGTCCCGTGGGCGAGTTCCTGAAAACCGAGAACCGCTTTCACGATCTCTCGGCCGAGGACATCGCGGCTGCGCAGCATGACGTCGATGCGCGGTGGAAGATGTATTCGTATTTGAGCTCGATGGCTTGAGGGGACGATGAGGATTTCGATGTTCGCTGGCGATATCTGCGATGTGCCCGCCGAGGCGCTGTGTACGTCGACGAATCCGCGGTTGTCGCTGGCGATGGGGACGGGCGGGTCCGTTCGCGGACGTGGCGGATACGAAATCCTTCGCGAATGCGAAGCGATCGTCGATGCGGCCGCGGCGCGTGGGCTACCGGCTGGGTCGGCGCATCAGACCAGCGCGGGCGAGCTGGCTGCGAAGATGATCATTCACTGCGTCGCAAGCGATGCGGGTCATCGGTCGTCCCCCGGCATCATTCGCGATTGCGTGAAGAACGCGCTTGCGCTGGCGGATGCAGCCGGCTGCGAGACCATCGCCATGCCGCTGTTCGGAACGGGGCACGCTCGATTCAAGTTCGACGACGCGGTTCGCGTGATGGCGGAGACGATTCGCGATCAAGCGACCGACGTGCGTCGTGTCTTCATCGTCATCTTCGACGACGAGCGCGTCGATGACGCGATGCGAATCGTTCGATCCGTCTTTCCGAATGCCGAGGTCGACCTCCAGCGAGGACCGGCGAGCGAAGAAACGTCCAGCATGTGGGGCGCCGAATGGTAGCGGGCGCGACGGCGATGCGACGTGCGTCACACGAGTTTGTGATCGCGGCAGTTCCTTCCGCGGGCCGCGGACACGTACCGTGGTTCGTTATGGACGATCTGGTGCGATCCGTCACCGAGGAGCTTCGGTGGGATCCGCGCATCGATGCGGAGAGGATCATCGTCTCCGCGGACGGCAGTACCGTCACGCTGAAAGGCGTCGTGCAGAGCTACTCGGCGAAGTGCTGCGCGGAGAGAATCGCGCGCGAAATCCGCGGCGTCGCCGGCGTGAAGAACGATCTGGAAGTGCGGCTGACGATCGGAAACTACCGCACCGACGACGGCTTGGAGCGTCTCACATCCGAGATTCTGCAGAACCACACGTCGCTCTGCGATCCGCTGCCGCGCGTGACGGTCCGCGACGGCTGGCTGACTCTCGACGGCGTCGTGACCTCGGACGTGCAGAAGCGCTGCGCCGAGGAGGCGCTGCGCGATGTAGCCGGAATCCGCGGCGTTACCAACAACATCGCCGTAGTTCCGCAGGCGAATGGTGGCGGCGCCGCGGAGGCATTCGAAGCCGCGGTGCGGCGCCGCGCTGCGCTTGCCGTGCTCGAGCTGAAGGTGGAAGTGTCCGGCATGACCATGGCGGTTTACGGCCAGGTGGCGTCGTGCGCGGAACGCGATGCAGTGATCGAGCTGGCCTCGCGCCGGCGCGGAATTGCGCGCGTCGAAGACCATATCGTCGTGCAACCCGCACACGTTCGGAGGCTGCCATGAACAGGAACATGATTGCGATCGGCGTTGCGGTCGTTGGACTTTCGGCGCTGATGTTCGCCGGAGTGATGGCCATGCGCGGCGGCAGCGTCGCGGCGCCTGCGGTGAGTACGCCTGTGGCGATCATGACGTCTCTGGAGTCGGTGCCGCGCATTTCGGTGGCCGCTCTGCGGGAGAAAATCGATCGAGGCGAAGTGGTGGTGATGGACGTACGCGACATCGATTCGTACACGGCATCGCACATCGCCGGCGCGATGCACATCCCTGTTTCGTACGTCGAGTCGGAGTTGCCGTATCTGCCGCGCGGGAAACCGATCGTGGCCTACTGCACGTGACCAAACGAAGAATCGAGCGCCCGTGCGGCGCTCATCATGAACAATGGCGGCATCCCCGCCTCGGCGCTCGCCGGCGGATTCGACGCATGGCAGGCGGCAGGCCTGGCAATTCGGAAGGACGTGAACGTTAGATGGAGAGAAAAGGACGAATGATGACGAAAACTCTTGCGTGTTCCCTGCTGCTCGCGGTTGCTCTGCCGATGGCGGCATTCGCCGATGGCGCGGCGATCTACAAGACCAAATGCACGCCGTGCCACGGCGCCGACGGCAGCGGCCAGACGCCGGTCGGCAAGAGCCTGAAAGTGCGCGATCTCCGCTCCGCCGAAGTGCAGAAGCTGAGCGACGGGGAGATCACGAAAGTGCTCACGGACGGCAAGGGAAAAATGCCGGCGAGCAAGTTGGAAGCGGCTGACATCAAAGCCGTCATCGCGTTCATTCGTACCCTGAAGTAAAAAACCTTTTCACCACAGAGGCACAGAGGACACAGAGGTTTCTTTGTGCTCTTTGTGTCTTTGTGGTGAAACGCTTCTTACGCCGAGCGCAGCCGCGCGATGGCGAGCATGGCGCCGCCGTAGATGGCGAGGGCGGCGAACATGATGACCGGCACGCCGCTGCGCAGTTCCTGTGCGACCACCTGCACGCCGGTCAACACCAGCGTGACGACGGCCAGCTGCCAGGCCTCGGCAACGTTCCACCTTCGCGCGATGAACGCGAGAATGACGGCGGCCGCTGCGAGGATGATCGTTCGCACGACGGCGCCGCCGCCCGTGATGTAGATCGTTACGACGGCGACAGCGCATGCGGGAATCGCCAGCAGCGGCAGTCGCGCGAAATCGAGACGGACGAACGCGATCAGGCAGAACGCCGCAGCCAGCATCGCGAAGATCGGGATCGCTGTCTTCTCGCCGAGGATCACCGCGGCGATGAAGGGGAAGAGTCCACCGGAAATGGCCGCGGCCACTCCCCACACCGCGCTCAGCACCGCGAAGGCGCGCCACTGCTTGCGGCGCGCGAGCTCCGCGGCGACGACAGCGGCAACCGCAAAGACCATCGTCATCAGCGGCGGCGGCAGCACAAGCGCGGCCGCGGCGCCGATCCCGATCAGCGACGCGATCGCGGTCTGCGGATTCACACGTATCGTCATCGACATCCATGCGACGGCAAAGACAAGCAGCGTGATGACGAGCGCGGAACGGTTTTCTTTCGTTTCATCGAGCAGAGCGGCGGCGACCAAAAAGATCGCGAAGAGGTCGCTCTCGATCGCCAGCAGCCAGCCGACGTAGTTCAGCGAGAGGACGAATGCTGCGACGCCGGCGAACGTCAACTCGAGCGCGAACGGGATCAACTCTTTCGTTGCGTACGCCAGAACGAGTGCGACGATCGTCGCGCCGGCCACTGCAATCCATGCCGCTGTTTGCAAATCGTACAGACGCGCGACGATCAGCATGGCCAGGCTGAACGCGGCGAGCAGGATCGCGGCGCCAATCGGTCCTAGCACGTGGAAGCGCGTGACGGCCTCGGCGATGATCGGGTAACCGATGGCGGCGGCCGCGGCGATGTGGAAGATGGCGGGGGTTCGCCTTCCCTTTTTTGCGGCGAATGCGGCGGCGGCGATCCACGCGATGGCGTAGGCCAGGCCGAGTACGATGCCGATTGGGTGGTTGAGGGCTGTTTCTGTCGCGGCTCTGAGTAAGAACGCTCCGCCGAGGATCAGCACGGCGCGGCCGGTCAAAGAGAGGACGTTTTCACGCGGAGGCGCGGAGACGTGGAGGGGTTCCGGCGGCGGAGGAGCCTCGTGGATCGCGAGGCGGGCCTCGATCGCACGCAATCGTTCATCGATCGCGTCCAGGCGGGCAGCAACGTCCATGTGTCAGGCAAGCATCGAATGAACTCCCTTTTCTGTGTCGGCGCATACATCCGAAGGTGATCTGAGACACCAACACGCATCTGTGACGCACGGTTTCATGGACTGTCCGCGTCACACAGGAGCGAAGAACGATGGATGGTTCGACCCCTCTCCCACGGCGGCGTTTTTTGAATTGGTTCCTCGGCACATCGTTCGGCGCGCTGGTCGCCGCGGTCATCTACCCGATCGCGCGCTTCGCCAGCCCGCCGAGGATTCCGGAGGCCACGACCAATTCGGTTGAAGCAGGGGATGTGTCGGATGCAGCCTTCGCGCAAAAGGGATTCAAGATCGTCCGCTTCGGCGCGGAGCCGGTCATCCTGCTGAAAGCGTCGGAAGGCGAATACCGCGCGTTTTCTGCGACGTGTACGCACCTCGACTGCATCGTCGGATACCAGAAAGACCGCAGCCGGATCTTCTGCAACTGTCACGGCGGCGCGTACGACCTGAATGGCCGCAACGTCTCCGGTCCGCCGCCGCGGCCATTGACCGCGTACAAAGTGAACCTCGTGGCGAAAGGCTCCGAGCCGGCGAAGATCGTCGTCTCGAAGGTGTAGGCGCCGATGTTCGCCCGCGCCCGCAGCTGGCTGGACGATCGCCTCGGCCTTTCGACGATCACCGAGTTCGCGTCGCACAAGACCGTCCCCGTCCATCGCTACAGCGTTTTCTACTACCTCGGCGGGATGACGCTTTTCTTCTTCCTGGTGCAGGTCTGCACCGGCGTCATGCTGATGCTGTATTACCGGCCGTCGGCGAACGAAGCATTTGAATCGGTCGAGTTCATCATGACCGTCGTTCCGTTCGGCTGGCTGATCCGCTCGATCCATTCGTGGTCCGCCAACCTGATGGTGTTCTTCGCCGTCGCGCACATGGTCAGCGTCTTCTTCATGAAGGCCTACCGCGCGCCGCGCGAGCTGACGTGGGCCAGCGGCGCGCTGCTGCTGTTCCTGATCATGGGCTTCGGATTCTCCGGCTATCTCCTGCCGTGGAATCAACTGGCGTTCTTCGCCACGAAGGTCGGGACCGACATCGCCGGAGTGGTGCCGGTGGTCGGCCCGTGGATGGTGCGCTTCCTCCGCGGCGGCGACCGCGTCGCCGGCGGAACGTTGTCGCGCTTCTACGGCTGGCACGTGGCGCTGCTTCCCGCGATCACGACGGTCATCCTGGTCGTCCACCTCGCGCTGGTGCAGGTTAAAGGGATGAGCGTTCCGGCGCCGTGCGAGGAGGAGTCGAAGCGCCGGCCGCCGATGAAGTTCTTCCCGCATTTCGCACTGCGCGATCTCTCCGGTTGGATCTTCGCCCTCGGCGTGCTGGCAGCGCTTGCGGCGCTCTTCCCGTGGGAGCTCGGGGAGAAGGCGGATCTCTTCGCGCCGGCGTACGAAAACATCCGGCCGGAGTGGTACTTCGTCTTCATGTTCCAGACGCTGAAGCTCGTACCGGGCGGCGAGATCGCCGGCATCGAGTACGAGGCCATCCCGATCATGCTCTTCGGCGCGGCCGGACTGCTGCTGGTGTTGATCCCGTTCCTCGACCGCGGCGCGCAACGCACCGGCCGAAGCAAGGGCTGGACGCTCGGCGGCGTCGCGGCGCTGTTGTTCGCGCTCGGCATGACGTGCTGGGGATACGCGTCGCTCCTGCCGCTCTACGTCGTCCTGATCAGCGGTCTGCTGCTCTCGCTCCTGGCCTTCATCACTCGAGGCAGCAGAAATCCGGAGGGGCGATGAGAATCAAACTGCTTTTCGCTGCGATCGCGATATTCGCGATCAGCGCGATCGCCGCTCCCCCTCCAGCCAAAGCGGTTCGCGAGACATCGTGCATCCACTGCCACGGCGGCGAACTGTTCGACGATGCCGGCAAAGCGAAGGTGCGGCACTTCGGCGTCGACGTTCACTCGACGGTGGGGCTCTCCTGCCACGACTGCCACGGCGGCAATCCCGATCCGAAGCTCGGCGACGACATCGGCGGTGCGATGGATCCGAAGTTCAAGCCGAATCCGTACGTCGGTGCGCCGAAGCGGCAGGACATCCCCGAATTCTGCGGACGCTGTCATTCGTCCGCGGCGTACATGAACCGCTTCAATCCCGAGGCCCGCGTGGACATGGTGAGCGAGTACTGGTCCAGCCATCACGGGCAGAAACTGCGCAGCGGCGTGACCGATGTGGCGACCTGCATCGATTGCCACTCCGTCCACGACATCCGCCGCAAAGGCAATCCGGACTCGCCCGTCTATCCGACGCACGTTGCCGAGACGTGCAGCAAGTGCCACTCCGATCCGAAGCGGATGCAGGCGAACGGACGCAATCTCCCTGTCGACCAATACGCGCGCTGGAGCCAGAGCGTGCATGCGAAGGCGCTGCTCGAAAAGGGCGATCTGACCGCGCCGACCTGCAACGATTGTCACGGCAATCACGGTGCGGCGCCGCCCGGAATCGGCAGCATCCGTTTCGTCTGCGGAAGTTGCCACGCGCGCGAAGAGGACCTGTTCCGCGCCAGTCCGAAAGCCGCGGGCCTCGAACGGCACAACCAGTTCCTCGCGAGCGTCCCCGACGGCAAGTGCGGCACGTGCCACGACGACAAGCGCTCGGCGCTGCAGTTCACGCAGCTGAGCTCCTGCCTGGTCTGCCACGGCAATCACTCCGTGGTCCGTCCGACCGTAGCCATGCTCGGCGCGCTTCCCGACACGCCCTGCGCGTTCTGCCACGAAGGCGTCGGACCGCTGGCGGGATTCGTCGCGGAGCCAAAAGCGAAGGCCGAACACTTCCGGCAGATGCGCGGCACGCTGATCTCGGCCGCGGACAAGCTCCATCTCAAAGGCGACGATCGCTTCGACTGGCTGGTCGATCAGGCCCTCAACCTTCCCACGCATCGCCTACCGTCCTCGGACGGAAAAGTGCAGCTGCGCCCCGAGTTCGCGCGTCTCTTCGAGAAGTTCCGCATCGGCAAAACGCACTACACGTATCGCGATCCGGCGTCGGGCCACGAAGTGAGGGTGTCCGTGCGCCGCTGCACCGATTGCCACGTCGTCGCGGGACAGGGCCTGTCCACATCGCAGGGACTGCTCGCCAGCACGCGCGAAGTGACCAGCATGATCGCCCGCTCCGAGCGCATCCTCCTGGCCGCACAACGCGGCGGCGTGGAAGTGCGCTCCGTACGTCCCGAGCTCGATGCGGCGGTCGACAATCAGATCGAGCTGGAGGCGCTCGTCCACACGTTCAACCCCGCCGGCGCATTCGCCGATAAGAAGAAGGAAGCGCTGCAACACGCCCACGCGGCACTCGAAGCCGGCCAGCATTCACTCGACGAGCTGGCCTACCGCCGCCGCGGCCTGCTCATCGCGCTAGGTGTGATCATTGCCGCCCTGGCAGCGCTGGCGCTGAAGATCCGGCAAGGGTAGCTTGCATCTCTCCGCGCCTCCGCGGCTCCGCGTGCCAAGCTTTTTCACGCGGAGACGCGGGGACGCGGAGGAACTGCGACGGCAACGCACGCCAGCGCTTGCGCGAGGTCGGCGACGAGGTCGTCGAGGTCTTCGCAGCCGGCGGAGAGGCGGACCAGGCCGGCGGTGATGCCCTGGCGGCGCTGCTCCTCGACGGGAACGCCTTTGTGTGTCATCGAGGCGGGGTGCTCGATCAGTGATTCGACGCCGCCGAGGGAGACGGCGAGCGTGATCATGCGGACGCTGTTCATCAGGATGCGGCCCGCTTCCGTGCCGCCGCGAAGTTCGAACGCGATCACCGATCCGGGGCCGGACATCTGGCGTTGCGCGAGATCGAATTGAGGATGCGTGGGCAGTCCGGGGAAGCGGACCCAGGCTACTTCCTCGTGCTGTTCGAGCCAGCGGGCGATGGCGATCGCGTTCGCCTGCGCGCGCTCGACGCGCATGCCGATGGTTCGAATGCCGCGCAGAACGAGCCATGATTGATGCGGGTCGATGGTCATGCCGAACACGATCGCGGCATCGCGCAAAACGGCCAGCATTGCTGGATCGCGTGCGATCACGATTCCGGCGATGACGTCGCTGTGACCGTTGAGCGATTTCGTCATCGAGTGCAGCACGACGTCCGCACCGAGTGTGATCGGCCGCTGCAGGTGCGGCCCGGCGAAGGTGTTGTCGACGACGAGCGGAATGCCGGCTCCGCGCGCGGCGGCGGATGCCGCTGCCAGGTCGACGAGATCGAGCGTCGGGTTCGCCGGCGTCTCAACATAGATCAGGCGCGTCTCAGGACGAATCGCCTCTGCGAGCGCGGTGGTGTCGACTGTCGGAACGAACGTCGACGTCACGCCGAGGCGGAAGAAGTAGCGCGTGAGCAGCGTGCGCGTGGCGCCGTAGAGCGGATCGGTGCAGACCACGTGATCGCCGTTGCGCAGGAGCGCCAGAAAGACGGTACTGATCGCGGCCATGCCGGTGGCCGTGGCGATGGCGCCGCATCCTTCCTCGAGATCAGCGACGCACGATTCGAGCGCCTGAACGGTCGGATTGCCCATCCGCGTGTAGATCGGGCCGGGCGACGTTCCCGCGAAACGCGCGGCTCCTTCTTCCGCAGAGGGAAACGCGAATGTGGAGCTCTGGTAGATCGGCACCGACACCGCGCCGCGATGCGCAGCCGGATCGAGACCGCCGTGGATTGCTTTCGTGTGCAGGTTCGCCATCGCACGATTCTGGGATGGCAAGAATCACAAACGAATGTTGCGCAACACGCGTGCGTGTGATCGATCGCACACGGCGGCTCCGCGTCAAAAGCGTTTCACGCGGAGCCGCGGAGGAGAGACGGGTTACTTTTTCGCGAGGCCGCGGATGTAGGCGACGAGCGAGGAGATGTCGGCGACGCTCAGCTTGTCTTTGTACGCGGGCATCTTGCCCTTGCCGTCGCTGATGACCTTCTGCAGGTCGGTGTCGGACTGCTTCTGCACGTCGGCCGAGCGGAGGTCGCGGACCTTCATCGCTTTGCCGACCGCAGTCGCGCCGGCGCCGTCGGGGCCGTGGCAACTCGCGCATTTTGCTTTGAATGTTTCCGGCGCGCCGGGCGCGGCGGCGAAAGCAACCGTTGAGGCGAGGATGAAGAGGGTGATCATCGATGCAATGGTCAGTTTTCGGGTCATTCGAACCTCCTTCTGTGGATCGATACAGTAACAAAAACGGCGCCAGCCTGGGGCTGGCGCCGCTCACCGGGAAACGTGACGAAGGCTATTGCCGTGCCTGGATCGTGGTCGGGTCGTTGGTCTTCATGTCGATCATCGAGGCTGAGGAGAGGATGTTCGTCCCCTTCACCACGGTCACCGTCGCGAAGCCCCAATCGATGTCGGGTGCGTTCGCGCGGTTCTTGAACGGCTCGATGTCCTGAAGACCTGAGCCCGCTTTGACGATCAGGTTGTAGGCGGTCAGCGACTTCCCGGAAGAATCGAACAGATTGACGGTGACCTGCGCCTCGGTCGTTCCGCCGTTGGTGATGACGAGGTTCGAACGGAACGCATTCGACTTCTGACGCAGTCCGATCAGGCTGATGGTCTGGCCGGCGGAATAGCCGAGGTCGGCCACGCGGCCGTCGTAGCTCTGGCCGTAGGTGCCGTTATCGGCCTGATTGAAAATGCGGGTGGCCACGAGCAGCGGACGATCGGAGCAGATCTCCAGCGCGCCGATGTTCGATGCGCTCATCGTGGCCGTAAGGTCCTCGAACGCCTTCTGCGAATTGCCGTCGATGGTGCCGGCGGCTTCGAGATCGCCGCTGGCCTGGTGGAGGACGAAGCGCAGCGAGGCGGTGGAGGATTCGAGATTGCGTGCGACGAGATCGGTGCGCCACTGGCTGCCGGCGCTGCCGGGCGTGTGGCCGACCATCTCGCTCCAGTAGACGTACTTCGTGTTGCACGAGACAGCTCCGGCTCCGTTGCCGAGGCCGCCGCCGATCGCGGCAGGATTCACGCCATTCGCGGGCGTCGAAACCGCGGCGGCATTGATCGAGCTGACTGCGAAGAGCGAGACGTCCAGCGCGGAGTTGACGAAGGCCGGATTGTGTACGCCTTTGCTCTTGTCGCTCTCGACCATGAAGTAGTTCCAGCCCGCTTTGCCGAGGGCGGGATCGGCGACCGAGTAGAGCTCGACCGGCGTCCCGGCCGGGCGGACCACCTTCACCGTGGCCAGCGAGAGATCGCTGACTTTCGTGCCGCCGGTGAGCGTCACGTTGACGCCCTGCCGGCCGTGGCTGGAGATGAACTCGATGCCGGCGATGTCGGAGGCGTTCTTGATCGTCTTCTGGCCATTGAGGTCGATGGCGTTCCCGGCGCGGATCTGCGCCTGCATCAGGTTCCTGATCGACGTTTCCATCTGCGCCTTGAGCGCGGCCAGCTTCGCCTCGACGGGAGCCTGCACCGTTTCCTTGGTGAAGTTGCTGTGGCACTTCGTGCAGATGGTGTTGCTGGCGTAGAACGTGTGGTTCGTGCCGCCGTAGGTTCCGTCCGCGTTCAGGTTCGCGAGCGCGGCCGGCGGATCGGTCGACTCCATGTGGCAGGCGACGCACGAGTCCTGAATCATCGAGTGCAGGCCGCGCGTACCGACTTTCGTGAAGTAGAGGTTCTGGCCCATGAGGATGTCGGCCTGCGGACCTTCGTGCGGCGCGCGCGTGGCGTCGGCGACGGTGAAGTGGGCGTCATCGCGAAGATCACGGCGGCCGTTGTGGCAGGTCATGCAGATGGCGCCGGAGCCGACGTTGGTGGCGGTGAATCCGGCCATGAGCGGCGGCGTCTTGCCGGTGACGCGTACTTTGGAGTTGGTGGTCGGTCCGCCGGACGTCGTGCCGACGTCGTGCGGATCGTGGCAGGTCGCGCAGGTCTGCGGGTGGACGTCGTCCGCGGTCCAGGTGACGTCGAGATTGGCGGTGCTGAATCCTTTGTCCTGCCACTGGACGAATCCCTGCGCGCTATGGCATTTCGAGCACGTCGCGTCCGTCCCCTCGGCGACCGCGACTTCGTAATTGGCGTGGCCGGAGAGCTGCCACTGCTGGTAGCGCCCGTGACGCGCCGGTTCGCCGTGACACGTTCCGCAGACTTCGGACGAGAGCGTCTTGCGCGAGCCGTCTTTCTTCATGTGCGCGGCGCTGTCCTGCGGACCGTGGCAATTCTCGCATTGGATGTTGGCCATCCGCGCGGTGGCGGGATAGTTGGCGAGCGTCTTCGTCCAGTTCTGCGGATCGCCGTGCGTGAGCAGATCGGTGGTGAGGAAGCCGGCAAAGTCGGCGGCTTCGTCGATCCCTTTGTTGTTTACGGGCTTGGCGTTGAAGCCGACGGAGTGGCAGGAGATGCACGCCGAGGTGTAGTGACCGCCGGGCGTGTTGACGTTCTGCGTGAAGATCTCCGCATGGCCCGATTGCGCCCACGGCGTGAAGAGGTCGAAGTGCGGTGTGTTCTTGACGTGGCACTGCATGCAGGCGGTGTCGACGACCGGACGGCCGGTTGCATCCTGGCTGGTGATGATGCCCTTCCAGGTGCCGGCGTGGATGGTCATCGTGACCGGCTTGTTGGCGGTGAGGTCGGTGACCGTGAGCTGATAGGTGCCGGCGACGTCCGGCGTGAACTCGGGGTTTTGCGTCGTTGGATCGAGAAGCGTGGCCGTCGAGCCGGCCGGCGCGGTCAGGGTCCAGTTGTACGTGGCCTGCTTCTTCGCGTGCAGCAGCACGGGCAGCAGGATTGGAACGTTGCGCGTTCCGGTCGCCGTCTCCCACGGCAGATTGCCGGCTAACGTCAGTGGGACGCGATACGTGCCGGAGGACGTTGTTACGGCGACGTCGAACTTGATCGCGGCCGCATCGGCAAGCGCGTGCGGCGACACGCCGGCGACGACGAAGCGATTCTGCAGTCCGCCTTCGTACGCGAGGCCTGTAGGCATGTTAGCGGGCCGCTGCGCATCGGTGATGGGCGCCTCTTCGAGCACCGTCATCAGCTCTTCGCGAAACAGCTTGCGGCTCGGCATCGCGACGGCGATGGTGTCGGACGTGTCGCCGGCCACGATGGCCGCGACGCCGCCGGTCTGCGTCCACTTGATGCTCTGCAACGTCGAGCCGTCGTTGATGACGACCTTCGCTTTCGCGCTGACCGTCGCGCCGGGTACGGGATCGCCGGTAACGGTCATCGTGACGGTGACCGGCGTGGCGGCGAATGTGAGGCCCGCCACTCCCGCGATCAGAATTGCCGCGATGAGCGCGAGCATGGGGTGCTGGTGATACCTGCTTTTCTCCATGACGCTTCTCCTTTGTCCTGGAGTCCCACATTGCGTTCGAAGCGGGCAGAAAGCAGTCGAGGCGGTCACCCATGCCGGGTGCGGCGAGTCACTGGTCGGAGTGTGTGTTTGATGTCACGGGGGTGGGGTGTCGGGTGTCGGGGGTGGGAGCGGGGAGTTAGGTCGTTCTCCGACTCCCGACTCCCCGGCCCTGGCGACTACGCGTGAACGTGCGACACCGCAGACTTGCGGTTCCAGTACGACACCGCGAGAAGAAAATCGGCGACGTTCGTTGAGGCGAAGGTCGGCGCGAGATCGGACGGCGCGAGGATCCCAACCACCTTCCCATCGTCATCCACGACCGGCAGCCGGCGGATTTGTTGCGCCTCCATCAGTTCGATCGCGGCCTGGACGTCTTCGTCGCGGCGGATCGTGTAGACCGTCTTCGTCATCACGTCGAGAATCGGCGTCGTGGACGGATTTTTTCCCGCGGCGACGGCGCGGCAGGTGATGTCGCGGTCGGTGATGACGCCGACCAGTTTCGAAGAATCACAGACCGGGATAAAGCCGCAGTCGTGCTCCGACATCATTCGGGCGACGGAATCGAGCGTGTCGTGAGGAGTGCAGCAGATGGGTGAAACTGTCATCGCATCCTTGATCAGCATGAGCGTGTCCTCCGCCGAACATGCATAAAGCCGGATGACCTGGCCCGGAAGGAGACAGGTCACGCGGCTGCGGGGTGCGCATCACACCCGCCGGTTCGTCACACGGTCATTGCCAGCGCTTCTTCGAGCGTTTCGATGTTGCGCACGGTGTTGCCGGCGTACACCTGGCGCGGACGGTTGATCCTGGTCTTGTCGTCGCCGACCATCTCTTTCCATTGCGCGATCCAGCCCGGAAGGCGGCCGAGGGCGAACATGACCGTGAACATGTTCGTGGGGATGCCCATGGCGCGATAGAGGATGCCGCTGTAGAAGTCGACGTTCGGGTAGAGCTTGCGTTCGATGAAGTAGGGATCGGTGAGCGCGATCTGCTCCAGCTCGATGGCGGTGTCCAGCAGCGGATCGCGCATGCCGAGGGAGGCGAGGACTTCGTCGGCGGCTTTCTTCAGGATCGTCGCGCGCGGATCGAAGTTCTTGTAGACGCGGTGGCCGAATCCCATCAGCTTGAAACCGGAATCCTTCTGCTTCGCGCGCTCGACGAACGCGCGCGGGCTTTGGCCCGACTCGCGGATCTGCTGCAGCATCTCGATGACGTGCTGGTTCGCGCCGCCGTGCAGCGGTCCCCAAAGCGCGCAGATGCCGGCGGAGATCGAGGCGAAGAGGTTGGCGCCGCTGCTTCCGACCATGCGCACGGTCGACGTGCTGCAGTTCTGTTCGTGATCGGCGTGCAGGATCAGCAGCAGATTGAGCGCGCGGTCGACGGCCGGGGACACGACATAGTCCTCAGCCGGCACGGCGAACATCATGTGCATGAAGTTCTGCGTGTACGTCAGGTCGTTGCGCGGATAGATGAACGGCTGGCCGACCGATTTCTTGTACGAGAACGCGGCGATCGTTTTCGCTTTCGAGAGCAGGCGGATGATGTTCAACTCGCTGTCGCCGCTGTTTGGGTAGTAGGCGGAGAGCGACGCCACCATCGCCGAGAGGATCGCCATCGGATGCGCCGAGGGCGGGAAGCCTTCGAAGAACTTCTTCATGTCCTCGTGAATGAGGCTGTGCCGCGTCAGCTTTGCGTCGAACGCGATCAGTTCGGCCGGCGAGGGCAGATGTCCGTGGATCAGCAGGTAGCAGACTTCGACGAACGTGCACTGGCGCGCCAGCTCCTCGATCGGATAGCCGCGATAGCGAAGGATGCCCTTCTCGCCGTCGATGAACGTGATCGCGCTGGCGCAGGAGCCGGTGTTGGCGTAGCCGGGATCAAACGTGATGGCGCCGCTCTTCGCGCGGAGCGAGGTGATGTCGATCGCCGTCTCGCCCTCACTTCCTTCGATTACAGGCAGCTCGTACTCTCTTCCTTTCAACAGCAGCGTGGCAGTGCTCATCGTTCGTTCCTTTCGTTGATGTGATGCGGCTACAGGATGGCTGTGCCGGCAAGACCAATGCGGGTTGCGGTTTCGAAGACGGTTTTGGCGACGGCCTGATGGACGCCGCGGTCGAGGCATGACGGGACGACGTCGCCCGGCGCGGCGAGTGCCGCGATCGTTTCCGCGGCGGCGATCAACATCCCGGTCGTAATCGCGCTGCTGCGCGCCTGCAGCGCGCCGCGGAACAAGCCCGGAAACGCGAGGGCGTTGTTGATGGAACGGCCGTCGCCGGCGAACGCCGCTCCCGCGCCGCGCGCATCCGAGGGAAAGATCTCCGGCTTCGGATTGGTCAGCGCGAAGATGACCTGCCCTTTGCGTACGGCGCGCGGATCGATCAGCCCGGGACATCCCGTCGCGGCGATGACGATGTCCGCCTCGGCCATGATCGTGTCCATGTCCGACGCGATCGCGCCCGCGGCCGCAACGCGCCGGACGGCATCCGCCGAGGTGTCGGCGACGAGCACTTCGCCAACGCCGTAGGAAACGGCGAGTTTGGCGATGGCGCTGCCGGCGGCGCCGAGCCCGATCATGCCGGCGCGCGAACGTTTCAGGTCGCGATCGGTGATGCGGCACGCATTGATGACCGCGGCCAGCGTGACGGTGGCCGTTCCGTGCTGGTCGTCGTGCATGACCGGCTTGCGCAGGAGCCGGCGCAGTTCGTCTTCGATGGCGTAGCAGTCGGGGATGCGGATGTCCTCGAGATGAATGCCGCCGAACGTGTGCGAGATGCGCATCACGGTGTCGACGAACTCCATCGGATCGAGTGTGTCGATCAGCACCGGCGTGGCGCTGATGTCGACCAGCTCGTCGTAGAGCACGGCCTTTCCTTCCATGACCGGCATGCTGGCCAGCGGACCGATATTGCCGAGGCCAAGGACGCGCGAACCGTTGGTGAAAATGCCGACGGAGTTGCCGATCGAAGTCAGTTCCCACGCACGCGACGCGTCATCGACGATGGCCCGCGAAACGCGCGCGACGCCTGGCGTGTAGATGCTGCGCATGTCGGCGAGTTGATCGAGATGCACGCGGCTGGTGGAGTGCAGCTTTCCGCCGCGGTGCGCTTCGAACACGCGGTCGGTGGTCTCCATGACTTCGACGCCGTCGATCGCGCCGATGCACGTAACCACGCGCATGGTCTGTTCCTCGTCGATCGTTTCGATGGTGACGTCGCGCAGCGTGGCCGTCTCGCCGACGTTGATCGTGGAGATGTCGCCGATCAGTCCCCCCGCCTCGGCGATGGTGTTTGTCAAGCGCGCGAGCTGTCCTGGCCGATGCTCGACCCGAATGCGCAGCACAGTGTCGATGACGTGTTCGCTCATGAAGGCCAGTGTGTCGAAATGAGCGACGCCGGTTTAGCGCGGGCGTCACCACCGCGGTTGACGTGCGTCACAAAATTTGATTGCGCGCAGCGTCTGACCGGAGCGCCGGCTGGGACGCCAGCGCTCCATCGCGCTGCGCGCGCCGCAACGTTTCGATACTCGCGTCAGGAGACGACGTGGTGTTTCAGTACGTCGTCCGGATTCCGGGAGAAGAAGACCGTAACGACTGCCGCCGCGGGGATAAGCCACTGCCACACCTTCACGTCCGGGAGATCCTGGGTTACGTAGATCTGAACGCCATAGACGATCGGCAGCGCCATCAGCACGATCAACCCTGTCCAGAAAAGTGTCCTGCGCATGAGAGCCTCCTTGAGAGCTTCATGTTGCGTTCCCGCCGATCGCATGACGATGAGGAGCCGCACAAAAGGCATTGACGCACGTCACACCGCGTCGTGATTGCGGCCACCGTCGACCTTGCGTATGCGGCGCGATCGTTCGCGCACGATGAATGACGAAACCCCGTTCGTTCCCCGAGGAGCCGTGGCGTTCTTTGTGGCCATGATGGCGTTCTACGCCGCTGTGTGGGCGCTGCTGGCGGCGGTCATGGTGGCGCGGCGATGATCGAGAAACGCATCATCACCGCGGCGGTCGTCTTCGTCCTCGCGCTCGCGGGCGTGATCGCGCTGACCGTCAAGCAACTCGGCATCGGACTCCCCACCTGTCTGACCGACGTGCGCCCGTTTCTCGAGGGGAAGGTGATCGATCAGGCGCCGAAGCGATACGAGATTCACTACGTCGCGCGCATGTGGCGATTCGAGCCGGCCGAAATCTCGATCCGTCCCGGCTCGACCGCCGACATCTATCTCAGCACCGCCGACGTCACGCACGGGATGCAGATCGTCGGCACGAACGTGAACCTCATGGCGGTTCCCGGCGCGGTGAACTACGCGCGCGTCACGTTCGACAAAGCGGGCGACTACCTCGTGGTCTGCAACGAGTACTGCGGCATCCAGCACCACAACATGGCGGCGCGGATTCACGTCACCGACAAAGTCGCGGCGGTCGCCGCGCCGCCGCCGGCGGTGCTCGCGGGCGGACGCAAAATCCTCGAAGACCAGGGCTGCACCGCCTGCCATTCGCTCGACGGCGGCGCCTCGATCGGCGGCACGTTCAAGGGCCTCTACGGCCGCAAACGCGAGCTGGCCAACGGCACCACCGTCATCGCTGATGACGCCTACATCCGCGAGTCGATCGAGAAGCCGGACGCCAAGATCGTGAAGGGCGTCGACCCCGGAATGCCGCCGCTGCCCGTTCCGCCTGCCGACATCACAGCCATCATCGAGTACCTGAAGACGCTGCAGTAGAGCGCGAGGAAAATGAACATGCGATCGGCTGCACCTCCCTACACGCGCATCGATGTCGAGCCGGGCCTCCGAAAAATCATCCTCTTCGAAATCCTCTTTCCGATGGTCCTGCTCATCGTCGGCATCGCCATGGGATTTCTGCAGGTGCTCTTCCGCGCCGGCATCATCCGCTCGCAGAGTTTTCTCGGTATCGAGTACTACCAGGGGCTGACGCTGCACGGCGCGATCAACGCCGTGGTCTTCACGACCTTCTTCGCCGTCGCATTCGGACACGCCCTAATTCGTTTCTACCTCGGCAAGCCGCTCTTTCTCGGCTGGTCGTGGACGTCGCTGATCCTGATGACGACCGGCACGTTGATGGCGGCGCTGCCGATGCTGACCGGTCACGCCAGCGTGCTCTACACCTTCTATCCGCCGCTCAAAGCGCATCCGGCGTTCTACGTCGGCCTGGTGTTGCTCGTGATCGGATCGTGGATCGCGTTCTTCAGTTGGATCCCGCTGTATCGGGAGTGGAGGCGCGAATTTCCCGACACGAAAGTGCCGCTCGGCGTGATAGGCATCTTCGCCACGTTCATCGTCTGGTTCATCGCCACGGTTCCGGTGGCGATCGAGATCATCGCGCTGCTGATCCCATGGTCGTTCGGCTGGACGGCAACGGTGAACGTACCGCTGGCGCGGATGCTCTTCTGGTTTTTCGGGCACCCGCTCGTCTACTTCTGGCTGCTGCCGGCCTACGTGATGTTCTACACGATGCTGCCGAAGTTGTCGGGCGGAAAGCTCTACTCCGATTTCGCCGGCCGCTTCACCTTCCTCTGGCTGGTGGCGTTCTCGGCGCCGATCGGAATCCATCATCAATATATGGAGCCGGCCATCAGCACGACGTGGAAGGCGGTACACGCGCTTTTCACGTTGCTGGTGGCAATCCCCAGCCTCGTCACGGCCTTCACGCTCGCGGCCTCGATGGAGCACGGCGCGCGCAAGAACGGCGGAGCAGGACTCTTTGGCTGGTGGCGAAAGCTGCCGTATCTCGATACGGACCGCTGGATGTTCGGCTACCTCTTCGCCGGTCTCGTGCTCTTCATCCCGGGCGGCATCACCGGCATCATCAACGCGTCGTACAACCTCGACACCGTCGTACACAACACGTCGTGGATGCCGGCGCACTTTCACCAGACGGTGGCCGGGCCGGTCTTCCTGGCGTTCATCGGCGGAAGCCTGATGCTGCTGACGATGCTGACCGGCCGCGAGGTCGCGTTCAAACGGATCAACGTCTGGATCCCCTACATCTGGGCGCTCGGCATTCTCGTTTTCTCGACCGGCCTGTTCCGCGGCGGCGTCCTGGGCGAACCGCGCCGCACGAACCTCGGCCTGTCCTACGCGAATCCGTCGTCACCGCTCTATCGCGCCGATTGGGAGTTCTCGCGAGTGGTCGGCGCAATCGGCGGCACGATCATGGCGATCGCCATGCTCCTCTACTTCATCGTCTTCTTCGGAACGCTGCTGAAGAAAAAGACCTCTTCGCCGTCGCTGGAGTTTCCTGTCAGCGAGCCGTATCACGATGAGGACGTCGCCTCGGTGCAGAACTTCCGGCCATGGCTCGTCGCCGCGGTGATTCTTCTCATCGTCGCCTACACGATGCCGTTCGTCGAACTGGCCAAAGGAAGGTACGAGGGCGCGCCGCCGTACGACCCCGGCAGTCCGGTCGCGCAGGTTCGATGAAACCGATCGTTCTCGCGCTGCTGCTGTTCGCGCCGTCGATCGCGTACGGCACCGGCCTGGTCTCGTCCGAATTCGTGGCCGGCAAACCGCTGCCGGTCATCGACATCATCGACGACACCGGCCGCGTGCGATCGACCGCGGACTGGAAAGGCATTCCGACTATCCTCGCGCCGATGTACGCCCGCTGCCCGGTGGCCTGTCCCCTCATCGCCAGCGCGTTGAAGCGGGGAGCGGCGCAATCGTCCGCTGGTCCTTCGTCATATCGCGTCGTCCTCTTCTCGTTCGACCCGCACGACACGCCGGCCGATCTGCGCCACTTCCGCGAACGCGAATCCATCCCGCTGGCCTGGACCGTCGCCGCCGCCGCGCACCCCGGCGACGCGCGCCGCATGCTCGACGGCATCGGCTATCACTACGGCGAAATCGGCGGCTACTTCACGCACCCCAACGAAGTCATCGCGCTCACTCCCGACCTGAAGACCGCGAAGGCGCTCATCGGAACCAACTACGATGTCGACGATCTCCTCGCCGCAGCCCGTGGCGGCGGAGACTGGAGCGGCCGTTACGGCGGATGGATCCTCGCTCTGCTTCTCCTGGCGTTACTGCTCTCGGCCATCCATTTGGTTACCCTCTTCACGAGCCGTTCGCGGACCGCTCAAGCCGGTTGACGATACAGTCGTATCACCGTATCATCGCATCATGCGTACGACCGTTACGATTGACGATGACGTTTATGAAGCGGCCGTTGCGAACGCCAAAGCCACTGGCCGCCGGCTTGGGCTGGTGCTCTCCGAAATGGCGCGTACTGCCCTCGAACCGAGGCAGGTTTCGACGACTAAGAAGCGCCGTACACGTTTTGCCGTCTTCGAGGTTCCCAAGGGAACCCGGATGATCTCTGTGTCAAAGGTCCAGAAGGTGTTGGATGACGAAGGCATTGTCTAAGGCGAGGCCGCTTCTTCTGGATGTCAATGCTCTCCTCGCACTCGGGTGGTCGAACCATCCGTTTCATGACGCTGTTTTGGAACGACTCGACCACAGTCCTTCGCAACGGTGGGCGACGTGCCTATTGACGGAACTCGGCTTCGTGCGCCTTTCGTCGAATGCCACAGTTGTGAATGTTCGACAGAGTCCAGCCGAAGCGATCGAGCTGCTACGGCGGCTCACGGCCGATGAACGTCATCTGTATTGCGACATTCTCCCAACTCTCGCCAGCGTACGGACCACTTTCAAACCGCTCCTCGGCCATCAACAGGTCACCGATGCCTATCTCGTGGCGGTTGCAGCAGCGAACGACGCCACGCTCCTGACTCTCGATCAGCGTCTTGTTTCGACCGTCGTCGGCGGTGACCGCGTTGAAGCATTGCTGCCGAAGCGCGTGCACTAAGCGGTCTCCCGCGGCTCCGTGAACATCGCCCTGTGCGGAATCGCACAAGCACCCGTACCTCAGCGCACCTCCATCGATTCGCACCGCGCCTACATTCCTGTCGGTCCTCACCGAACCGCGTGACCGAAGGAGAGCGCATGAGCGTGCATCCCACCCTGCATCCGACAATCGACCAGCAACTCAGGCGATCCGGCAGCAGCCGGCGTGACTTCATTACCCTCTGCGGAAAACTGATGGTTGCGGCGCCGTTCGGCCTCGCCATCACCAACTTCGTCAGCCCGGAAGCCGTTGCCGGCGTCGTCGGGAAAGCGCGGCGGCCCTCGGTGATCTGGCTGCACATGCAGGACTGCACCGGCTGCACCGAGACTCTCCTCCGCACCTCGGAGCCCGATCTCGCCGCATTGATCTTCGACGTCATCTCGCTCGACTACCACGAGACGGTCATGGCCGCCTCGGGGAGTGATGCCGAGGCCGCGTTGAAGGATGCGATGAAAGAGAACGACGGGAAGTATGTGCTCGTCGTCGAAGGATCGATCCCGACCAAGGACAACGGCGCGTACCTCAAGATCGCCGGCCGCAACGGCATCGACATGCTCAAGGATGTCGCGAACCACGCAGCGGCCGTCATCTCCATCGGCTCGTGCGCATCGTGGGGCGGGATTCCATCGAGCAACGTCAATCCGACCGGCGCGACCGGAGTCGACTCCATCATCAAAAACAAGCCGGTCATCAACCTGCCGGGATGTCCGCCGAATCCGTACGTTCTGCTCGCGACCGTCCTCGAATACGCCACCACCG
This sequence comes from Acidobacteriota bacterium, assembly GCA_019247495.1. Taxonomy (GTDB): domain Bacteria; phylum Acidobacteriota; class Thermoanaerobaculia; order Gp7-AA8; family Gp7-AA8; genus JADGNZ01. The sequence continues at coordinate 24,210 of JAFAOU010000195.1, forward strand.
GCAAGGTGCCGAAGCTCGATGCGCTCGGCCGTCCGAAGTTCGCATACGACCGGCTGATTCACGATCACTGTCCGCGCCGCGCGCACTTCGACGCCGGCCGCTTCGCCTCCCAGTTCGGCGACTCCGGCCATCGCCAGGGATGGTGCCTCTACAAACTCGGCTGCAAAGGGCCGGTCACCCACGCGCCGTGTTCGACGCGGCACTTCAACGAAGTCGTCGACTGCTGGCCCATCGGCATCGGTGCGCCATGCGTCGGCTGTACCGAGAAGGACATCGCCTTCACCGTGCCGATCTTCAAGACCGCTGACGTTACACACCCGGTGCCTCCCGATTTCTATCCGCCGATTTACGCCGAGCACAAAGGCATCAGCGCGACGGCCACCGGCGTAGCAGGCCTGGTCGGCGGCGCGCTCATCGGCGCAGGACTGATCGCTTCACGAAAGATGAACGAAGGCAGCAGCGACGAGCCGAAGGAGTAGGCGATGAACACCGATCGTCGATCGTTCTTCAAAAGCATCGCCGCCGCCGCGGCGGTGACCGCCATTCCAACCGCCGCCATCGCCCGCGCCAAAAAAACCGCGCCGCCCGATGCCGTCGGCCTGCTCTACGACGCCACCCTGTGCATCGGCTGCAAGGCGTGCGTCGTCGCCTGCAAGGACGCCAACAACATGCCGCCTGACACCAGCGGCTACGGCCGCGGTCTCTACGACGCGCCCGACTCGCTCAATCAGTACACGAAGAACGTCATCCAGCTCTACAAGGATGGCGGCGAAACGTCCTACGCGAAAAAGCAGTGCATGCACTGCATCGATCCAGCCTGCGTCGGCGCCTGCATGCTCGGCGCGCTGCAGAAGGGAAAGTTCGGCGTGGTCTCCTACGACGTCAGCAAGTGCGTCGGCTGCCGCTATTGCGAAACCGTCTGCCCCTTCAACGTCCCGAAATTCGAGTGGGCGAAGACGGCTCCGAAGATCGTCAAGTGCGAGCTGTGCAAACACAGATTGGCCGATGGAAAAGAGCCGGCGTGCACCGAAGTGTGTCCGCGAAAGGCTGTGATCTTCGGGCGGTACACGGATCTTCTGGATGAAGCACACCGGCGGTTGAAAGCGAGTCCGAACAAGTACGTTCAGAAGGTTTACGGCGAGCACGAGCTCGGCGGCACGCAGGTGCTCTACCTCTCGCACGTCGACTTCGAAAAGATCGGCTTCCGCTTCCAGCAACCCGAGTCCGTACCGCACCTGCAGCAGAGCGTTACGCACGGCGTCTACAAAGGATTCGCTGGACCAGTCGCGCTCTACGCGCTCCTCGGCGCGGTCGTCTTCCGCAACCGCGGGAAGTCGGAGAAGGAGTCGTGATGCAAACGCACGCACAGCCGCTCGGCGGCGCGCTCTTCACGCGCGCCTACCTCTTCCTGCTCGCACTCGGCGCGATCGGAATCGCGTTGATGATCTGGCGTTTCGCTGTCGGTCTCGGAGCCGCGACCGGACTGTCCGACGGCTATCCCCTCGGCATCTGGATCGCGCTCGACGTCGTCACCGGAACCGCGCTCGCATGCGGCGGTTACGCCGTCGCCCTCGTCGTCTACATCTTCAACAAAGGGCACTACCACCCGCTGGTGCGGCCGGCAATTCTCACCAGCGCGCTCGGCTACACCATCGCCGGCACCTCGGTGGCCGTCGACCTCGGCCGCCCGTGGAACATGTGGAAGATCCCGCTCTACTTCTGGAACTGGAACCTCAACTCCTCGCTCCTCGAAGTGGCCCTCTGCATCATGGCCTACGTCTTCGTCCTCTGGATCGAACTGTCGCCGGCCTTCATGGAGAAATGGAGCGTGGACGGTCCGCCGCGGCTGAAACGAATCTCGCAGCGCCTGCTGCCCATCCTCGATAAAGCGCTGATCTGGATCATCGCCCTCGGCATGCTCCTTCCGACGATGCACCAGTCGTCACTCGGCTCGCTGATGATGCTGGCGGGACCGAAGCTCCATCCGCTCTGGCTCACCGGCTGGCTTCCGCTGTTCTTCCTCGTCACCTGCCTGGCCATGGGCTACGCGGTCGTCGTCTTCGAGTCGGTCTTCTCAGCGATCGTTTACGGACGCAAACCGGAATTCGCGATGCTGCGCAACCTGCAGAAGATCGCGGCCTGGGGCGGACTGTTCTTCGTCATCATCCGCATCATCGATCTCGCCTTCAGCGGCAGCCTGCATTACGCAACGACGCTCGATCTCTACGGCACGATGTTCTGGATCGAGAACGTGCTCTGGCTACTGCCGCTGGCGATGCTGGCCGGCCCGCGCGCCAACCTCGGAACGTTGTTCCGCGGCGCGATGGCCGTGGCGCTGGCAGGCGCGGTCTACCGCTTCGACACCTACCTCGTCGCCTTCAATCCAGGACCGGGGTGGCACTACTTCCCGTCGGTTCCGGAGATGTTCATCAGCTTCGGCCTCATCGCCATCGAGCTCGCGATCTACGTCGCGGTCGTGAAGCGCTTTCCCATCCTCGCCGCCGTCAAGGAGAAATCGTCATGACCAGAGTCACCGTCGACCCGATCACCCGCATCGAAGGGCACCTGCGCATCGATGTCGAGGTCGATCAGGGAAAGATCAACAAGGCCTGGGCCTCGTCGACCATGTTTCGCGGCATCGAACGGATCCTGCTCGGACGCGATCCGCGTGAGGCGTGGCTCTTCACGCAGCGCTTCTGCGGCGTCTGCACCACCGTCCACGCGCTGGCCTCGGTGCGGGCTGTCGAAGACGCGCTCAATCTGCCCATCCCGATCAACGCGCAGTACATCCGCAACCTGATCCTGATCGCGCACGCACTGCACGACCACATCGTCCACTTCTACCACCTCTCCGCCCTCGACTGGGTCGACGTCACGCAGGTGCTGAAGGCCGATCCCGCCAAAGCGTCGTCGATCGCCGAAAGTCTCTCCGACTGGCCGAACAACTCCACGAAGGAAATGGCCGCGGTGAAGACGAAAGTGAAAGGCCTCGTCGACAGCGGCCAGCTCGGACCGTTTGCTCATGGGTATTGGGGACATCCGGCCATGAAGCTGCCGCCGGAGGTCAACCTCATCGCCGTCGCCCACTACCTGCAGGCGCTCGAATACCAGCGCTACGCGAACCAGGTGGTCGGCATGCTCGGCGGCAAGACGCCGCACATCCAGAACGTCGCCGTCGGCGGCGTGCAGAACGCCATCAACATCGACAGCGTCGCCACATTGAACGTCGACCGCCTTTATCAAATGAAATCGCTGCTTGATAAGGTCGTCTCATTCGTGCAGAACGTCTACGTCCCCGACGTCTGCGCCGTGGCCGGCTTTTATCCCGACTGGTTCAGCTACGGATCGGGCGTCACCAACTACCTCTCCGTCCCCGATCTCCCGCTCGACGAGGGGAGCACGAAGTACGACCTCCCCGGCGGCTTCATCCCGAACGGCGATCTCTCGAAGTTCCACCCCATCACCGGCCAGAAGGATCCGTACTGGCGCAAAGCGGTCACCGAAGACAGCGAGCACGCCTGGTACAAGAGCGGCGGCCCGCTGCATCCGTGGAAGGGCGAGACCGATCCGGAGTTCACCGACTGGAAGGAAGACGGCAAGTACTCCTGGGTCAAGGCGCCGCGCTTCGAAGGTCAGGCCGCGCAGGTGGGCCCGCTGGCGAATGTGCTGGCAGGTTATGCCTCCGGCAATCCGCTGATGGTGAAGTGGACCGACGCCGCCCTCGGCAAGATCTCCGCGATCGCCAAAGTCAAAGCAACGCCGGCCATGCTGCACTCGACGCTCGGCCGCCACGGAGCGCGCGCCGTACGCACCGCCGTCCTTTCCGAGCTCGCCGTCAAACACTGGCAGCTCCTGACCGACAACATCGTCAAAGGAGACTCGGCCATCTTCAATCAGCCGGAGTTCCCGAAGGGGGAAATCGAAGGCGTCGGCTTCCACGAAGCGCCACGCGGCACGCTCTCGCACTGGGTAGTCATCGACAACGGCGCGATCAAGAACTACCAGGCCGTCGTCCCGACGACCTGGAACGCCAGCCCGCGCGACGGCAAGGGAACGTCCGGCCCCTATGAAGCCTCGCTCCTCGGCAACCCGATCGCCGACGCCGCGCACCCGCTCGAAGTCCTGCGCACCGTCCACTCGTTCGATCCGTGCATGGCCTGCGCAGTCCACACGTTCGATCCTCAAGGCAACAACGTGGCGAAGGTGAAAGTGCTGTGAAGACCGCCATCTACGGCATCGGCAATATCCTTATGGGCGACGACGGCATCGGTCCCGCCGTCGTCGCCTACCTCGAGTCGAATTTCCCACTGAACTCCGACGTCACCCTCGAAGACCTCGGCACCCCATCGCTCGACCTTCCCAACTACATGACCGGCTACGACCGCGTGATTTTCATCGACGCCATCGCCGCCGACGATCCTCCGGGCACGATCCGCCTCTACTCGCGCGACGAGATTGTCGCCACTCCTCCCGGCATCCGCGTCAGCCCCCACGAGCCCACCATCAACGACGCCCTCATCGTCCTCGACTTCGCCGGCAGCGCCCCGAAGGATGTCGTGCTGGTCGGCATAGTCCCGCAAACCCTCGAAGGCGGCATGACCCTGTCGCCCGCCGTCGCTGGCGCCGTCCCCCGCGCAGCGGCGGCGGTGATGCGGGAGGTGGGGAAGCGCTACGCCGCGTAAGAACGTAAGACGTCAAGTTGACTTCGCGACGAACGAATCACTGCCATCCGATTCGATACGACTTTTGCGTGGTCAACGTCAAGAATCGACGAGGGTGGAGAGCATAATGATCGGGTGGTTGCGGGGATTGAACGCGACTTTCGGGTTATGAGGCGAGCGCGCGCCGGTTCCGCTGGAGCTCACGGCTTATATCCTGATGACGAACCATTCCACATCGTAGTCCGGCCCTCGGAAGCAAATCTCGGTAGTCGGTGACCTCACTGAAAAAAGAAGGCATTGCGCGCGCATCCCCTCGTCGCTTGCCGCGCAGATGCCCATGGTCGTCGATTATGCGTGCCGCTTTGATTGCAGCCTCGTCCGATGCGAAAGGACGCCAGATGTGCTCAACGGCTCGGGAGAGCCTAACGATCTCATGCGCCTGATGGACAAATTGTCTCGCTGGCTAGATTAGCGGTGCGTTCGCGAAACTCGGCGTCTCTTCGTTTGTTTTTGCATTCTCAGATTTCGCGTTCTGATCGTCCTGCACGGGCTTCATCTCCTGCTTCGGCTTAGGCCGCTGCCAGCGGAGATAGCGGTCGAGTTGATCCAACTCTTCGTCGACGCGCTTCGTCGCAACGCACTCATCAAGATAATCCAACAGATCTTCGCCCGACATCGGCACCCGTTTTTCGCCTTCTTTGGGTACTTTGCTGACCAAGCTCTCCCGCACGTCGCGTCCTACGCCCTGATCTTCCAGGGTCAGCAGCCGCTGCGTCGTAACCAAATACTGCCGCGTTTTTACGCGGTTTCTGAGGTTCGCGATTCGACGCGATTCAATGTCCGCCGCCAATCCCTCGTCGGCAGGCTCCGCCGCCCGCTTCTCAGCTTTGTTCTCGCAAAGGATCGACGCGAAGAAGGCGATCACTGCGATCACCACGAGGATGACCGCCAGACTGGTCTGGGGAAGGGCCAATGCCAGGGCGATCGTGCCGCAGAATGCTGTGAGACTCAGCAGCGCTTCGGCGGCGCGCGTGTACGGATCGGTTGCATGCGGTGGCTCTGACGGGGTTGATACGGCGGGGGCGGAAAGTGCGGTGGAGCTGTCCATGGCCAAGTCTCTCCTGATTTATCGCGGAATGCGTGCGAGCGTCAGCACAGCCGGTTCGGTGCGTTTGACGACGCTGTCGAGCGACGGGAACGCCGTTTGACACGGTTTCTCTTGATGTCGCGCTTGCTCGATCGCAGCGACATAGGTTTTGTGAAAGTCCGACCGTTTCATAGGCTTCATGGTGGTCATGGTGACCAACGCCGCCGCAGCGTCGCAATCTCCGCTGACTGTGCTCTTGAGGGCCTCCACCGCGACGGGGCTCACGCTGTAAGTCTGGTTCCATGGCATCGATGCCCAGAATCCGCCGCCATGGCGAAGCGCGACCTGCTTCACGACTCCGGTGTCAAAAGTACTCCGCTGGTCTGTTTCCTGTTTTTCGGCGTTGCCGAGGTTGGCCGAAGCATCACTCAATGCTTGCTTGGTGGCCTCGTTAAGCTGCTTCGCTATTTCCGCTTCGGTCTTAGCCGCCGCCACTTTTTGATTCAGCACCGCGAACCCTTCCTCCAATTCTTCGTGCCACCGCTCGGGGACCACTCCATCGGCCCCCTGTGGGCCGACGTCGCCCCGTGCTCCGGTGCCACCTCGGTCGCCTGGGTTTCCCTTGTCGCCCTTGTCGCCTTTGTCGCCTTTGTCGCCTTTGTCTCCCTTGCCGCCGGCCGGCCCCGCGATTCCTTGCGAACCGGTTTTGCCTGAATCGCCAGGGTCTCCCTTGATTCCCTGCTTTCCGTCGGATGGTCTGCCCGGCCGCGTGGGCGTACCGAGAGCCGCCGACACGCTGACCGCAGCTGTCTTTTGGTCATTGATCGGACTGCTTGCGGCACTGGCAATCGTTCCCTTCACCGCGACAGTGCTGATCGTGGCGGCGGCGACGAGAGCGGCGACGGTCTTCGCCGTCTGTCCCAGCGAGACTTCCTTCAGAGCTGCGGGAGCGCCTTTGATCATTTCGGGAAGGCGCTCGTTGAAAATCTCCCCCGCCGTCGACGAGCCGATCAGGTTGACGAAGACGATCATCAGGAATGCAGCGAGGCTGAGCACCGCGACGATGAGGGCGGCATACCACAGCAATTCGTAGACGAAATGGAGCGGGTGGGTGTGATCGACGAGGTGCCGGATGAAATCATTTACCGAATCGCTCAGCAATGGGATCAGCGGCCGATGCCGAATGGCGGCGCTGATCACTCGATCCAGCTCCGCACGGCATGCCTCGCGGATGGGAGCCGCCGTCGCGGCTCTCAGATTGATGCGCGTGGCGTAGGCGCTCTCGATCCGTGTGCGGTCGCTCGCCAGCGCGTCGAGATCCTCTCGTCGTGCGGAAAGTCTCTTTCCGAGCAGTTCGAGCTCGTCCTTCTCTGCGGCGACCTTTTTCTGCAAATCCTCGAGGCCCTTCTTTTCCAGTTTGTCTTTCGCGGCCGAAAGGCTTGCCGTCAACACCTCGAGCTGGTTTCTGTTGGCGATGTAGTCCTTCCCGGCCCTGTCGAGATCCAGCAACAGGCCGTTCTGCCGGGTTTCCAGCTCGCGGAGAAGCGTCGCACGCCGATTTAGCGCGTCCTCACGCTCGGCGAGCGCGGTTCGCCACACTTCGATATCGGGCGGAAGCTTTAGCTGAGGTGGCGTGTGGCGGAGCGCATCCTCAACCTTCGCCATGACCGCCTCTCGATCCGCAAGAGTGAGGGTGCTCGGAACTGCAGTTGCCACCGCCTGTAGGCCGGAGCGTGCCGGCTCCTGCGCTTCCTTGAAAAAGTCGTGGAGATCACCGTACGTGAGCCCTTCGTCGGTGGTGGCTTTCTTTTGCCAGCCATCGAGAAGGAGCAGGATCAGGATCGCGGCAATGGTGATTGCGACATAGAACGACTTCTGGACGACGCGGCCGAAGGCGCGTGACGCTTGCGACGAAGTCACCATGATGGTCTCCCTCAGTTGATTGGATTCACCTTTAGGAGTGACTGAAGACGGAATTTCCCTACCTCGACGCGACTGAACCAGAAAATCGCCCGGTTGGACCACCGCCGCTATCGTTGACCATGGCGAACTGATCGAGCGGGATTCTCGCGAAATCGATCATGAGACGCCAACCGCTCGACCTGCTCCACAGCCTCGGCTCATGCGCTGGAATGATCGCGTCTAGGACTTCTCAAGGAGTCACGCGGCAGGCATATCGCATTCGCTGTTCGTGCAGAAGGGCGCCGGAGATTGTTTATCGCAGATTACTCAGATTCCCCAGATGAAACGGACGAAGCACCGACGGGGCTTCCTGTGTAATCTGAGATAAGGCGTTCTTAGTGACCGCCGCCGCGCGCATCCCCATCGTGACATCCGTCACCCACTCCTGTGTCCGTTGACATCCCCGCATGTTCCTGGCGCGCCTAAGTTAGGCGCACGGGAATCGGGACATGAATCTGGGTGGAATCCATATCGAGATCCGCGGGACGGTGCAGGGCGTTGGATACCGGCCGTGGGTGTTTCAACTGGCGCGGCGCATGGACATTCGCGGGGCCGTTCGCAACGACTCTCGCGGCGTGTCGATCGACGCGTTCGGCACCTCTGACGCCCTGGACCGATTCGTAACCGCACTGCGCAGCGAACCTCCTCCCGCCGCGCGCGTGCGGTCGGTGACGTACCTGGCGATTCCGTTCGTCAGTCACTCCGGGTTCGCCATCGCCGGGACGATGGCGAGTACGGAGCGGCATGTCTCGATTCCCGCTGATCTCGCTACCTGCGACGACTGTCTGCGCGAGCTGCTCGATCCGACGGACCGCCGTTACCGCTATCCCTTCATCAACTGCACGAACTGCGGGCCGCGCTACTCGATCGTGTTCGACTCGCCATACGACCGCGGCAACACGTCCATGGCGCCGTTTCGCATGTGCGGCGCGTGCGAACGGGAGTACGACAATCCGGAAGACCGCCGGTTTCATGCGCAGCCGAATGCCTGTCCCGATTGCGGTCCGCGGCTCTCGGCTCTGGACAACCGGCAGCGGAAGATCGTCACGCGCGATCCGATTCAATTCGCCGCGCGTGCGCTTCGCGCCGGATTCACCATCGCGCTCAAAGGGCTCGGTGGATTTCATCTCGCCTGCGATGCCACCAGCGGAATTGCCGTGCAGCGGCTGCGCGACCGCAAACGTCGTGAGCGCAAGCCGCTGGCGGTGATGGTGCGCGACCTCGCACAGGCGGAGGAGATTGCTGAACTGAACGATGTCGAACGCGAGTCGTTGCTGTCGGTCGAGAGGCCGATCGTGCTCGCGAAAAGCAGGATCGGATCGCCGATCGCCGCTCAAGTGTCGGGTGCCGTCCCGCTCATCGGCATCGTCCTGCCGTACACGCCGATGCACCACCTCCTTCTGCGCGATGCCGGCGTCCCGCTCGTGATGACCTCGGGGAATCTCTCCGACGAACCGATGGTGACGACGAACAACGACGCCATCGAGCAGCTTGGTCCTGTTGCCGACGTCTTCCTTCTGCACAGCCGCGACATCGTCACGCGCGTCGACGACTCCATCGTTCGCGTCATCGACGGCGCGCCGGCGGTCCTGCGCCGCGCGCGCGGATTCGTGCCGCGCGCCATCGAAACGTCACGCGCCTTTTCCGAGCCGATCCTCGCCTGCGGCGCGCATCTCAAGAACACCTTCTGCATCGCCACCGGCAACAACGCGTTTCTCGGTCCGCACATCGGCGACCTGGAGAGCGTGGCCACACTGCGCGCGTACGAAACCGCCATCGAGCGGATGAAAGCGTTCGTCGGCGCCGCGCCGCGCGTGCTCGTGCACGATCTCCATCCCGACTACTTCTCCACGCGTTACGCGCTCGCGCAGGACGGCGTGCAAACGATCGCCGTGCAACACCATCACGCGCACATTGCCAGCGCGATGGCCGAGCATGGGATCGAAGGTTCGGTCGTCGGCGTCGCCTACGACGGCACCGGCTTCGGCACGGACGGCACGTCGTGGGGCGGCGAGATCCTGATCGCCGATTACGAAAACTTCGAACGCTTCGCCACCTTCCGTCCGATTCCGCTCGCGGGCGGCGATCAAGCCATTCGCCAGCCGTGGCGCATCGCGTTGGCGCTGCTCGACGACACCTTTGGCGGCGCGCCGCCGCTGCATGCCATCCCGCTCTTTCGCGAATTCTCCGCGCCAGCGATCGAGGCCGTTCGCCGCATGATCGCGCGCGGTTTCAACACCACGCCCGCGCGCGGCGTGGGCCGCTATTTCGACGCGCTCGGCGCAATCGTCCTCGGCATGGCCGACGCGCGTTACGAGGGCGAGGTGGCCTTCCGCTGGAACATGATCGCGGACGACGCAGAACGCGGCCGCTATCCGATCGTCATTCACGACGGAGCGTCGCCGTGGGAAATCGATCCGCGGCCGATGGTGAAAGCGGCCCTCGACGACCTCCTGGCCGGCCGCTCCGCCGCCACGATCTCCGCGCGTTTTCACAACACGCTCGCGGCGGCCACCGCCGAAGTCGCGCGTGCTGCGATCGCGAGCCGAGGGATGCCGGTCGTGCTGAGCGGCGGCTGTTTTCAGAACGTGAGACTGGCGGAGTCGGTCATCGAAGCCCTTCGGCCGTCCGCGCGCGTGATCATGAATCGCGAAGTTCCCGCCGGCGACGGCGGTATCGCGTTGGGCCAGGCATTCATCGCCGATGCGCGTCTTCGTGCCGGTGTCACCGCAACGGTCGCCGTAAACGCAATTGAAGAGGAGCTCGTATGTGCCTAGGCGTGCCGGGGCGTGTCATCGAAGTTCACGATTGCACCGCCACTGTCGACTTCTGGGGCGTGCGCAAAGAAGTGCGCCTCGACATCGTCGACGAGCCTGTCGCGCCGGGCGACTACATCCTCAACCACGTCGGCTTCGCCATCCGCCGCATCGCGCCTGAGTCGGTCGGCGAGACGCTGGCGCTCTACGAAATGCTTCTCCGTGAAGGCGAGAACGCCGACGACCTCATGACCAGCGATGTGCGCGCTGAAATTGCGGGGACGGTGTGACCAACGAGCTCCAGTTCCGCGATCCCGCGCTGGCGCGCTCGCTTGCGGCCACGCTCGATCGGCTGATGCGCGAGATCGGACGGCCGGTGGCGGTGATGCACGTCTGCGGCAGCCACGAACAGGCCATCGCCCGATTTGGACTGCGCTCGCTCTTCCCGAAATCGCTCGACGTCATCATGGGTCCCGGCTGTCCGGTCTGCGTCACCGACGTCCCCGAAGTCGACGAGGGCGTCGTGCTGTCGCGGCAGGGCGTGCGCGTGGCGACGTTCGGCGACATGCTGCGAGTTCCGGGCACGGTGCAGTCGCTGGCGGACGCGCAGGCCAGCGGCGCGAAGATCGACATCGTTTACAGTCCGCGTCAGGCCGCGGACATCGCGCGCGAAACGGACGAGGAAGTGGTCCTTTTCGCCTCCGGGTTCGAGACCACTGCCGTGGCCACTGCCGCGGTCATCCTCAACGATCCGCCGCCGAACTTTTCCGTGCTCTCGGCGCACAAGTACATCCCGCCGGTGATGGAGATCGTGGCCGAGATGCCGGGCTCGCGCGTGGAGGGATTCCTCGCCGCGGGCCATGCCGCGACCATCACTGGCTCCGCAGTCTTCGAGCCGTTCGTGGCGCGGCACAACGTTCCTGTCGTCGTGGCCGGCTTCGAGCCGATCGACATCCTTGCGGGTCTCGTGGAGCTGCTCGATCTGATCAAGAACGGTACGCCGCGCGTGATCAACATGTTTCCGCGCTGC
>JAFAOU010000097.1 GCA_019247495.1 Acidobacteriota bacterium
GTATTATTATAATTACGCTGTATCTCTTCTAAACGTTGCATTGAGATTGAAGCATTGCTTTTTGTTGGTTTAAGGCCAAGATTCTGCAAAAATATCGACTTTTCACCAAGAACCTGCTTAAACTTACCCTTTTTAACCCAATCTCAACACTCAACTCAAATTCTGACAATTCAACTCTCTCGACCCAACTCCAAAACCAAGTCCAAACGACCACCACAAACCAAAACAATCTGAACTCGGCCATCTGTGAGTGGGTATATTTTCTAATTAGTTGTCATCTAATACTAGTGTTAGTGTCACCAAAAAATCTAATTTTTCTTGACAAAATTAGTCGTCACCTAAGTTTAATGACGAACCATATTTATCACTAATTCTTTACCTATTAGTGATAACGTTCATAGGACTGTCACCTTTGATCACATCGTTTAGACATCCAAAATATTTTGTCACTAAAATAAATTAGTCGTCACTACAAAATTTTACTGCATGCTCAAAGCTTAGCGTAATTTTTTTAGTGACTAAATATAATGACAATATACACCCTTCGTCACAAAAAAAGATTTTCCGGCAAAAAACATGACGCAGACTCTATTTTGTCACAACATGTGTACGTGTAGTGACAAATTAGAATTTGTCGCGAAATTTTATGTCACTAAGGCCAAATTTGTTGTAGTGCAGGTACCTTGAAGGTCACCACTTTAGATCTACAATCTATGTTTGCAAAGTTCTCCTCTAACCAATCCATGCCAAGTACCACGTCGAAGTCAGTTATGCCCAAAACAATCAAATCAACCGGCAATCTCTGATCACCAACAAACACATCACAACCAATCAAACATTGGTGTGAACGCAAAACCAAACCCGCAGGGGTGGAAATGACAAATTCACGATCAAACGATCTAGGCACACCAACCAACAAGGATGCAAACTCAACAGATGCAATGGAATGCGTAGATCCAGAATCAATCAGAACAAAAGCTGAACGACCACAAATCGGTAATATACCTGTAACAGCAGTAGGACTGGCAGCCGCCTCATCTGACGTCAAAGCATAGGCTCTACCATGAACACGCTGCTGTCCATGAGAAGACTGCTGCAACTGCTGGGCCGAACGAAGAGGGGGTGCAGGCAAAGACTGGCGCTGCTGAACCGGGGACCGACTCTGAAGGACTGATGGTGTAGACTGCTCCCGACTCAGCATCGGACAATCTCTCCGGACGTGTCCAAACTCATGACACTTGTAGCACTCCACTTCCTTCTTCAGTCTCTGGGGTTGCCCCTCCCCACTAAGAGTGGCTCGGGTACCCGCAGAAACAACACTCCCAAACTTCCTCTTCTTCCACCTCGAGGAACTAACGGGCATCTTACCCTTGCCCTTGACATCCACTGGAGGCTTAGCCGCCTTCTCCAGATTCAGATCAATCTCAACAGTCTGGGCCATGCCAACCATCTGGGCAACTGAATCAACCTCAGCACCACCCAACCGACGAACCACCTCGAAGCGCAGACCGCTCCGGAACTTCCTCGCCAATCTGGGCTCGTCCTGCAGCAAGTGTGGGGCATACCGCGCCAGAGTGGTGAACTCCGCGTGATACTCCCACACGGTCTTACTCCCCTGGAGAAGCTTATTAAACTCCTCCTCCTTCTGCCTAAGGACAGGCTCGGGCAAAAAACGCCGATGGAACAAGGCCAAAAACTTCTCCCAGTCTCCACGGACTCCAGGCTGATCCTTGATACCCCGCCACCAGTTCTCGGCGGTGTGGGTGAAAGTGTAAGCAGCCAACTCCACCCAAAACTCCCTAGGGCACCGCAAAGCCTCGAGTATCTTCTCCATACTCAGCACCCAACCATCAGTGGTCACCGGATCTGGCTCGCCTTCATAAGACGGGGGACGCATCTTCTGGAACCTCTCCAAGCACTTGGAGTACCGGTCGTACTCCTGATCCCTAGCTCGGTACTCCAAAGATCTCTCCTCCACAGAACCCGATCCTGGGGCCAAAGTCTGCTCCTGACGAGCAACTTGCCCTGCATCCAGAGCCTCCTGAACCAGACGCTGCACGTCCTCAACACGAACAAAACCCTCAGGAGCCTCGCGCTCACGAGCCGGTCGTCGTCTTGGCGCCATCGTCCTATAGATGCACCAAACGAAAACCACTAAGCGAAACGCGTTTAACGCCCTATTCGCTCACACAATTCATGTAATTAAATGATGTAATTCAATTGGGGGCAACTAAGTCTTGACCATGCTCTGATACCATA
>JAFAOU010000113.1 GCA_019247495.1 Acidobacteriota bacterium
GCCCATGAGGTGCTCGATCACTTCGTAGCCCTGATTCATCCCCAGCTTGATGAGATCGCGCCCGCTGGCCGCGCCGATGAGGTAGAGGCCCGGCACGCTCGACTCGTGAACGTCGCTGAGGATCGGCCGCGAGTCTTTGCCCGTTCCGCTGAAGGTGATGCCGATCGATTCGAAGAACTTGCGAGGCGCGTCGGCGCCGAGCTTGAGGAAAATCAGCTCCGCCGCCACGCGCGTCACATCGCCGCGCACGGTGAGGTCGGCATACCCGGGATAGACCTCCTTCACGCTGGCGCTGAAGTAAATCGTCAACTGTCCGGTGGCCTGCCTGCCGAGGACTTCCTTGGTCAGCACCTCGTTGGCGCGCGTGATCTCCGTGCCCCGCACGATCAGGCCAACGCGGTTCTCATCCGACAGCGCGATGGCGATTTCGAGCGCGGAATCACCGGCGCCGACGACGAGCAGATCCTGATCGCGATGTTCGGCCGGATCGACGAGGCGATAGAGGACGTGCGGCAGATCTTCGCCAGGCACGCCGAGTTTGCGCGGATTGCCCTGCGTGCCCATGGCCAGGATGACGTTCGCAGAGTCGTACTCGTCTCCCCTTGCAGTCTTGACGCGGAAACGCCCTTCTTCTTTCGCGATCGACCTGACCTCGGCATTGAAGATGACGTTCAGGTTCCTCTCGCTGACGTGCCCTTCCCACGCGGCCAGGATTGATTCGCGCGAGCCGGCCTGGAACGGCACCTCGCCGCGCGCCGGTATGAGCATCGGCTCGGCCATGACGTATTTGCGCGCCTGATACGCGTCGATCGTGTCGGCGAGATGGCCGGTGCGCTCGAGCAGCGCGTAGGAAAGTCCGTTGGCCTGCGCGTGTGAGGCCGCGGCAAGACCCGCCGGCCCTGAGCCGACGATGATCAGGTCGAAGGAAGTCATGACGTTTTTAGCCGAACGAGGTTACCACCGAGGCGCAGCGTAACCTGACAGAGAGCGGGGAATGCGTTCTCCTGTCTTTCCATCAATACGTCACGCAGACCCGTGAGACGTGGCACATCTCGGGTGGCCGTCAGTCGCCGATCCTCCCACAAGCCCGGGAGGACTGCTGCCTATTGAAAGCACTCGCCGAGGGGACCGTTTCCGGACCCGATCGTCTTTCTCGTTCCTATCGCTGAATCACTCATTCACGAATCTCAGAACGGAGCTTTCTCTCATGAAAATACGTTCGATCCCCATCGCCACCGCACTCGTGCTCCTGTGCGCAGCGTCGTTGTCAGCCGCGCAAGGTCCGCAGGTGCCGCTCTCACCAGTTGCCATTCCTCAATTTGTCCAACCGTTGCCGCTCCTCAGCGCCAAGCCGTACGGCGGCACGATCAACACCGTCGCCGGAAACGGGCCGCTCACGCTGCGGATGTGCGAATTCCGCGCGAATACTCTGCCCGCCAACACCGCCATCAAGGACTACACCGGCACCTGGGTGTGGGGCTATCTCGTCGACCCATCCGGTGATACACCGTGTGAAAAGCTGATCTGGCAGTACGCCAACTTCAACGGCGTTATCGACACGTTCACCGGCCCAGTGATCGTGAACCAACGCTATGGCCCTTCGACCGACGTCCGTTACATCAACGAGCTCGGCGACGCCACTACGACGCAAGTCCTGGCTTGGAAGTACTCCAGCGACCAGACCCTGCACTGGGCCGATCCGCTCACGCCGTGGCCGCAGGCGAACCTCTGCTCGATGATGGGCGGCATCCCGCTCTTCGGCGAATTCTGCGCGCAGAACTATGAAGGTCCCATCGCGGCTGTGCCGCACCTCCATGGTGGCGAAGTGCCCGCGGAGATCGACGGTTCTCCCGACTCCTGGTTCACCAGCGACGGCCAGTACCGCGGCCACAAGTACTACACGGCCAAAGGCGGACCGAAGAACGGTGTGCTCTACCACTATCCGAACCTTCAGGAGGCCGCTCCTGCGTGGTTCCACGACCACACCCTCGGCGCGACTCGTCTCAACGTCTATGCCGGTCTTGCCGGCGCCTACCTCATCGATGATCCGAAGATGGGTCTCCCGAAAAACTTCCCCAAGCTGAATGAGCTCATCCCGATGGTCATCCAGGACCGCATGTTCGACGAGCAAGGCCAACTCTTCTTCCAGGCCGACAGCGCCGGCGGCACTCTCTGGGCTACGAATCCCGAGCATCCCTACTGGAAGCCGGAGTTCATCGGCGACACCATTCTGGTGAACGGAAAGGCGTGGCCATATCTCGACGTCGAGCCGCGGCGCTACACGTTCCTCTTCCTCAACGGCTCGAATGCCCGCACGTACGAGATGTATCTCTCGAATCCATCGATTACTCCGATCATCCGTCCGAATGGAAACACGATGTACGTCGTCGCAACGGACGGCGGCTTCCTCGACGAGCCGGTGAAGCTCTTCGCGACGCAAAAGGGAGTCGGCGACAAGCTCCTGATCATGCCGGGCGAACGCTATATGGTCACCATCGACTTCAGCGCGTTCGCGCCCGGCACCACGGTCACGCTCAACAACGTCGCCAATGCCCCCTATCCGAGCGGCGATCCGGTCGATCCACGTTTCACCGGACGCATCGCACAATTCCGCGTCGGCAAGTGCTACAGCGGCCAATGCGGCGTCAACGACCCGAGCTTCGATCCTTCCTCCGGCAAGGGACTCCGCGATCCGCGCATCGTGCGCCTGGCCGATCCCATCAAAGGCGTGCTCGCACCGGATGTGAAGCCGGCAGTAACGCGGCAGCTCACGCTGAATGAGATCGCGGTCGATTTTCCGCGCAAGGTAATTGATCCCGTCACCGGCGTACCAATGGTCTATCCGGGTGGACCGCTGGAGATTCTTGTCAACAACACGAAGTGGAACGGTAACTCGCCGCGGCCGTATGGTGACTTCACACCGATCACGGTGAATGGGGTCACTACGAACTTCAGCGAAATGCCCACGGAGGGCAATACCGAGGTGTGGGAGATCGTGAATCTGACCGCGGATGCGCATCCGATCCATCTGCATCTCGTGCAGTTCCAGATCCTGAACCGGGAGGGCTTCAACACGTTGGATTACATCACCCAGTACGAGAAATCGTTTCCGTCAGGTGTGTACGAACCGGACTTCGGACCGCCGTTCGATTACCGGGCCAAGTACAACCCGATGTCTGGTGGAAAAGACGGCGGCAATCCAGACGTGACGCCGTATCTCGATCCGCTCACTTTCAGCCCGCCGAACCCGATGGAAGCCGGCTGGAAGGACACGATCATGGCGCCGCCCGACACGGTGACACGCGTCGTCGTCCGCTGGGCGCCGACCGATCTTCCCGTCAATGCCATGCCCACACTGCTCCACTTCCCGTTCGATCCCACAGGTGGCGGGATGTACAACTACGTGTGGCACTGCCACATCATCGACCACGAGGACAACGAGATGATGCGGCCCGACACCCTTTCGTTGAATCCCCTCTCGCCGCCGCCGTATAAGCGGCAGCTTGTTCAGGGTATTCACTACTAAGCCGATCGTCCGATCGCGCCGGCACTCGGATTCCGGGTGCCGGCGCGGTTAGAGATCTCAGGAAATCATCTCCCTCTCCGTCGACTGCTTTCGTTTGAGGTCGGCGGCGAGGTTGAAGGTCAGGATGATCTTGCCGAGACGAATCAGATCGCCGTCGGCAAGGAGGCGCTTCTCGGACAGTTTCTCGCTGTTGATGTACGTGCCGTTGCGGCTTCCGGCATCTTCGATCACGAACCCCTCCGCCGTCCGGTCGACGCGCGCGTGGCGCCCGGAGACGCTGCCGTCGCGCAGGACGATCGTGTTTGCCGGAGTGCGGCCGATCGTCGAGGTCTCTTCGAGCAGCGGATGCATCGTCCCGTCGTCCGCCGTGAGAGTGCCGATGGGCAAGGGATCCTGCTGCTCCACTGTTTTTGACCGAGCCGAAACAGGGGCGGGAGGAGGTGGCGCCGGTGCAGGAAGAGGCGGCGGCATCGGCGTCGCGCCGCGAGCAGTGACCCCCGAATCGGAGATCACTTCGATGAGCCCCGTCTTCTGCAGGCGCTTCACGATCGGATACAGCTCGCCCACGGGACGGCCGCCGGCGCGCAGCCGCGCCAGCGATTTGCCGGTACCGATCTGGAAGAGGATCTGAAACTCCTCGGCGGTCAGGCTGATCGCTTCCGGCGGCCGATTGACGACGCGAAACGTGATGCTGTCGTCCGGAAAAAGATCCGCGAGGCGGCGCGCTTCCTCAGCCGCAGCGATCAGCGACTTCAGTTCCTGCGCTTCGCCCTCGGGGAACATGACTTCATCGAGAAAACTGAAGGTGCCGTCGCGCCATCCGAGTAGTTTGGTGATCACGCCGGCGGCGTCGCCGTCCCCCTCGGCGCCGACAACCTTGCCGTCGCGCAATGCAAGCCGAACGCGCTGTCCGCCCGACTCCGCATCAAACGTCCCGCTGTGCGCCGCGGCGAGGAACTCCAGCAACTCCTTCGCGGCGAAATGTTGAAGGCTCCCCTGCAGGACGACGGGCATCGCGGAAGTTTACCGTAGCGCGGTAAGCTCGACGGCCGAGAGTCGTGGGAACGATAACCGCAGCCTTTTCGTCAACAGCACATGCGCTGGGCCAGTCTCGCAGTTCTCATGTTCTCGGCGGCGGCCGCCGTCGCGGAGACACGGGTGACGCTAACTGGCACGACCGAGGGCGCCGAGGTTTGCCGCTTCCAGGCGCGTGACCGAGAGAAACCGATCGAGCGCTGGTTGAGCGCGCAGACGGTTACCTGCACGGCGTCCGATGCGCTGACCTTTCCGCCCGGACTTTGGAACGTCTTCGCGCGGGCGCGGGGGGCGGTGTCGGTCGATCCGATACTCGTCGATGGCGCCGCCCCGCCGGCGAATCTTGCGCTCACTCTCGTCCCAGCGGCCACGCTGGTGCTGCAGTTCCCGCCGGGAGCGACCGGCGTGCTGTACGCGCCGAGACACGTCATCGCATTTCCCGCGGCCGAGCGGACAGCGGTGCCGGCGGGAGAAGAGCTGTGGCTCATCGTCATTTCGAAGACAGTCCCTATCGCCGTAGTTCCGATCGCAGCGCTCGAGCCGGGCATCGAGCGCGTTGTCGATGCGCGATCCATCAGCAACGCGCCCGCGGTACTCGGCTGGATGCACATCTCCGACGTCGATCGTGACGCGATGAAGACGGCTCGCGGCGTCCAGCTCCCGCACATCGGGATTACGAGAGCCGGCAAAGAAGTCGTGGCGGCGTCACTGCCCGGCATCGACGCTCTGAATGGCGCATTCGTTCTTTTTCGCGGCGTATCCGCAGGTGAGGCGGATCTTCGGCTCGATGGACGTGGCTGGCTTCCGTTCCGGCGCTCGGTCCGCATCGCTCCGCAATCGGTGACGCTCCTGCGCGAACCGATCGCGGCTCGTGCATCGGCGACGGTCACGGTGAACTGGAGCACGTACGGCGATCTCGCGGCGCTCGAGCGCTCTCTCGGATCGTGCGAAGCGAAAGAGGCTCCCCGTTTCGAGCTCACGATCTCGTCGTGCCCGGACGCAAAGCCGGGCAAATCGATCGACCCGGCCTCGTGCACCGCCGTTCGCAAAGAAACACTCCGCAGCGAATTGACGTTCGGCTCGGTCACGGTCAATGAGGTTCCGCCGGGGATGTACCGCGCGGAGTTGCGCTTCGGCAGGCTGCCGCCGGCCGATGTGATCGAAGAAGTACAGCCGCTGCAGCAGCGCCCCATCCCGCTTCAAGTCCAATATTTCGAGGCG
This sequence comes from Acidobacteriota bacterium, assembly GCA_019247495.1. Classification (GTDB taxonomy): domain Bacteria; phylum Acidobacteriota; class Thermoanaerobaculia; order Gp7-AA8; family Gp7-AA8; genus JADGNZ01. The sequence continues at coordinate 5,783 of JAFAOU010000113.1, forward strand.
TACGGCAGCCTCACTCGCGGCGGCGCACCGCTGGATGACGACGCAACGGTCACCTTCCCCGGTGGCGGGATCGGATTCGCGCCGCGGAAAACGGGTGAGTATCGCGGCGTCGTCAAGGAGGGATTTGGAGTCGACGCCAGGATCGACATCGCGACCTGCAGCGGCAAGCGCTCATTCGTGCTCACCGACCGCGGAATGGAAATCTGGAGGAAGACGCGGTTCGACATCGACATCCCCGACAACTCGCTGACGATTTCCGTGGTCGATACGTTCACGCAGATGCATCTTCCTGCGGCGAGGCTCAAATACGTGGTCATGTCGTTGAGGACGCCCCGGCATCCTGTCCTCACCCGCGACGTGGGCCCGAGCGACGCGGGGGGAGCGGAAGGGGTGTTCACGATCACCGAAATTCCGGAGCGCGAGTTGCGCCTCACCGTGAGCTGCCCGGGCTACAAGAGGAAGGACATCGAGCCATTCTCGATGACAAAGAGCGAGAAGAAGCACCTCGACGTCGATCTCGTTCCGCTGGGCGGGTCGGAAGCGAAGGTCGTCTCCACTCGTCCCTTCGAGAACGGAACGATCTTCTGGTTCTCATCGGCCAGCGTGGAGACGGAGCGCGCCGATCTCGCTCCTGACGGCACGTTCCATTTCGAGAAGACGCACTATCGCGACGAGACCATGACCATCGTGTCGCTCTCGCATCCGCTATGGATCCTGCGCGCTCCTCCGGTCGAGCGAGCAACGCCGTTGCAGGTCCGCTTCCCCGATGCCGCACCGCAGCGTGATGCCGAGGTCACGATCGACAACGCGCCCCAACGCATGGTGACGATCATGGGCGTCGCCATCAGCGGATTGCGCGTCCCGCAGCCGGCGCTGGCGCAACACCTTGCCCTTCGAAGTGTCTCGCCCCTCGTGATTGGAGGCGGACCCTTGCTCATTCCAGCCCTTTCCGAGAGCGGCCCGATCGACATCCTGCGCGGCCCATCAAGTCAGATACGGCAGCCGCAATTCATCGAATCATCGATGCGCGGCTTCGCGCCGGTGGCAACGCAACGCCTTCAACCGAGAAGCGCGGTGGTGGTGTTCGATGGAGTGGGGAAGTAGGTGGGAAGGCCGACCCGCATCAATCCGAGTCAACCGCGTCGTTTCGCAGAGTTCGCAATGCGAATAACACAAACTTGCTCAACTCCATTTTGAGCGGTCCGTAAATTATCTTCACGTTAAGAGTCATGAGTGTCTGCGGAACGAACACATGGCCCCACTTCAATTGCCTGTTCTCCGACAGACGGACCTCGCGATCGCCACACGACCAGACACTCGATTGTCTGACTGAGGCGTGTGAAGCCACGATTCTACGCCAGAAAGGTACCGCGAATCTCCACCTTCAGGCGTGCCCTCGCGTATCGATTCCAGCCAAGGTCTCCACGTTGCTACCGACGGCTCAATACGTAAGTCGTTTGAAGTGCAGCCCGATGGGGGACCTGAGTTCGAAGCAGCCGTTGACATTTTCCGCCTCATGTATATCCTCCCTTCCAACACGCTGCCACTTATCCCGGTACGAAACTCTACATCAACGACCATCGGCTATCATTTTCCGGCGATGAGAACAAGAAACCGCATCTCTATGCTACAGGTCGTACTTACAATCCTGTACTTCGTCTCGATCTTTGCAATCTACCGAATCGGGTACGTCCGTGGCGTGCGCGACGGCTTTAGCTCCGCAGTGCTCCTGATTAAGCACCAACAGCAACGGGCCGAACAAACTCAAACTACGCGACGATAGCGACGCTCAAGGGGAGCGCTATGAAAAGAGAACTTCAAATCACAATAACTTGGCTCGTAGCTCTTGCGCTTCCCTCCGCTGCTTGGCCACAAGAAGCTGGAAACCGCCAGGGCGGTTACATTTCTACTGTCACACCAACGGATTCGCGGCCATGGCTAATGGACCTGGATGCAAGAATTCAGCAGCGATCTGATCACTACTCGCATTCTTCGCGACTCAAGGCGGAGGGAGCGTCGATCAGTTCAGGCGAGCCGGAGATCATCGACGGCAGGAAGAATCCAGAATTGCTACTTCCATGGGAGCTTCATCGCTTCCTTATCTCGACCTCGTTCTACGAGGACTCGGCTGTCGCCCGACAGTGGCGTTTACGTTTCGCGAACGCCGCTCCAAGGCCAGGAGTGCCTGAAGCTTTCTGGGCCACCCTTGAGCGGCTTTCATCAGACTACTTAAGAACGCAACACGAGATCGCCTCTCTGTCGAATGAGATGAAGGGAGCTGACAGGAAGCAAAGGGAGCACCTTCGCCAGCTCATCGTCGCGAAAGAGAGCGGACAGTGCCATCAGCGTCAGATAGCTCTGGAGCGTGCAGGCGAGACGTTCGGGCGCGAATGGTTTGCCGAGTTTTTGTATCGGGCGGTTGCGCCAAACGTGTTGATTTCGTCTACCGCTCCTGTGTCTGTGGAAAAGCTGAGGTTTGTCGGACGAGGTTGCCAGTGAGAGCGCGAGCCATACTCATGGTGGGTCTAGTAGTTGCCAGTGCAAGTACCAGCCTTGCCCAAAACCATTGGGTCGCCAGCGTGACCGCACACGCCCACGATCACAACATAGAGTCCTTCGGCTATGCCGAATACGTAGACGATTACGGTAACGACGCTCTTGGGTATATCAATGGTTGGCACTGCATCGACCAAGAAGAAGGAACGCCGTTTTCCAGTGGATGCTGGCAAATTTTCGAGTTTCATCACGCGTACTCAGGGCGATTAGACGTATGGGCCTTTGTTGGGTGCCATCAGGCTGGTCTTTGGGCACGCTACGACCCTCTTTTCGGTTCTGACAACTCGGCCATTGTGCAGATTGCCCACGACTGCGTTGCGGCGACAACATATCACCTCGATGCCTACACCGAGACCAACGGAGTTACTGTGCAGTCTTCTGAAACCGGAGACTATCCGATGGGAACGTCCACGTCGCTTATGGCCTCACCAGCTCCGGGATTTCAGTTTACCGGGTGGACCGGCGATGTGACATCGAGCGAGGCGACGATTACGGTTGTCATGGACCGCGATAAATCCGTTACCGCTCATTTTAGCGAGCTCCCACCGCCACCGCCGCCCGATCCCGGTCATGACCCAAACAGTGTCGTTGACAACAGCGGTTGCCCCGCGTATCAGAATTGCAACTCCCCCATCATCATTAACCTCAGCAACGGCCCGTATCAGTTGTCAGGCACGAACCAGCCGGTGAGCTTTGACATCGATGCAAACGGCACTCTCAATCGCATTAGCTGGACTGCGGCCGGAGCGCCCATGGCCTTCCTGGCCCTTGACCGCAATGGCAACGGCATCATTAATAGTGGGGCAGAGCTATTCGGAAATCACACTCCCCTGCCACATGGCGTGGCGGCAAACGGCTTCGATGCGTTGGCGCAGTACGACACGAACGGCGACGGTGTCATCGATGCGAGCGATCCGATCTGGTCGTCGCTCCTGCTGTGGACAGACCTGAATCACGACGGCATCTCGCAACGTTCGGAGCTTGCATTGCTGAGCGGCAGCACGGTGACAGCGATCGGCTTGGATTATCACTGGACCGGCCGGCGAGATGAGTGGGGGAACGCGTTCCGATACGAATCAAGAGTGTGGATCGACAGTGGCCGCAGGCATCCAACGCCGCGACCCGTGTACGACGTCTACTTCGTCCGGGCACGCTAAGCACGGAGTGTTACTCGATTTGAGGCAGGGCACTCGTCCTGCCTCTCCTTGTCGGCAGATTCAATCCTCGCTCAAAGAGAATGCCATGCTTGGTTGATCGACTGCCGGGAGCATGCCGTTAGAATCGTCGATTCTGATGCCGCGGTTTCCACGAATCCGCCCTGCTGCGATTGCCGCGCTGCTGATCGCCGTCGGTGCGATTCGGATGGCGTCCACCTTCCGGGTCTTCTCCGCGACCAGCGACGAGGCAACGCACATCGGCGCCGGGCTGGAGATTTACCAGTACCACCGCTATCTGTTTCAACGCGAGAATCCGCCGTTGCCGCGGCTCGTGCTCGCCATCGCGCCGTATCTGGGCGGAATGCGTTACGACAACCGAGGCAACTTTCCGGAGCAGATCCACAGCATCTTCTACGGCCACGGCGACTACCGCGCGAACCTGGTCCGCGCACGCGTCGGGAACATCGTCTTCTTCGTGATTGCCGCCGTCGCATTGTTTTTCACGGCGCGCGATGCGATCGGCGAAGGAGCCTCACTGTTCGCGCTCTTTCTCTTCACGATGGAGCCGGTCATCCTCGGCTACTCCGCAGTCGCCACACACGATGCCGCTGCCACGGCGGGTGTTGCGTTAGCGCTGTTTGCGTTCACTCGTTGGCTTCGCAAGCCTCGATTGAAGTCTGCGCTGATTTTCGGCGCGGCCTTTGGCTTCAGCATCCTTTGCAAGTTCTCCTGCATCCCATTCGTGGCGGTCGCGTGCCTCGGCATCGGAATGGTCCGACTCCTACACGACGCCGAGCTCCGAGGGCAGGTTCGCCGCGCGGCCGTCACGCTCGTTCCGGCTGCATGCGCGACCCTCGTGGTGGTCTGGGCCGGCTATGGATTCACGGTCGTGACGTTCGGAGAATTGCAGCCGTGGGGTCCCGTTTTCACTCCATCGATCCAGCGGCTTCTCGCGCAGATGAACCCGCGCACGCCGCTGCCGGCTGCCAATTTCTTCATCGGCATCGCAGGTCTGTTGAGGTACGACCAGCGCGGCTATCTCACTTATCTGTGCGGAAAAATTCTGCGCTCCGGACGGTGGTGGTACTTCCCGTTCGCCATCGCACTGAAGACCACGATCGCTGCGCTCGTTCTGTTCGCGACCGGCATCTTGTTCGCGCTGCGCGACCGCGAATTGCGATGGGCCTTCGCCGAGTGGAGCGTCGCGGCCGTCGCCATGATCATCGTGGCGATGCCGAGCGCGCTCGACCTCGGCGTCCGCTATCTCCTGCCGTTCTACGTCCCGTTTGCAATCGCCGGGGCGTGCACGGTGGCGGCGATGCTTCGCGCGTCGCGCACGACCGCGATCGTGGCGATCGCGCTTCTCGTCGCGCACGCCGGCGCATCGGCATTCGCGCATCCGGATTACTTCCCGTACTTCAACGCATTCGCAGGTTCCGATCCATCGCGCTACCTCGTGGACAGCAACATCGATTGGGGCCAGGACATCCTTCGCCTTCGCAGCGTCGCACGGCACGAGCACATGGAAAAACTCACGGTGTCGTTGATGGGGCCTGCCGATTATGTGGCTCTCGGTTTCCCACCGATTGACCTCGCCAGCCCCTGGACGGAGTCGCACGGCTGGGTGGCGGTGAGCGACCACTCCTACCGGCTGACCGGCGCCGAAGGTGGATGGAAGTGGCTTCCCCAAAACTATCGGCGCGTCGGAAAATCGATCCGGTTGTATCGCATCCCGTAGCCCGGTCCGCGTTGCACACGAAGGCACGGCGGCTGCATTCTGCCGGTCAGTTTTAAGCAATGTCCATCACTACTGTCCCTACACCGGCCGCCGGCGATCGCTTCGATGCGCTGACGAGAGCGTCGTCGCTGATGCGCGAGGGTTACTCCGTTCGCGACATCGCCCTGCACCTGATCGAGCTCTGCGCGCGGATTGTGCCCGCCGATGGCATCGCGATCTGGCGGCTCGACGCGCGCGAAGGGCGTTGGGCGATCACAGCGTCGCGCGGACTTTCGGCAGAGTTCATCGCGGTCTCGCTGCCGGAACAGAGCGGCGCTTCGAGCTCGCGTCTGCTGCGCGAGCCGTTCATCGTCGACGATCCGACGCACTGGAAGGAGGTCGGCGGACGTTCGGCGCTCTACGACGGCGAAGGCATCCAGCGCATGCTCGTGCTGCCGGTGGTCATCCGTGGCAAGGCGGCCGGGACGATCTGCTGCTACTTTCGTACGAAATACGAATTGAGCGCGGAGGATCTCGCGGCGGCGAAGACGTTCGCCAGCATCGCATCGAACGCGCTCAGTGTCTCGAAGCTGGATCGTCTTGCCGAGGTCGCACGCATCGTCTCCGGCGAGCTCGATCTCGAGAAGCTCGTACAGGGCATCACCGATGCCGCCACGGAGCTGACCGGGGCGCAATTCGGGGCGTTCTTTTACAACGTCACGAACGAGGCCGGCGACTCGTACATGCTCTACACGATCTCCGGCGTACCGCGCGAGGAGTTCTCGAAGTTTCCGATGCCGCGCAACACGGCGGTTTTCGCGCCGACGTTTTCCGGCGCCGGCACGGTGCGCAGCGCGAACATCCAGAAGGATCCGCGCTACGGCCACAGCGCGCCGTATTTCGGGATGCCGGCCGGTCATCTTCCTGTCGTCAGCTATCTCGCGGTTCCTGTGATCACACGCGACGGCGACGTCCTGGGCGGACTTTTTTTCGGCCACGCGGAAGAGGGCGTCTTCTCGGATGCCGAGGAGCGCATCGCCGAGGCGCTCGCAGCGCAGGCGGCGGTGGCGATCGACAACGCGCGGCTCTATCGTGCGCTTCGCGAGGATCGCGCGCGGTCAGCCGCGAGCGAGCGCCGCTACCGGTCGCTCGTGCTGACGACGCCGACGCCGCAGGCTGTCAGCGCCTTCACCGCAGACGGCAATCGCGAAGAGGATTCGCCGTCCTGGCGCGCACTGACGGGCCAATCATTCGAAGAGACGCGCGGCCGCGGATTTCTCGACGCGGTCTCGCAAGACGATCGCGATCGCGTGACGCGCGCGTGGGACGACGCGATCGCCTCGCACGCTACGTTCGATGAGCAGTACCGCCTCCGGCTCGCCGACGGCTCGTACCGCTGGTTCGCGTCGCGCGCCGTGCCGGTGTACGACGCGGAAGGCAGCATCGGCGAATGGGTCTCCACGACGACGGATGTTCACGACGCGAAAGTCAGCAACGACGCGCGGCGCTTCCTCGAAAAAGCGACGGAGCTTTTTTCGTCGTCGCTCAACTATGAAGAAACGTTGAAGACGCTCACGTCGCTGGCCGTGCCGGAGATGGCCGACTGGTGCACGGTCGACATCGCCGACGAAACGCACCAGCCGCATCGGCGGCTCGCCGTGGCTCACGTCGATCCAGCAAAGACCGAATACGCGTGGGAGTTGTATCGGAAATATCCGCCCGATCCGGAGAACGATCAGGTTGCTGCGGTGATGCGCAGCGGAAAACCGCAGCTTGTCTCGACGATCCCCGAGGGAATGCTCGAAGCGCTCGTGAAGGACGAGGAACAGCTGCGCATCGTTCACGAACTGGGGATCTTCTCCTGGATGATCGTGCCGCTTCGCTCGCGCGGCCGCGTCCTCGGCGCGATCTCGTTCGTTTCATCGGACTCGCAACGGCGCTTCACAGAAGTCGATTTGCGGCACGCCGAAGAGTTCGCACGCCGCGCCTCGGTAGCCATCGACAACGCGATGCTCTATCGCGATGCGCAGGAAGCGAATCGCGCGAAGGACGAGTTCCTGGCAACGCTCTCCCACGAGTTGCGCACGCCGATGACCTCGATCCTGGGCTGGGCGCGGCTGCTGCGTATGGGCCTGCCGGATGACGAGGAAGCCGGCGCCGTCGAAGCGATCGAGAAGAGCGCGCTGGTGCAGGCGCAACTCATCGACGACATCCTCGACGTATCGCGCATCATCTCCGGCAAACTGCGCGTCGATCCGCAGCCGGTCGATCTGCGCACCATCGCCGAGGCAGCGCTCACCACCGTGCATCCCGCCGCGCAGGCGAAAAACATTGAGATCCTGACGTCGTTTCCGCCGGCCCTTCCCGCAGTCGCGGGCGACGAAGGCCGCCTCCAGCAGGTGATCTGGAATCTGCTGTCGAACGCGATCAAGTTCACGCCGCGCGGCGGTACGGTCACGCTGCGCATTGCCGCATCCGGTTCGTTGCTGCGGCTGTCGGTACAGGATAGCGGCGAGGGGATCTCGCCTGATTTCCTGCCGCACGTCTTCGAGGCGTTCCGACAGCAGGACAGCTCCACGACGCGCATTCACGGAGGCATCGGCCTCGGCCTGGCGATCGTGCGCTACATCGTGGAGCTGCACGGCGGACGCGCGACGGTTGAAAGCGCCGGAGCCGGAAAGGGATCGACGTTCACTGTCGAGCTGCCGGTGCTTGAATCCGCAACACAACTGTCGCTCCACCCGGCCGAAACTGCATCGCATCCTGTGCCGCCGTCAACGTCGCCGCTGCCTTCGCTGGCGGGCATCAAGGTTCTGGCGATCGATGACCAGCCGTACACGCGCGACGTGGTCGCCGCCATCCTCCGCCGCTGCGGCGCTGAGGTGACGACGGCGGCCTCGGTTCGCGAGGGGCTGGAGTGCGTGGCGAAGTCCGCGCCGGAAGTCATCCTCTGCGACATCGCCATGCCGCAGGCGGACGGCTACGCCTTCGTCCGGGAGCTGCGCGCAAATCCCGAGGCGCGCGTCGCCTCGCTGCCAGTGATCGCGCTAACCGCCTTCGGCCGCGCCGAAGACCAGGAAAGCGCCCTCGGCTCCGGATTCGACGACTATCTCAAGAAACCGGTGGACCCGGCCGATCTGGCGAACGCCGTGCTGCGCGCACGAAGAGTTTAGTTCTTGTGGTCAGGACAGAGAGAAGGCTCGGGCCTGAACGGAAAGAGGTCAGTCGACTCGTTCCGGCAGGAGCGGCGCCGTCGACAGGTGACCATGTGCATCGATGACGACGCCGACAGGCCTTTCGTTTGCCTCGCACGGGACGTCCGTCAACATCAGGTAGAAACCCTTCGCAGGATCCCAGGTCACCGTTCCTTTCACATGGCAAGGCAACGGCGGATCTTCCTCCCCTCGGTTGGTCGTCAGCTCGCCTGACTGGGCGCGGCGCGAATGTGGCTCAATCATGAAATCGGCGTGGTCTTGAACGATCGCGAATGACGAAGCAGCGGCCGGCTGCAGAAACGTAAAGCACTGGTCGTACGACGCGACGTCGGATGCGATGCGGAGCACGGACATCGCTTCAGGTTTGGTCTTGTCTTCCGCCAGCCAGAAAACGCCGCGCGCTTTTCCATCAACGAGGGTAAGCGGGACTACCCAGGCGCTCCCCAGTTCGAACGACTCCCCCGCGGCGACGGACCAGTTTTCCCCGATCGCGGTGCGCGCCTCTTCGGGTTCTGACCGCACCTCAGGCTTCACCTCGTGGCCGTCGACGAGTGTGTGAAAAGGAACCGCGAATGGCGCACCGTCTCCGGGGAAGGCGAAGACTTGCAGTTCCATATCATCGCCGCGGCCCGGCATCGCATACAGCCGAACGGCGCCGCGAAGATTGGCGAGCGGCTGGAGAATGCCGATGTCCTGAACCAGAACTCGCCCACGGGACAGCCGATCGTCAGTTTTTATCTCCGACGAATGCCTTGGGTCGGCTCGGACCCGTTCCCGGATCAACGCGTCGTCCGATTGCAGCCGCCGGCCGAGCTCCTGGATGCTGGCAAACCACGGCATGCCCGGCTTCGTAACCGGAAGCGTCGTGCCTCCGATGAGTGTGAACCGCCTCGCCGCGGGATGAGGCAACGCCAGCCAATCGGCATAGCTCGTCGTACTCGTACACTCGTAATCACGAAGCGAAGGCGACCAGCCGCACGCCAGCTCGTCGCCTTCTGTAAAGCCGCCGCAAATGCCCATGACTTCCGGCTGGACGCAATCGACCCCGGTGACGATGCGAGGTTCAGGCTCGACGGCGATCACGTATGTTGATGTAGTTTCGGTGTTCGTCTTGCCGAGCCGCCACGCGGTTTCGAGCGTCAGTCGAAATAGTGGGTTCCCGGCATCGACAGCGAGAGGTACGATCTCCGGCGCTGCGCGAAGGCTCTCTTCATCCTCTCCCTCCTGCAGAAAGACCGGCCACTCTCCACTAACGTCATCGACGAGCCGGAAAAACTTCTGGTCGTCGACGCTGATACCAACCATCAGCGTGCTCGAATCCGATTCGGTTTCACTGCGACGATCGATTTTCTGAATAAAAACCGCGTATCGCCCGTGGGCGTTCCGCTTCGACCCTTGAAACGCGGATCGAAACGCAGCGGCTGCCATCGGCGCGAAATGCCATCCGTCGCTCGGTTGCTTCTCGAAATACGCTCCGGGATCCGCGCTGCAGCGAATACTCGTATCAGACGCCGCCGAAACCGTGGCGGCGGTCAGGAGGAAAACGATTGCTGCCGTTCTGAGGATGAGGTTCACGCTTGCTCGATCATGTGCCGCAACACGAATGAGATAGTGGTGGGGTATAAACCCCGCGCGTTTGGGAAGCAGCCGTGGAACCGCGACGGCCTTGGAAAGTGAGTAAGCACAATGATCGATGCGGTCTTCGCGTCGTGATGATAAGAGCACGATTACGCCTGACCCCGTCTACCTTTTCACGTAGCGAGGTGGCGCGTAGCGAAGTGGCGCGGCCGATAGGTGTCCGAAGGCGTCAATGGCAACGCCGACACGAGCTTCATTCGGCTGACACGGAATGTCGGTCAACATCAGTAGGAACCCTTTGTCGTGATCCCAGGTCAGCTCGCCGCGCACATGACAGGGCGGCGGATCGCCCTCACCCCAATCAAAGGCCTTGCCTTCCTCGTCGCGCCGCGAGTGCGGTTCGATCGTGAGATCGGCACGACCGTTGGCGATGGTCACGGCAGAGGCACTCGCTGGATAGATGAACTGCTTACAGTGGTCGTACGGGCCTACGTCAGAAGCGACGCGAAGCAACGACATCTTTGGCGGAGTATTCGACCAGTCCTCGGCGAGCCAGAAGAGCCCGCGGCCCCTACTGTCATGCAAAACGATGGGAACGATCGATAGTCGTCCGATAGAGAACGAATAGCCCGGCGAAACTGTCCACTCCTCACCAATGGGAGTGAACTCCTCCATCGCCACCGTTGCGGGTGTGTCCTCCGCCTCATGTCCGTCCACGATCTTGTGCAACGGTACTTGCTCCGGATCTCCGGTCTTTGGAAAAGCGAAGAGGCGAAGTTCCATATCATCGTGCAGCCCAGGAGCAGCGTAAAGTCGAGTGCCGCCTTCTTCCTCAATTGGAGCCAGGACACCAATACCATCGACAATGACGCGCTGTCGGGAGACATCCTCGCTGGTCTGCATCCACGTTCTGAATTCCTGAAGACTCCGGAATGACCTCATTCCGGGCTTCGCGACCGGTAGTGCTTTGCCCGCAATCAGCGTGAAGCGCCGTTCTGCCGGATGCGTCATCCAATGAAGATCAGACCAGGCGCGCGTGCTTGTACATAGATAATCGCCGAGCGTCCGCGACCAGTCACACTGCAACGCGACGCGGGGATAAATCGCCGAATCGTAGGCAGTGCAGGCACCACCGCCGCCCCCCGACGTACACCGGACCGAGCCGACAATCAGAGGTTGCGGCCGTAGTGCCACGATCAGCTTCTGGGACACCGGCGTATTCGTGTTCCCGCCGATATCTCTCGTTTCGATCGTCAAGCGAAAAACAGGTCCGGCAGGCGAGTTGGCGACGCGAAGAATCTTCGGCAAACCGATTAACCGATTCCAGTCGCCGTCGTACTGGGGCCATTGACCCTTCTCATCGACGAACTGGAAAAACATCTGATCGTTCGACACGACACCAATCATCAATGTCGTGAATGTGTCGGACACCGGATGGCCGTGCCATTCATCCTTTCTCGTGATGAAAAAAGTGTCCGCGCCAAAGACAAAGCGCCGTGCCCCACGAAAGGCGGTTTTGAATGCGGCCTTATCCATTGGCGCGAAGTGCCAACGCACCGCGCTTTCGTTTCGCTCCGACCAATGATCACTACAACGAATGCTCGACGGCGAGCCCGCGTTCAGCGTCGCAACGCCAATGAAAAGAAACGCCGCGCAATGAAGCAAGTGCCTCAATTCGTCGCGCCCATCAACTGCCGTAGCACGAACGGCAGAATCCCGCCGTGCTCGTAGTAGTCGACTTCGATCGGCGTGTCGATGCGGACGATGAGCGGGACGGTTTCCGTCGATCCGTTGGCGCGATGGATGACCAGCGTTGCTTTCTGGCGCGGGCGGAGATCGCCGGTGATGCCGGTGATGTCGTAGGTTTCAGTACCATCGAGATGGAATGACGCGGCGTTCGTCCCCTCTTCGAATTGCAGCGGGAGGACGCCCATGCCGACGAGGTTGGAGCGATGGATGCGCTCGAAGCTTTGGGTGATCACGGCGCGGACGCCGAGGAGCTTGGTGCCTTTGGCGGCCCAGTCGCGGGAGGAGCCGGTACCGTACTCCTGGCCGGCGATGACCACGAGCGGCGTCCCTTCGTTTTGATATTGCATGGCGGCGTCGTAGATCGACATCTGCGTGGCGTCGGGCTGGTGTTTCGTCACGCCGCCTTCGACACCGGGCACCATCAGGTTCTTGATGCGCACGTTCGCGAATGTGCCGCGGGTCATCACGCGATCGTTGCCGCGGCGCGAGCCGTAGCTGTTGAAGTCTTCGACCGGGACGCCCTGCTCGATGAGGTACTTGCCGGCCGGTGAGTTCGCCTTGATCGAGCCGGCCGGGCTGATGTGATCGGTTGTGACGGAATCGCCGAAGATCGCCAACGCGCGTGCGCCGGTGATATCGGCGGATTTGCCCATCCCCTTGTCGTTCGTGAAGAACGGCGGTTCCTGGATGTAGGTCGAGTTTTCGTCCCACGAGTAAAGCAACCCGCCTGTAGTCGGGATCTCGTTCCAGAGCGGATTCTGATCGGCGAAGTTTTGATAGAGCGTGCGGAACGACTCGGCATCGAGGGCGTTGGCCATGCAGTCGCGGATCTCGTCCATCGTCGGCCAGATCTCGCGCAGATAGACATCTTCGCCGTGTGCGCCGCGACCGATCGGCTCGTTGGCCATGTCGATGTCGATACGGCCGGCCAGCGCGAAGGCGACCACGAGCGGCGGCGACATCAGGAAGTTCGCGCGGATCGACTGATGCACGCGCGCCTCGAAATTGCGGTTGCCGGAGAGAACGCTGACGCCGATGAGATCGTGCTGCGTGATGGCCTCTTCGATGCGCGGATCGAGCGGGCCGGAGTTGCCGATGCAGGTCGTGCAACCGTAGCCGACGGTGTAGAAACCGAGCTGGTCGAGATACGGCTGCAAGCCGCTGCGGTGGTAGTAATCGGTGACGACGCGCGAGCCGGGAGCGAGCGAGGTCTTGACCACGCGCGGAACGCGCAGCCCTTTCTCGACCGCCTTCTTCGCCAGCAGGCCGGCGGCGAGCATCACGGACGGATTCGACGTGTTCGTACACGAGGTGATCGCGGCGATGAGAACGTCGCCGTGGTGCAGCTCGGCCACGGCCATCGGAAATTCGTCCGCGAGTGAATCGGCGGCCACGCGGTCCGGCGTGGGCCGGTTGTTGACCATCTCTTCCTCGGTGACGATGCTGGTGTTTTTCTTTTCGGACGCCAGCGCGTTCGGGGCGGTGACTGAATCCTGTTCGCCGCCGCCCGAGATCGTGTGCTCGGGGCCGGTGGACGTGATGCCGACCAGCATCTTTCCGTGATGGCGATCGATCTCGCTCTGCGGCTTGCCGTATCCGGCGGGCGCGGCGCTTTTGAGCATCTCCTGAAATTCGGCCTGAATGGCATCGAGCTCGATGCGGTCCTGCGGACGCTTCGGTCCGGCCACGCTCGCAACGACGCTGTTCAGATCGAGCTCCAGCACAGTCGTGTAGTCGATGTCGCCGCTCTTCGGCATCCCGAACAATCCCTGGGCCTTGAAGTAGCCGCGCAACGCATTGACCTGCGCATCACTGCGTCCGGTCATCAGCATGTAGCGGCAGGTCTCTTCGTCGACCGGGAAGTAGCCCATGGTCGCGCCGTACTCCGGCGCCATGTTGGCGATCGTGGCGCGGTCGGCCAGCGCCAGCGAGGCCGCGCCGTCGCCGAAGTATTCGATGAACTTGCCGACCACCTTCGCCTTGCGAAGCATCTCGGTGATGGTGAGCACGAGATCGGTCGCGGTGACGCCTTCGCGCAGCGAGCCTTTCAAATGAACGCCGACGACATCCGGCGTCAGGAAGTACACCGGCTGCCCCAGCATCCCTGCTTCGGCTTCGATCCCGCCGACGCCCCAGGCAACGATGCCGAGGCCGTTGATCATGGTCGTGTGCGAGTCGGTGCCGACCAGCGTGTCGGGATACCAAACGCCATCCTTCTCCAGCACGCCGCGCGCGAGGTACTCGAGGTTGACCTGATGCACGATGCCGATGCCGGGCGGCACGACCCCGAATCCGTTGAAGGCCTGCATCCCCCACTTCAGGAACTGGTAGCGCTGCTGGTTGCGCTTGAACTCGACGTCCATGTTGAGCTGCAGCGCGTCGGGACGATTGGAGTAGTCGACCTGCACCGAGTGATCGACGACGAGGTCGACCGGCACGAGCGGCTCGATGATCTTCGGATCGACGCCGGCACGCTGCGCGGCGGAACGCATCGCGGCGAGGTCGACCAGCAGCGGGACGCCGGTGAAGTCCTGCAGCAGCACGCGGGCGACCATGAACGGGATCTCGTCGGTCCGTTCCACGCGCGGCTGCCAGTTCGCGAGCGTGCGCACATCGCGCTCAGCGATCTTCTTTCCGTCGACGTTACGCAGCACCGACTCGAGCACGATGCGGATCGACACAGGCAGCTTCGACACGTTGCCAACGCCTGCCGCCTCGAGTTTCGGGAGAGAGTAAAACTGGCCGCGGCGCCCGTCGCCGAGGTCGAAGGAATCGAGAGTATTGAAGGTGTTGTGAGGCATTTCCATCCTCTGATGCGGAATGGCGCGTGAGGGAAATCGGCGCGCGGATGGCGACTATATCAAAGCGAAGAAACGAGCCGCGGCGTCCGTCTCAATATCGATCGTAGGTAGGGATCGGCCACCTTGGCGGCTCTCCTTTAATACCACCAAAAGCGAGGAGCATCCGATGCCTGGACGTCTGCTGACCCTGGCCGAAGTTCTGCGCGAAGAGTTCACGTACGTGGCGCCCGATGACGCGCTGAACCTGGACGCGCGCACTCGCGACGACGGAACGACGTCGCCGACTCCCTGGAGGTTCCGCCGACGGGACATCTACGACCCCAGAGTCTTCCTCACGAAGATAGCCCGTGCCCAACAGGGAGAGGATCGGCCGGGTACAAACCGGTATGCCCTAATGGTCGAGCCGATCGAGAACCTGTACGCGAAGAAGATCGACAAGCTGCTTGACGATGCGATGGCACTGCCGGATGGGGAGAGAAAATACGCAGAAAATGAAATGAAGAATCAGTTGGCGAAGGCGATGAACTCGCTGCTCGATCGCAGGAAGTTTTCCGACGCATCCAGTAGCGAGGACCTCTTCCAAAGACTGCTCCGTTATCCCGACTTCGCGGCAATCGTCCGCACCGATCGACGGCTGTTGCGCGTAATCCTGACGACGCCCAGCCTGCGCGCCCACTATGTCGAATCCGAAACCGCGGAGGCACGTCAACGGCTGGATGGTTTGGTGCAGGCTCCGAATCAATTGACGGACGTGGTCGACGATTCGGCTGTCCTCGTCAGCATCCTTTCTTACAGCGAAGTGGCGAACGCGGTTCTTAGCGTTCCGGAACTGTTCGGAACACTGATCGACAGCCGTGCCATTCGTGACGCTCTCTCAAGCCGCACTGCCCGACGTCGCCTCGCGGCCTCTTATGCGCCGCGATCCAGTTGGTGGAGTGCAAGAACGATTCGGCAAAAGGAAGACTTCAGGCGTCCTGCCGTGGATCGGGAAGCAGTTCTGTGCGCGGTCACGGGTAATACCAGAGCGGAACATCCTCCAGTTGCCGAACCATCGGAAGAGCGTGCAAACGCATTGATGCTGGAGGCCGCGTATCGCGATCACCTGCACGATCACCTCGACGAGAAAGTGGTCCTTGATCGGATGCAACAAGCCAACCTCACCGCACTCTGCCTCTCCGGCGGCGGAATTCGCAGTGCGACCTTCAGCCTCGGAGTGCTGCAGGGGCTGGCTCGGCGCGGACTTCTCAGCAAGGTCGACTACCTCTCTACGGTCTCCGGCGGTGGCTATATCGGTAGCTGGCTCTCCTCATGGATGAGGCGTCACGATCATGGAGCCGAAGGAGTCTTCGATGAGCTTGCAGGCGCCTCCGCGGATCCGTTGAAACCCGAGCCAGAACCCATCCACCACCTCCGCGAATACAGCAACTACCTCGCTCCACGCTTTGCAGCGTTTTCGCCCGACCTGTGGACGATTGCCGCTACCTATGCGCGGAACCTGCTGCTCGTCTGGCTGATTATTCTGCCGCCGCTGCTGGCGGTGTTGATGCTGCCGCGCGCATATGAATGGTGGCTCCTGAATCCGTTCGAAGCGCAATTGCCGGACTATTTCACGATACACGTCAGTCAGGTCGCCAGCTGGACGAACATCGGGGTAGGTTACTTCACCACTCTAGATAAAAGTCCCGGCGCCTGGTTAAAGGTAGCCTGGTTGTTCCTCTTTCTTGCGATGGTCGCGCTTTCCTTGATTCGCCCGGTCGGGGAGTACGTGCCAGGGAAGGAAAAATCGATCTCCGAGATCAGGAAAGCACGAGGGCAGATCTGGTGGTTCATCTCGTTCGGATTCGTGGCCACCTTCGCTCTGGCTATGTCCTGGGCGCGCTATAGACCGACGGAAGTAAAGCACACCGATGCGACGAACCTTGTCTTCAACCGCGCGTGGTGGCTTTTCTTGTTCGCGAACGTGCTTGGCAGTCTCTGTTATCTTGGGCGTCACTATTCGGCGCTGCGAGTTACAGACGACCCGGCTCTAAACGCACTGGCTCGTGCGCGCAAGCCATTAAAGCTCTTCAAGTTTTTGCGGATTCTGGCTACGCGGCCGGTGCTCCTCCCCAAAGTTCTGCTGGAGTTTGCAGGGACGGCGGCCGCTGCCGCGGTCGCCGCGTCCGTCCTCTGGTTGATCGCACGAGGACCGTTGGGTTCAGATCTAAGTCATCCTACGGCCGGCGCGTTCGGATCATCTGAGGCTTTCGCAATCCTCGGCATCCCGCTTCTTCTTCTGACGCTGTTTATCGAGGCAACGTTCCTCATCGGCATCGTCACGATCGTCTCGTCCGATTTTGAACGGGAGTGGTGGGCTCGCGCTGCCGCGCTCGTCTTTCTCATTGGAATCGGATGGATCGGTGTGACGTCGATCGCGCTCATCGGACCGGCGCTCATTACGCAATCTCCCAAGGTCATAGCTGCGCTTGGTGGTATCTCTGCGATCGCGACGGTAGCGGTCGGCTATCGTGACAAATCCTCGCCTAAGGCCAAGAAATCGACGATCGTCACGATCGGATTGACGCCGGCCGCCGCGATCGCCACGTTGATCACGCTGTCAGCTCTCTCGCTCCTCAACGGGCGAATTGTGGCTCCCACTCCATGCCAGGAGGCCTCAAAGCAGGTACGTTCGGATGTCGTAGTTCGTGCGTCTATGGTTGCGCCTGCAGGCTACGCGTTGCATGTGGAGAAAAAAACAGCGCCGTCATCGGCGATGGACCGAATCCTCGATTTCGGCCAACAGACGCGTTGTCACATATGGGTCCTTCGTCATACAAACTGGAACTGGTTCTGGGGCAGCATGGGTGGAGCTTTTTTGCTCAGCCTCCTCGCCGGTTGGCTTCTGGACGTCAATACCTATTCCATGCACAGCATGTATCGAAACCGCCTGATCCGCGCGTACCTGGGGGCTTCGCGATGGCTCCGTCGTCCTGATCCCTTTACAGGTTTCGATCCACAAGACAACCTCCAGATGTATCAATTGCTCCCCGACTACTTGTGGGCCTGCAGCTTTGCCGATTTCGACAATTTTCTTCTCGAACTTCCACGCTCGAAACTGTGGTCGATCCTGCCAGTGCGAGTCCGGTCGCGAATCAGTGAATTCGTGGCCAGGCCAAACGACGCTCGGGAGGCAGAGCGCAAGGACCTCTATGGCGTCGTATTCGGAACGATCAATCAATGCATGGGCGGACTCGATTTTGAGACGGGCCAGCCGGCCGAAACTACCGCTGCTACGCTGCACCGCAATCGCGCCTATCTAAAGAAGACCTTTGGCAGTTTTCTCAGGCAGCAGCCAAAACGCCCGCCGCTGCACATTCTCAACATGGCCTTGAACCTTGTCGCTGGCGACAACTTGGCGTGGCAGGAGCGGAAGGCGGAATCGTTTACGGTCTCGCCGCTGCACTCGGGATCGGCGGCGACAGATCGACTGGGCTTTCGCGATTCTGCGGAGTACGGCGGTGCGAAGGGGATCTCGCTCGGTACGGCGATGGCTATTTCGGGCGCAGCCGTCAGCCCGAATATGGGTTACCACTCCTCCGCGCCCGTTACGTTCATGATGACGCTATTCAACGCGCGGCTGGGCTGGTGGTTGGGCAATCCCGGCCCTAAGGGCGATGCCACGTACCGCCAAAAAGGTCCCGCCTTTTCGCTCGGCCCTCTTCTGTCCGAGGCGTTCGCCAGAACCAATGACGACGCGCGTTACATCTTTCTATCCGATGGCGGCCACTTCGAAAACCTCGGCTTATACGAAATGGTCCGCCGCCGTTGCCGGTCGATCATCGTCTGCGATGCTGCCTCCGATCCAAAGTATTGGTTCGGCGAATTGGGAAACGCCGTGCGGAAAATACGCATTGACTTCGGCATCCCGATTGATTTCGAGGCCTTCTGCATTGGTCCCGATCCGGAAACTCCTGAAAAACGGCGCGAGGCTGCTTATTGTGCTCTGGGCACCATCCGCTACAGTTGCGTACGGATAGCGCGGGACGAAGTCCGGGACCAGGACAGCGATGAAGATGGGCGGGGCGATGGACACCTCATCTACATCAAACCTGCCGTTTACTCCGACTGTTCGGTCGATGTCGTCAATTACTCAAGAGCAGGCAAGCCATTCCCTCAGCAAACGACGGTCGATCAGTTTTTTGACGAAACCCAGTTCGAAAGCTATCGCGAGCTCGGTTCCCACATCATCTCCAAGATCAGCCGGGGCCAGCGGGGCGACTTGACGGCAGAACAGTTCTACACGCAGGCATTAAAATATCTGCGAAAACACGGCGGAAAACACGCCTGCTAGCTTCGTGGCGAACACGGGCGCGGTTCTTGATTGATGCTTTGCTGGAGGCTGAAAATGAGCGCACGCGGCAAGCAGGAGTTCCTCGAAACATACGACGCGGAGCACGCCAGAACGATGAAGGTTCTGAAGGCGTATCCGACCGACAAGCTCGATTTCCGTCCGCATCCGAAAGCGAAAACCGCACGCGAGCTCGCCTTCGTTTTCATCCTCGAGCGCTACCTCGGCGTGAAAGTCTGGAACGACGAGTTCGCGAAGAGTGCGCCGTCGGGAACACCGCCGGCGCCGCCGGAAAACTGGGACGAGCTTCTCGCTTCGTTGGAGAAAGCGAGTCACGATTTCCGCGACCTCGTCAGCAGCGCGTCGGACGAGACGCTGTCCGAGAACGTGCACTTCTTCAAAGGACCGAAGACGATGGGCGAGATCTCCCGCAAAGACTGGGTCTGGTTCCTCCTCCACGATCAGATCCACCATCGCGGCCAGTTCTCGGTCTACCTGCGCATGGTCGATGGGAAGGTGCCGTCGATCTATGGACCGAGCGGCGACGAGCCTTGGATTTGAACCACAGAGACACAGAGAACACCTCTGTGCCCTCTGTGTCTCAGTGGTGAAACGATTTTACTGAACGAACGCTGCCGCTTCTGCTAACCGCGCTTCGCTCTCGCCGTGGGCGCGAAGGAAGGTGGCGGGATCGCTGAGCACGTTGCCCATGCGCATGCCTTTGCGGATGGCGGTGAACGTCACCTTGCGCGTGGCAAGCGCGGCGAGCAGGCCGAGGTGCGTTTTCATCTTACCGTTGACCTGGTAGCGGACGTCCGTGGCGTGTTTCCAAAGGCCTGCGTATTCGCGGTAGAACTCGTCGAGGGGCAGTTTGGTCGGCAGGACCGTGTGGGCGATGTCGAACAGCTCCCAGTCGCGGGTGTTGATCGTGTCCTGCGTTGAATCCCAGAGATCGGTGCCGGGGAGCGGCGTGAGGACGGAGAAGCCGGAGTTGTAGGCGCCGGTGGCATCGACCCACTGCTTGAGTTTTTCGAAGTCGGGGCGATCCCATGACGGATCGATGATGAAGTTCGGCGTGTAGCCGATGTCGAGGTCCTGCAGGATCTTGATGGCGCGGTTGTTGTTGTCGGCGGTGTTCTTCTTGTTGACCGACTTCAACCCGGCGTCGTCGATCTTCTCGAGTCCGAGGAACACGGTCATGCGGCCGCACTCCTTCCATTGCTCGATGAGATCGGGGAACTTGCAGATGATGTCGCTGCGGGTCTGAATCGTGTAGTGCTTCCTGATCCCCGAGGCGGCGATGGCCTTGCCGAGCTCGCGTCCGCGTTTGACGTTCATCCAGAAAATGTCGTCGGTGATGAAGACGTTTGGCGCGTCGATCTGCTCCAGCTCTTTGACGACGCGGTCCGGCGACTTTTCGCGGAACGTGCTCTCGTGAAACTTCCAGACCGAGCAGAAGTTGCACTTGAACGGACAACCGCGCGCCGTTTCGAGGAGCGCGAGGGGGCGGCGGAAGTTGATGTAGTACTCGGAGGCGTACTCCTTGATCAGATGACGCGCCGGCATCGGCAGGTTGTCGATGTTGCCGCGGGCGGGAGCGTGGCCGGTGTCGATCGGACCACTCGGGTTGTTGATCAGCAGGCCGGGCACGCTGCGCAGGTCGCCCTTCTCCGCCCAGGCGGCGACGAGCGGCGTCATGACTTCTTCGCCGTCGCCGACGACGACGATGTCGATGGCCGGTTTCAGGAACCATTTCGGATCGCGCGAGGCGTCGTGTCCGCCGATGACAACCAGAACGTCCGGCATCTCATCCTTGACCTGCTTCGCCAGGCGCAGCGCGCGAAAGCGTTCCGTCGTGAAGTTGCACTGCAGACCGACGATGTCCGGTCCGAATGCGCGCATTTTGGCCAGACCGTGCTTGATGCCGTCGATGCGCATGTCGACGATCTGACAGGTGTGACCTTCGAGCTCGAGACCGCCGGCGACGCATTCCATGCCGAGCGGCTCCACGAACGTGATCATCTCCAGGCCGATGATTCCGCCGATCGGGGCTTTGAGAAACGAGATTTTCATGAGCCGGAGATGATAGACGATTCACGCGGGGTTTGCGGAGAGGCGGAGGAAGCGGAGACCATTAACGGCGGCCTTGGGCGATTCTTACGGCCTCGGGCAATCTCCGCAGCCGCAGCATCGCGATCGTGCCGAGGATTGGGCCGGGCGCGAGAACGGCGAAAGCCCAGCGCCAGGTGACGGCGTGTTCGATCATCGGCATCAGGCTGATCGACGCGGTGGTGATCAGAAATCCGATGCACGTTTGCAGTGTGAGCGCCGTTCCGATGTAGCGCGGATCGGAAAGCTCCGTCACGCAGGCGGAGAATTGCGCGGAATCGGCGACGACGGTCGCGCCCCAGATCGCGGCAACGACGAGCAGCGGAATAGCCGGACCGCCGAAGAGGAAGCCGATGGCGATCGAGCATGCGCCGCTGGCGATCATCGCGGCGGATGCGACGACCGTGCGTCCGAGCCGGTCGGCGTAGCGGCCGGCAATCACACATCCCACCGCTCCGCTGCCGATCACGACGAACGATCCGACATCGGCCAGCCGCGGCGCCATGCTCGCGCGCAGCATCCCCGGAATCCACGTCCACATCGCGTACAGCTCCCACATGTGGCCGAAGTAGCCGAAGTTCGCCAGCCGCACTGCGCGGTTGCGGACGATGTCGGTGGCTTGAGTGAGATCGAAAGGCTGATTCGGAAGGGCAAACGGTCCATCGTGCACGAACGCGAACACGATCACTCCTCCGAGGACCGCAAGGACCGAGGCCACGCCGACGTTGATCCGCCAGTTCTGCGATCCGATCGCGTTCACGAGATACGGCGACGCCTTGCCGAGCGTGAGCGCACCGACGAGAACGCCCAGCGCCAAGCCGCGGCCTTCCCGAAACCAGGTGGCGATGATTTTCATCCCCGGCGGATAGACGCCCGCGAGGAAAAGGCCGGTGAGAAATCGCAGCGTGATGGCGGTGGCCGCGTCGTGCGCGAACATCGCGAAGACTGCATTCGTGATCGCGCCTGCGAATGCTGACACGGCGAACAGCCGCCGCACGTTGAGAACGTCCGGGAGATTCGCGATCGCGCTGATCAGCGTTCCGGCGACAAAGCCCAGTTGCACCGCCAGCGTCAGCCAGGACGTCGTCGCAGGCATGAGGTGCCACTCGGATGCGATCTTCGGCGCGACGGCGGACGCGGTGAACCAAAGCGACATGCCCAGGAGCTCGGCCAGGCCGGTGAGGACGAGGGCTCGCGTTCGCGACATCCTGTGCAGCTTAACTTGCCAGAGGGAACGGGTTCACGCGGAACGCGGAGGCGCGGAGAACACCGCTCCTTACGCCGCCAACTGCATCCGCATTTTCGATTTTGCGCGGAGGTACATCGGGCCGATCGAGCCGAGCGGGAGACCTGTGATCGCGCTGACTTCGTCGTATGCGTAGCCTTTGATTGCGATCAGGATGCAGAGTGTGCGCGACTCCTCGGACAGCGAGTCGAGCGCCTGGCGAAGAGCGATGTTGTCGTCGTATGACTCGATGTCCGTATCCGGCAGTTCGGCGAGCACGTCATCGCTGACGAACGTTTCCCGGCGCCGCATCGACGCGCCGATCTGGCGCTTGCAGAGATTGGCGACGGTTCCGATCAGCCATGGCCGGGCCGTTCGAATCAACTCGCGCTTTTCGAGGAAGAGCAGCCAGGCCTGTTGCACGACTTCCTCCGCTTCGTCTGCGGAGAGTCCGTAACGCTTGCGTGGGATCGAGTGCAGCAGTTTGCGCATGCCGACGTGGAGTTGCTCGAGGTCGAGCGGCTCCTGTTCGGCGGCCATCTTCTCGACCTCGGCCAGCAGGTCGGCGATCGCGCCGAGGATCGCCTCAGCCGGCGCCGGTTTGCGCATGACTTGCGTCGAGCCGCGGCGGAGCACTTCCTCTTCGAGCTCGAACGTGGCGAAACCGGTGAGCGTGAGCACGCGCGAGCGCGGGCTGATGCGGCGGATCGCGTCAAGCAGTTCCAGCCCCTCGGCTTCCGTATGCAGCCGCAGGTCGGCCACGATGACGGAGTAGAACGTCTCTTCCATCAGCAGTTCAGCGCCGAGCCTGTCGAATGCGCCATTGCTCTCGATTTCCTCGCATTCGAGCAGGCTAAGCAAGCCTTCCACGATCGCTTCTTCATCGTCGACGATCAGTACTCTTCGAGCCATCGTTCTCATCTCCCGGCCCCGATCAAAGCATCCGGTGTGCCGGTCCCAACCATTGAGTAAATGATTGACACGCAGCGTCTTAGGTCACGCCGAGCATTGCGGACAGCTTTCGGATTCCGTAAAGTGACCGGAATCTGCACACATTGCTCTTGCCTGCCGGAAGCACGCATCGACCGCGTTCAGGAGCTCCCGGTACTCGAACGGCTTCTCGATCACCGCGAACGTCCCGAAGTCGCGATTGGACGACAGGCGCGAGTAGCCGCTGAGAAGAATGACGCGGCGGAGAACAGCCGGATTGGTGAGCTTCCAGTAGTCGGTGAGCCGCGCGCCGTCGAAGATCGGCATCTTCATGTCGAGCAGGATGACCGCGTATTCGCGCTCCTTCATGTCGACCGCATCGATACCATCGCGCATGAGATCGACCGTGTAGCCCGCGGTTTCGAGCAAAGCCTGCAGCAGTTCGCGGATGTGATCGTCGTCATCGATGACGAGCGCGCGCTTTTCACGATCGCCGGTCATTGCGTCACCTCCTCGAGGTCCACCATCATCGCCAGGAGGTCAGCGACCTCGAACGGTTTCTGGAGGAATCGCGTGCGTGGATCGTGGAGGCGGTCGTGGAGGATGCGCCGGTCGCCATGTCCCGTCGCGAAGATCACGCCCAAGTTCGCGTCGACCTTCCGGATGAGCGCATAGACCTCGCTGCCATCAAGATCTGGAAGACCGAAATCGAGGAGCACGACGTCGGGCCGGAACGCCTTGATCGCCTGCGCAGCCTCCAGACCGGTGGTAATCGCTTCGACAGTGATGCCATCCTGCTCGAGGAGTGCTGCGATGCCGTCTGAGATCGCCGTTTCATCGTCGATGATCAGCAGCTTCTTCGCGGCCGGCATGCGAGGGGACGCGGTGTCGGAGTCGTTGCCTTTCTGCGGGGAGGACGCCTTCGGCAGGAAGATGTGGAACGCGCTGCCGCGGCCTTCCTCGCTCTCGACGAAGATATAGCCGCCGTGCTGCGTCAGTACCTGGTGCGCGACGGCGAGCCCAAGGCCGGTGCCGCCGCTCTGCCGCGTCGTAAAAAGCGGCTCGAAGATGCGGTCTTTGACCTCGGGCGGTATCCCGCAGCCGGTGTCGCGGACGGTAATCTGAACGAAGCGCTCGGGATGCGGGATGACACCGAAGGCAAATCGCGCATTCGGTTGGAGCGGATTCGCGGAGACGGTCAACACGCCGCCGCAGGGCATGGCGTCGCGGGCGTTGGCGACAAGGTTGGCGATGACCTGACCGAGTTGACTGCGGTCGGCGACGACGTAGAGGCCGCGCTTCGGAATCGATGACTGGACCGCGATCATGTTGCCGAGCACCGCCTCCGCTTCGGCGGAAAAGCTCTCCCACCATTCGCCGAGGTCGACGGCGTCGGTGACGGGGACATGAGGCTGGGAGAAGCGGAGGATGTCGAGGACGATGCGGCGGCCGCGCTGGATCGAATTGGCGATGTGCCAGGCGCCCTTGGAAATGATCTGCGGCGTGACGTCCTCGCGTTGCATCAGCTCCGCGAATGGCTGCATGCCCATGAGCACGTTGTTGAACTCGTGGGCGACCGTGGCAGCCAGGCGTCCCAAACCGCCGAGGCGGTTGGCCTGCTCCAGTTGCGCCTCGAGAAGCTTTCGTTCGGTGATGTCGCGGGCGTTGATCACCACCGCTGACGTGTGTCCCTTCTCGACGAGATTCGTGGCTACGACTTCGAACGAACGCCACGTACCGTCCTGGTGACGCGCCCGCAGTTCGACAGTTTGAACCGCCGCGGGAGTAGCGATCTGGAGTTTGAGAAATGCCGACGCGGTGGCAGCGTCGTCGGGATGAATGAGATCGATCCCGGCAATCGCCGCGAGAGCTTTCCGCGAATAGCCGAGGACGCGCTCGACCGAGGGACTGCCGTAGCGAAACTGGCCGTCGCGGCCGATGATGGCGATGATGTCGGACGCATTCTCGATAATGGGACGGAAGTAGTCCTCGCTGCGGCGGACGTCCTGAAACTCCGCTTCGCGTTCGGTGACGTCGCGCGCCACGCCGCGAACCACCGGTGCCGCGTCTTCGTTTCTCTCGATGGTATTGCGGTACTCCCAGATGCGGCGTCCGCACGTTGTTTCTACATTCATCATGCCGGCAGCGGCGCCATCGCGCAGCAGGATCTTCATGTAGTCGTCAAACGCGCATCCGGCATCGGGCGGCAGCAGGTCGCGGATGGAGACCTTTCGCAGCTCGGCCATCGTCATGCCGAGAGCCTCGCAGGCGGCGGCGTTGGCTGAGAGGATGTGTCCTTCCAGATCGTGCGTGCAGACGAAATCGGCCCCGGTCGCGAAGAGCGGTGACTCGGATGAGATTCCGTCGAATCGCATCGTCAGATCGTCCAATTGTGTTGTGGGGTGTTGCACATGGGTGCTCCCTCGGTCGAATTACACCGCCCGATTTCAGCGGCGTTGCTGATGAGTGATCCGCCGGCCCTCGAAAAATACAAGCCGGCAATCGCGTCACCTGTATTTATCGAAGGCTCTCGGCGCACCTACCGATGAGCGATGACTACAAAAAGACAATGTTCGATCCGCGAGAAGCTGACCGGCATCATCATGATCACCAGCACCACGGCAGTCCTCCTGGCCTGCGCCGGCTTTACGGTGACGGGTCTTCTGAATTTCCGGAAACGGCTGATCGCCGACATTTCCACGATCTCGCGTGTCATCGCCTCGAACAGCGCGGCGGCCCTCGCATTCAACGATCAGCCCAGCGCACACGAGGTGCTCGGTGCGCTTCAGGCAAAACCGTCGGTGATCGCCGCCGGGATCTACAACCAGCGCGGCGAGCCGTTTGCGAAGTACGAACCGAATCACGGAATCACCATCCCGGCGAGAGCGCTGCCGGACGGCGTCTATGACGTGGACGACCACCTCGAACTGTTTTCGGCGATCCGTCTGGGCGACAAACGAATCGGAACGCTCTACGTCTCCGCCGACAATCGCGACCGCGCCGCGAGAGTCCAGCAGTACAAAGAGATCGCGGCCGTCATCGTCGTCTTCTCTCTCCTGGCTGCATTCCTACTCGCGGCTCGCCTGCAGCGGCTGATCTCGGCGCCGATCGTCGAGCTTGCGCGCGTTGCGGCGCTCGTCTCGAAAGAGAAGAGCTTCATCGTCCGGGCCGCGCCCACGAAACTGAATGACGAATTGGGCAATCTCGTGAACGCCTTCAATCGCATGTTGGACGAGCTGGAGCAACGCGATCACAAACTGGTCGAACATCAAACGCAGCTCGAGACCACCGTCGCGCAGCGTACCGCGGAGCTCACAGTCGCGAACCAGGAGCTGCTGATGGCGAAGAACGCGGCAGAAAAAGCCGCCGCCCAGAGCGCACAACTGGCGCGGGAGAGCGCGCTCATTCTCAACAACGCGACGGACGGCATCCTCGGGCTTGGGCTCGACAACCGGCCGGCATTCGTCAACCCCTCCGCGGTTCGCATGCTGGGAATGAGGATGGAGGACTTCGACGGAAAAACGATCCACGAGGCCATTCATCATTCGCACGCCGACGGCACACCGTTTCCGGAGGAGGAGTGCGTCAACACGATCGCGATGCGCAGCGGCATCCCGATCGGAATGGTCGATGACACGTTCTGGCGCGCCGACGGCACCAGCTTTCCCGTCGAATACTCATCCACGCCAATGCGCGATGAGACGGGCCGCCATATTGGTGCCGTGGTCGTCTTCCGCGACGTCACGGAACGCCGCGCCATCGAGAAGCTGAAGAGCGAATTCGTTTCCACCGTCAGCCATGAGCTGCGCACTCCGCTCACGTCGATCCGCGGCGCGCTCGGCCTGCTCAGCAGCGGCCTGCTCGGCCCGGTCGCCGAGACGGGACAGCGGATGCTGAAGATCGCCGTCGACAACACGGACCGGCTGGTGCGCCTGATCAACGACATCCTCGACCTCGAACGGGTCGCGTCGGGAGAGGTCGAATTGAAGCGCGGCCCGCTCGACGCACAGACGGTCGTGAATCAGGCCTGCGAAGGGCTGCAGCCGATGGCTGACCAGGAAGGTATCCGCATCGTCGTCGAACCGTTTGCCGGCACGCTGTGGGGAGACAGCGACCGCGTGATTCAGACCTTGACGAATCTCATCGGCAACGCCATCAAGTTCTCCCCTCCGAACACCGTCGTAACGCTGAGCGGGACCGCCGGCGCGACGGAATTCACCTTCTGCGTCGCCGATCAAGGACGCGGCGTGCCGGAAGACAAGCTGTCAACCATTTTTCAGCGCTTCAGCCAGGTGGACGCGTCCGATTCACGGACCAAAGGCGGCTCGGGCCTCGGCCTGGCGATCTGCCAGAGCATCGTCACCGCACACGGAGGCCGGATCTGGGCCGAGAAAAATGAGCCGGCGGGCACGCGCGTGCAGTTCACGATTCCACTGGCGGTCCGTGCAGCCGTTTCGCAGACGGCCGCGGACGCGGCGCGACCGGCCATTCCAAACGGCGACGCTCCGTCGGTGCTGATCGTGGAAGACGACTTCGATCTGGGGCGCGTCATGACCGAGGCACTGCAGCGGCATGGACTGCAGACGTTTCATACCGCCAGCGGCAGCGAAGCGGTGCAACTCTGCGCCGCGAATCCGCCAAGCCTCATCGTGCTCGACCTCGGCCTTCCCGATCTCGACGGCTATGGCGTCGTCAGCGCGTTGCGCAAGAACAAGCAACTCAAGAATGTCCCGCTTCTTGTCTATTCGGCGCTCGATCTGGGGAGCGCCGAGCAATGCCGCCTTCGACTCGGTCCGACGGAGTTCCTCACCAAGAGCCGCTGCAGCCTGACCGATTTCGAGGAGCACGTCATCGGATTGCTCAAGGCCGTAACCGGCGCAAAGGATTCGCATGCGGCATGAAGTCACTGCACACGGCGGCCGCATCTGGGTGGAAAAGAACGAACCCGCCGGCAGCCGCTTTCAGTTCACGATCCCGTTGGCAAAAAAGGAACAAGTAGATGCCGCCTAAACAAATCCTCATCATCGACGATGAGAACGACATCCAGGAAGTCACGAGACTGAGCCTGCAACTGACGGAGAGCTGGACCGTGATTGGCGCAAACAGCGGCGCCGCTGGAGCGCTGCTGGCACTCTCCGAGTGCCCCGACGCCATCCTTCTCGACGTGATGATGCCCGACATGGACGGCCCCAGCACCCTGCGTGTTTTGCAGCAGCAAAAAAGCACGATCCCCGTCATCTTCCTGACAGCGAAAGTCCAGCTCGCCGATCGCGAAAAATACATGCAGCTCGGCGTGCGAGGCATCATCTCCAAGCCCTTCGACCCGCTGACGCTCGGACAACAGATTCGCGAGATGCTGGCGTGGGAGTGAACCTCTTCGAATCCTGACTTGCCGCCGCCCCGTCCAGGCCACATGATGCCAGGCATCGAATGGACAAGCTGATCGCGCAGGCGCCGACCAATACGCCGGCTGCTCTCAAATCCTCGCCCTGGAAGTCGCGCGCCATGCCGGACGACCTGCTCAAGCAGGCGTCGGGACGGCTCGGCATCCTCGCGCTCCTGGCCGCTGCGTTGTGGGTTCTCGGCACTGCCCTCGATCGCGTCGCCCTTCGAGTGATGAGCCACGGTAATCCGAATGTCTTCACATCACCGCTCACCGATGGCATCGCCGAGGCGAGCGCGGTGCTGTCGCTCGCACTCTTTTTCTACGTGCGCAAATCGAAACGAAATCCGCGTTTCATCCTCGACCTCGGCCTCGCGTACTTGGTCGTCACGGCGTTCGCACTCGGCGTGCTGTTCCACTGGGAGCACGTCCCATCCGCGTGGCCGGTCTCGCCGATGATCAGTTGGATTGGCGTGGTCGTTTTGATGTTCACCGCCATCGTGCCGAGCACGCCGATGAAGACGCTCATCGCCGGATTCATCGCCGTGTCCATGAATCCAATCGGGATGCTGATCGCACGCGCCCGTGGAGCGTGGGATTTCGGAGCGACGAGCAATGTGCTGCTCATGCACTATCCCGACTACCTGCTCGTCGGCGCCGCCGTCGTCATCGCGCACGTCCTCACAAACCTCGGCCGGCAGGTCGCAAAAGCACGCGAGATGGGCAGCTATCGCCTCGGCGCGCTGCTCGGCAAGGGAGGGATGGGCGAGGTCTACGAAGCCACGCATCACATGCTGGCCCGTCCCGCGGCGATCAAATTGATCCGGCCGGAGATGATTCGCGCCGAAAGCGGCGAACGCGCTCACGTCGCTATCCAACGGTTTCGCCGAGAAGCTGAAGCGGCCGCGAACCTTCGATCGCCACACACCGTCGAGCTATATGACTTCGGAGTAACCGGCGATCAGACGATGTATTTCGTCATGGAACTCCTCGACGGAATGGATCTTCAATCGCTGGTGCGGCAGTACGGCGCACTGCCCGCGAACCGGACCATCTACATCCTGCGTCAGGTCTGCGCCTCGCTCGAAGAAGCGCACATGAGCGGTCTCGTGCACCGCGACATCAAGCCGGCAAACATTCATGTTGGCCGGCTCGGACTCCAATACGACTTCGTCAAAGTACTCGACTTCGGACTCGTCAAATCGATCGCGTCCGCGAATGCAGACTATTCGCTCGCCACCGAAGCCGGAATCACGCCCGGGACGCCCGCCTACATGTCGCCCGAGATGGCTCTCGGCGAGCCGATCGACGGCCGCGCCGACATCTACGCGCTGGGATGCGTCGCCTATTACCTGCTCACCGGCACGCTGGTCTTCGAAGCGGAAAACATCTTCCAGTTGATGGCCAAGCGGCTGCGCGACGATCCCGTTCCGCCATCGCAGCGAACGTCGCTGTCCATCCCGCCGGCTCTCGACCGTCTGGTGCTCGCCTGTCTGGAACGAAAGCCGGAGAATCGACTTTCGTCCGCGGCCGAGGTGGCGCGACTACTGTCCGAGATCGATGTCCCGCCCTGGGACGAATCGCAGGCGGCCGATTGGTGGCAGGCGCACCGCCCGGCTCACCCAACTATGGATCAACAGGCTCGTCTCAATCCGAGGCCCGATGACGAGACCATCGTCATGCCGGATTCACTTCACGAACTTCTTGCAGAGGATGCCCGCAAAGAAACGCTGGCCTAGGCGAGAAAGATGAGGGAAACACTTATCCGTCGAGCATAGAATTGTGGCGTGCTTGAAATAGTAAGAGTCGCTGACTTCGGTCCACTCTCCCCTACGGTCCTCCACGGCCTAGGCCGTGTCAACGTGATCTGCGGAAAGAACAATAGTGGTAAGTCCACGCTTCTCAGCGCATTGGACAGCTCGGAGCACCGAGCCGTTGGCGGCTCACTCTCTCGGGAGGATGCAGAAAAGATTGCGATATCCTCCGCTGACACAACTGCGTTTCGCCATGGCACCGGGCACGATTTTGAACGCAGTATCTACACGGAGGCGGTGACAAAGTTCTTACTTTCGAGGCCGCTTTGGTTTACGTCTGATCGCGACGAGATTGTCAGCGCGCTATCTCAGTGGGCTGAGCAGAACAGTCACCTACAGCGCTTTCAGTTGAACATGGCGTTCGTCGCACAAGCAGTTCTCCAACGATTGGGCACCTTTCCCCATACCGTGCTCGTCCCGCCCAAGAGAAGCCTTCAACTGTCTCGTCAAATTTCGCTGTCCGAGAAAGTCGAACCCAATGGCGATGGTCTTTTGAATTTCCTGTTTTACGCGAAGAATCGACCAGCCGGTACGCCCGACAGGCAAGCATACGATAGGATGTCCTCAGCATTTTCACAGATCTCGTCTGGGTTTTCATTCGGCGTGTTTGGCGACAAGAACGGCAATAGCGTGACGCTAAACTTCGCTCGGGGCGGGGAATCGATGGTGCCAGCTGTTTCGTGTGGCCTCGGATTGCAGGATCTTCTGATTTTGCTCTATTTCATACTTGTCGATCAGCAACCACTTTTGCTTATCGAGGAGCCCGAAAGCCACATGCATCCTGACATGCAACGCCGTTTGCTTACATTCGTTCGAGATGAAACCGACAAGCAGTTGTTCGTCACAACCCACTCAAATGTGTTCTTAAACAACGCACTCGTAGATCGAGTGTTCTTCACAACGTTCGGTTCGAAGATTGTAGTTGACGACGCCACGAGTACCGCCTCCATACTTGATGACCTCGGGTATGCCGTTACGGACAACCTTGTCTCGGATTTGGTTGTCCTAGTGGAAGGGCCCTCGGATGTTCCTGTTCTGGAAGAGCTCTTCAGGAAGCTCGGACTTCTTTCACGTTTTGAGGTGAAGATGTGGCCACTCGGAGGCGACGTGATGGACCAACTAGACCTGTCTGTCTTCGCCGAAAAGTACAAGCTCATCGCAATAATCGATCAAGATCCAGAGAGCGCAAGCGTCAGGAAGCGTTTTGAAAAAAAATGTAAAGAGAACAGCATTCCGGTTCATCGCTTGCGCCGGTACTCAATTGAAAACTACTTCACAGTATCAGCGCTCCGGTCGGTGTTCGGGAACCAAATTCCTGCAACCTTTGCCACAGTTGACGAGAATGTGAAACTGTCCAAGCAGATCGGGTTCGACGTAAAGAAAAGAAACCGAGCCGTCGCTCGCGAGATGTCACTGAAGGACATAGAAGGAACAGATCTAGCGAAGTTTTGCGACCGCGTACGAACGATGCTCGGTCCCTAGCATCGCCGACTGATACGGTCACCTACGCCCAAACGACGCGCCATTGGCAGAGATCCTCCGGCATCCGCGTGAAATGGTCTCCGTGCCTTCGTTACTTACCCATGAAGCTTGCGCTGCCGCGCATCTCCGTCAGGATTTCATCTACCAGCTTTCCTGGATTCAACCGCCCGTAGAGCAGATCAACCGGGTGATACCGGGAAACCGTCAGATGCGTCATTTCGGCAAGGTGCTCGCTGTCGTGTCGCGTCCAGTCCTGGAGCAACGTCTCCAGCGAGACGGCGCGTTCGCCTACTCGTCCGTAACGTTTCAGATCTGTGCTCTCACGCAATCGGGCAATCGATCGGGCGCGGGATGCGGCGAAGTCTTCCAAGGCCGGCGCGACCGGTTGGACGTTGTAGTTTCGCTCGCGTGCGAGCACCGCGCCGTCGATGTCAGGAAATTCGCGCGGACCGCGCTCGTCGAGGAGCCCCACGATACGCACTTCGTAACCTTCAACGTCGATGTCGCGCAGATGGAGCAAATTCTCGCGCAACGAGAACGCATCAGGCGCAGGCTTGAAGGAGAGATCCTCCTCAGTGCGTCCGGCGATGAGCTCACGCACACGGTTAGGCGTCTGTTCGAGGCGATCGATCACATTCATCGTTCACTCCAGTCGTATCGTTTCCAGGGTGTGCGACGTCGAATGCTGGCCGAGGCCGTCGGACTTGTCGTTGGATTCATAGCGGGTCACGACGAGCCGGTCGCCGCTGCGCGCATATGCCCAATTGTGCTTCTGGTCGGCTTCGAAACTGATCAAAAGAAAACTTGCCTTGATCGACGTCGATTCCTCCGCGGCCAGCGGCGTTCCATCGTCACTGACCCAGACGGATAGCGCACTGTCGATCTTCTTCACGTGTTTACTCTCTGATTTCGACATCTTTGGAGAGAGCTTGAACGACAGCAGGCGCGCAGGGCGTCCGCCGAAGTTTGCAGGCTTCGTCTGAACGAACTGCGCGGACTCGAGAAGGATGCTGAGCGCCGCAGCGCCGTCGAGAAGTTCTGCCACATGGAGAGGTCTGACGTGGCTTGTCCCGTTCCGCACCGGCGTCGATTTCTCCGGGTCGCGAGCCTCGGCGCGCGCCTCCTGCGTTGCCTGCGCCAGCGTGGCCCGAGGATAAATGATGTGGAGACCGGACTCGCCGATCTCGAATCCGACCGATGCCTTACCGTCGTCCGCCTTATCGTCTTCGTTCGATCGCGATGTCGAAGTGACGTCGAGAGTTCCGTGCACCGGTGTCGTCGCCGGCAGCCGGCCGAGTGTGGCGCGCAGATCGGTCAGGCCGTCGGCGGCAGCGATTGCAGGAGCCAGCAACACGAGTAGCGAGAGGTAAAGGCGCATCGATCAATCCCCCTGATGAGGTTCGACGATACCAGCGGGTGATGGTTTCGAGGGCGGCGGAGGAAGAGGACGGGTTCACGCGGAGACGCGGAGGAGCGGAGAAAAACAGAGGCTCCGCTCCTCCCCATCTCCGCGTGAACTACGTCCCCTCGTACACTCGCAACGGAACGGGAGTGATCGTCGCCAGCACGTTGCGGGTCGCGTCGATCTGGCACGCCTTCGATCCTGCCGCCTGACAGAGGACCGCGTCGATGATGTCGCCGTACTTCTTGCCGCCGTTGATGGTGAGCGTGACGATGGCTGCTTCGAGTGGCGACATGCTCGGGTTGAACGCTGCATTCTCGGCGACGCCGCCGGCGTAGATGGCGCCGTCCGACGTCTTCAGCGCGACGCCAGCGTAACTGCGGCTGTAGGGCGCGTAGGACGTATTCGCTGCATTGAGCGCGGCAATGGCAACATCGTCGGACGCGGAGTCGAGCGTCATGCCGTGCGATTGCGGCGACATCAACGCGGCGGTGATGCCGAGGTCGGTGGGACCGAACGCGTTCGGCAGAAGTGACGTCAGCGGCGTCGCGGGCGATTCAGGCAGGATGATTTGAAGCGTCGAGGCGGTCGTCAATTCGTTGAGAAACTGCCGGCAGTATCCGCACGGCGCGGCGGAGACAGCCAGCAGGTCGATGCCGGTTTCGCCGAATGAAATCGCGTGAACCGTCGCGGCCTGTTCGGCGTGGACGGTGAAACTGAGCGCTTGACCGGGGAATTCGTAGTTCGCGCCGAAGTAGAGATTGCCGCTCACGCCATGCGCGACGGCGGCGACGAAGAAATTTGAGATCGTCGGAATCGCGAACTGCTTCGCGCGCGGGATGAGGCTGAGCATGAGTTGCTCGAGCGGGACGCCCGATTCGACGATGCGCTCGACGATGGCGGCGGGAAGGTAACCGCCGGCGGAGTGACGTGCGGATTCAATCTCTTCGTTCGAAATCATGTCCTAAGCTTAGTGCCAATGATCACCTTCGATCAGATCCGCGAGCTGGCGCTCAAACTGCCCGGCGTCGAAGACGGCACGTCGTACGGAACGCCCGCGCTCAAAGTGAAGGGAAAACTCCTCGCTCGGCTGAAAGAGGATGGCCAGTCGGTCGTCTTCCGCGTCACCTTCGATGAGCGCGACCTGCTGATGCAAACCAAACCGAAGGTCTTCTTCATCACCGATCACTACCTCGGCTATCCCGCCGTGCTGATGCAACTGAGCGCCGCAAGTGCCAAGCAGGCTGCGGACATCATCGAGATGGCGTGGCGGTTCGTCGCGCCGAAGAAGGCGCGCTGACGGACGGAACGCTGGCGTCCCCGCCGGCTGGAGTGGCGGCGTCTCGCCGCCACTCGTTACCAGCGAACGTCGGGGGTCTGGCGGTTCGGCGGCGGGACGCCGCCGGGCCAGCCGCCGAGACGGCAGCGCTCCGTTTGCGTTGCGCGCCCATCGTCATCTGCTAGGCTTCGCGAAACGCTGCGCGGCCGTGCGGCGTCTCACGATCAGCATGAAACAGAACACGATTTTTCAGGCCGCGGCGATCGTCGCCGCCGGCATCATTCTCGCGCTCGTCGCGAACGCCTTCGCCTCGCGCGATCGCAAGGTCTCGCTCGTTGGCACCTATCCGAACGCGTTGAAGGTTCCCGCGCGCGAAGTGGCCATCGCACCCGTGACGGCCGCGCCACCGCCCGTGGCAACGGCAACGCAGTCGCCGGTGACGATCACCGCCGCGCCGGCAGCCACAACCGCGACGCAGCCGACGACAGCCACCGCGGCAATCGAAACGGTCGGGCTAAACCCGAAAACGAAAACGCCAGCGGCGCCGGCAACCGCGACCGCTCCGGCCCCCGCACCGCAACCGCCGGCCCGCGAATTCACCGTTCATCCCGACAAGCCGTACATCGAGATCGCGTTCAACGACGTCAAGACGCTTCACGATAAGAACGCGCTCTTCCTCGACGCCCGCCGCACCTCGGTCTACGAACAGGGACACATCCCCGGCGCCCGCACCTACTCGGTCTGGGAGTCCGACATCGACGACAAAGTCCAGAAGCTCTTCGCCGAGCGCAGCGATACATCGGCCCAGGCGCTGCCCATCGTCATCTATTGCAGCGGCGGCGATTGCGAGGACTCGCACATGCTGGCGCAGAAGCTTTGGGGCATTCAGTTCAACAACGTCTACGTCTACAAAGACGGCTTCCCCGACTGGCAGCAGCACGGCGCGCCGGTCCACACCGGAGCGAATCCGTGAAGCGATACCTGACGCATCCCTGGCTCACCATCCGCGTTCAACTGGCGCTCGGCGCGATCTTCGTGATCGCCGCGATCCCGAAGATTGCCGACCCACCCTCGTTCGCGCACATGATCTACAACTATCGCCTCGTGCCCGCGTCGCTGATCAATCTCAGCGCGCTGGTGATGCCGTGGGTCGAGCTCCTCGCCGGCCTCGCGCTCATCCTCGGCGTCTGGAAAGCCGCGGCGCGAAATCTCGTCGGTATCCTGCTGGCGATTTTCATCATCGCCATCAGCATCAATCTGTTCCGGGACAACGCCATCGACTGCGGCTGCTTCAACGTCGCCGACCGCGGCAAAACCCACGAACAGCGCATCTTCGACATGAAGGTCGACGTCGTCCGCGACCTCGGCATGCTGTTGATGGTCGCGCAACTCTGGTGGGCGGGTAAGCGCGAACAGGACGAACCGTAACGCGCGGAGGCCAACGATGACGCCATCCCCAGGCGGACAGTTTCTCGTCTATCAAACCCAGGACGGGAAGCTCAAGATCGATGTCCGTTTCGAAGGGGAGACCGTCTGGCTCACGCAGCAGCAGATGGCGGAGCTGTTCCAGACCACGAAGCAGAACGTCAGCCTACACATTCAGAACGTCTTCGAAGAGAAGGAGTTAGAGCGATTGGCAACTGTCAAGGAATCCTTGACAGTTCAAAGGGAGGGGACCCGCTCGGTGCAGCGGCGCGTGGACTTCTACAACCTCGACGTCATCATCTCGGTTGGTTATCGGGTCAAGTCGCTGCGAGGTACCCAGTTCCGCATTTGGGCAACCCAGCAGTTGCGCGAGTACATCATCAAAGGTTTCGTCCTCGATGACGAGCGCCTCAAGAATCCTGACCAGCCCTTCGATTACTTCGAAGAACTGTCACGCCGCATCCAGGACATTCGGACCTCGGAGCGGCGCTTCTACCAGAAGATCACCGACATCTACGCCACGAGCATCGACTACGACCCCACACAGGAAATCAGCATCCGCTTCTTCAAGACGGTGCAAAACAAGGTGCATTGGGCGATCACGGGCCACACCGCCGCCGAGATCGTTCACGACCGCGTCGACGCGACGAAACCAAATCTCGGCTTGACGAACTGGCGTGGCGCCACGATTCGAAAAGAGGATGTCGCGATCGCGAAGAACTACCTGACGGAAGAGGAACTGGCCGCACTGAACAACCTCGTGGAGCAATACCTGATCTTCGCCGAGGGCCAGGCGATGCGCCGCGTCCCGATGCACATGTCTGACTGGATCAAGAAACTGGATGGTTTCCTCACGCTGAACGAACGCGACATCCTGACCCACGCCGGCCGGATTTCCCACGACGAAGCGCTCAATAAAGCCGGGGCGGAGTACGACAAGTTCAAAGTGCTTACAGCTGCTGATGCTCGCGCTGTGGATGCCGACTTCGATCGAGCCACGAAATACATCAAGAAGTTGCCGAGGCCACGAAAAACTACGCGTCACTAAAAAGGCGGCTCATCGAGCCGCCTTTTGATTGATGCGATTCGATTGAAATCTACTTCTTGGTGTTGACTTCCGTTCCGTCGCAGGCGCCGAGGAACTTGCCGGTCATCTTGGCGGACATGTCCTGGTCGCGCATTTTCATCTGCATCGAGCCCTCGTAGGTGTCGCCGTGATACGTCGTGCTGCCGCTGCCGGTCATGCCGGAATCCTTGCACGCCATCTTCCACGAGACAGTCGTGCCTTCGACCTTCACGTCGGTGTACGTGCAGCCGCCGCGCTTGTCGCCGGTCTTCGGGATCAGGTTCTCCGCGTTTTCGGCCTGCTCCTTCGTGACGCAGACGGCCATCGTGTGGGGCGGGATCTTCACCGGCATGTTGGGCATTTCCATCTGGACCGTGGTTTCCCATTTGCCGGCCTTGGCAATCGAAGCGGCCATCACGGGCAGTGCGAGCGAACAGACGAGCGCGAACAGAACGACGTTGCGAAGCTTCATTGGAATCCTCCGTTGGTTGGTTGACGGAGGAGTATACGTCAGAGCTTTCGCACGCCTCGGCTGCGCGTTGACGGTTCGACGCGAAGCGCGCCGGTCAGCGCGGCCGACTCGTTGCCGCTCTTAACCATCACGACGACGGAGCCCGCCGGCGTCGAAGCATCGACCGAAAAGGTGGCGCAGACATAGTTGCTTGACCACTTGAAGTCGCTCGTGCGATGGAAGCCGGGATTGGGGACGTCGAAGGTGGTCATCCCGCTGGTGAAACCGTCGCCGCCGACGCCGAGGGTGATGGTGGTGCCGGCGTGCAGCATCGTGGGCATGGCCTGAAGCGAAACGTTGTCGGTGCCGGCCGCCCATGCGCCAATCCACTTCGGATTCAGGCGAACCGATCCCGCGCTGTTGACGTTGAGATTGCCGTAGATGCGGCCGTTCTCGACACGCAGCGGACCGCCCTCGGCGTACTGTGTCGGGAACGACGTCACCTTCGCCGACTGCCAGAAGCCGGAGAGGTTCTGCACGGCGAACGGACCGTCGAGCGGTTCCGCGTAGATGCGATACGTGCCGCTGGGCACACCCGGCAGCGAGAAATTGCCGTTCTTGTCGGAGAGCGCCGTCGCCACCGGCTCACCTTTGTCGTTCACGGCCACGACCTGCGCCGCGAAGATTCCGCCGTCGTCTCCGTACACGCGGCCTTCGAGCGTCGCGCCCGTGGCCGGTTTGTTTCTCGAGTATGCGGCGCCGATCGCGACACGGTCATCGCTGTCGAGCGCGGCGGGGTTGTTGCCCGTGCCGACGTAGGGATACATCACCGACGACAGCACCGCCGAGTGGTCGAGCCCGAGGATGTGACCCATCTCGTGATCGACGAGTTGCTGGATGTTGTAGCCGCCGGAAACGGCCGTCGGATCGATCTGCATGTCGGCCTCGATGATGCGGCCGTTGTCGTCGTACCAGTTGGTGGTGAGGGCGATGAACTTCTGACCGGCGAAGAGGTCGTCGGCCATCGAGATCGTGTTGCGTCCATCTTTGCCGGCCGAGGCGCCATCAACGACGCCGAGCGATTGAAAGCCGATGCTCGTGTCCGGGATCGCGGCCCAATCCTTCCCTCCCCGGTCGAGAATCGCCGCGGCCTGCGGAATGGTGTCGGCAACGCGGCGGTCGATGGAGTAGCGAATCGGGAAGGAGCCGTCAGGCCACGCCACCGGGATCAGCGTGCCGTTGTTGAAATACGTCAATCGCGCGGCGCCGAAAAGAGGGACGGAGACGAGTGCGAGGACTGCGGCAGTGATGGAGAGCTTGCGGATCGGGGACATGGTTGAGCTGCGAATCTGCAACCGAGGTGCCATTGTAATAAGTATTTGCCGATCGCGTAAGTATTTTTTATTCGTGTGAGATGGGGTGTCGGGTGTCGGCTGTCGGGGTTCGCGTGGAAGGACGGTATCAATCGACACAATCCGACCGCCGAGGCTTACAACGGCGCGCGCCGGATGTGGGAGGTGAAACCCGACACCCGACAGCCGACAGCCGACAGCCACGCGCGCTACACGATCGCGATCAGATCGATCTCGACCAATCCGCCCTTCGGCAACTGTGCGACACCCACGGTCGTTCTTGCCGGTTTCGTGTCGCCGAAGTACGAGGCGTAGATCTCGTTGAGGGTAGCGAAGTTGGCGAGGTCGGTCAGATACACCGTCGCTTTGGCGACGTTGCTGAAGGTCGCGCCGCCCGAGGCGAGCACGGCTTTCAGGTTCTCGAAAACGCGATGCGCCTGCGCGGCGAAATCGCCTTCGACGAGCGCGCCGGTGGCGGGATCGAGCGCGATTTGTCCCGAGGTGTAGATGACGTTGCCGGCACGAATTGCCTGCGAATACGGTCCGATCGCTTTCGGCGCCTGATCAGAATTGATGATGTCCATGCACGCTCCTTCCCGCTTGGGGCGTGACAGTATAATCGCCGCACTTTTTGCGCGGAGCGCTCACGACGGATGGCTACGTACCCCGGCAATG
Organism: Acidobacteriota bacterium; assembly: GCA_019247495.1. Classification (GTDB taxonomy): domain Bacteria; phylum Acidobacteriota; class Thermoanaerobaculia; order Gp7-AA8; family Gp7-AA8; genus JADGNZ01. The sequence continues at coordinate 45,476 of JAFAOU010000113.1, forward strand.
CATCGCTTTCCTCGGCAGTGAAGGACCGCGTACTTACGACGTTCCAGCAGACGCTCGAGATCTACAAACAGGGCCGCGCGGCCGAGGTCGTGGAAGGTTGCACGCTGATTCTGCGGATGGATCCGATGTTCGATCCGGCCAAGAAGCT
>JAFAOU010000151.1 GCA_019247495.1 Acidobacteriota bacterium
GGATCGTAAAACGATTTGAAGCCGTGGATTTCAAGCTTGTCGAGACGAAACATTAATGAAGAACACCTGACCCGATTCTGATTTGGACGCGCCGGATGGTACTGCAATCGACGAGGCGCGCGTGATGCGAATTCGCGGCCTGTAAACCGCTCATTGCAAAGGGAAATTCGCCGTTGACAGCGAACCGGCGCAACCGTTCCTGTGCACGTAGAATGCGGGTCGATGCAGATCGACGATTTCCTCCGCCGCGAGATCGCCCTCGGCAGTTTCCCGAGCGCCGTCTACGCGATCGGCTCATCGCGCGGCATCGAGCACGAGAACGCCCTCGGCAACGCCGTCGCCGTCCCGCTGCGCATCCCGGCAACGCTCGACACGCTCTACGACTGCGCCTCGATCACGAAGCCGCTGATCACGACGGTGCTCGCGCTACAACTGCTCGACATCGACACGATTCGCCCACTTCTCACGCACACCTCGGGACTACGTGCGTGGATGCCGCTCTACACCTATCCCGACTACCTGACCGCGATCCGCGAACATGGCCCCGAGTACGAGCCAGGCACTCGCGTCGTCTACTCCGATCTCAACTTCATCCTGCTCTGGTCGATGCTCCCCGATTACGCGGCTCTCGCGCGCGAACGGATCTTCACTCCCCTCGGCATCGAAGCGGATGCGATGTTCCATCCGCCGCTGACGCTCTGTCCGCGAATCGCCGCAACCGAATGGGGCCAGCGCTTCGAAGCGAAACTCGCCGGCATCCCATCCATCGCGGCTAACCGCGACGGCCTGATGTGGGCCGAAACAAACGACGGCAACTCCCACCACGCCGGAGGCACCGCCGGCAACGCCGGCCTCTTCGCGACCGCGCGCGGGGTCTTCCGCCTGGCGCAGTCGTGGATGAACGCCGAGCTTCTGCCGCGCGATGTCGTCTCCGAGGCCACGCGAAATCAAACGCCGGGCTTAAACGAATCCCGCGGCCTCGGCTGGCAGATCTCAAACGGCATGTACGGCCACACGGGCTTCACGGGAACGTCAGTCTGGGTCGATCCAACACGCGATCGGATCATGGTTCTGCTCACGAATCGCGTCCATCCCTGCGCCGCGCCCATCGCGATGCAGCGGATTCGAAGCGAGTTTCACCGCTATTCCTAACCAAAGAGAACCGGTTCACGCGGAGACGCGGAGGACGAGAGGCTTTTCTCCGCGCCTCCGCGTCTCCGCGTGAAAAAACTCTAGCCCCACACGCTGCCCGGCGCCCACGCCGCTGCTTTGGCTTGAAGCGCGGTCGCGCGAGAAACGTCGCCTGCGGCCTCGCTCAGCGCGGCGAACATCACCAGCGTTTCGGCCAGCAACGGATCGGGATCCGTGTAGTCGTCGCGGAAGCGCGTTTCGAGGAGCTCCACGTTGTCGGCGTAGATTCGCAGTGCGTCGTCGCGGTCGCCGCGTTTCAGGAGGATGTAGGCGAGGCCGAGGGCTTGGAACTCCTGGATCTGGGGGTGGAGGGCGATCGTTTCCTCCATCAGGCGCTTGGCTTCGTCGAGATCTCGGTTGAGGTGCGCGAGAGAGAGGGCGATTCCTTCCTGCGAGGCGGGGTCATCGGACCGGCGATACGCCGCGATCGCTTCCTCGAATCTGCCGAGGAGTTTGAGGGCCTCGGCGCGATGGAGGGGATCGTTCGCGGCGGCCGCGACGGCGTCCTCGTAACGATGCTGTTGAATCAGTTGCTGCGCCCCGGTGACCGGCTTCTGCGCGAGCATCAACGCCGCGAGCCAGCCGATGAGGATCACGGCGACGACGATGATGGCCAGTTGCAGCATCGTGCGAGTGTATTAAAGAAAAAGGCCGCCGAGGCCGGCGGCCCTGGACTTACGCAGCTTTCTTCGCAGCTGGCTCGCTGAAGAGCTGGAGCGCTTTCTGGAGGATCAGATCGTCCTTCGGCTTCACCGCGGCGCGGGGCGCGCCCTTCGCAGCCGGTGGCTCCGGGTCGCGAAGCGCGAGCGACGTCAGATCGACGACCACGTCCGGACGGATGCCGCCGGATTTGATCGCCTTCATGTCCGGCGTCGTGTAGTGGCCGACGGTCATGTAAACACCGCCGCCGCTCGGGAGCGGGATGAAGCGCTGCACGATCGACTTGCCGTACGTCGTCACGCCGACCACCTTGCCGCGCTGATTTCCGTGGATGGCGGCGGCGAAGATCTCGGCGCCGGATGCCGTCGAGCCGTCGGTGAGCACTTCGAGATCGCCGTCGTACGCGGTGTTCCGGTCCGCTTGCCACTTCTTCGCGTCGACCTTCTTTCCTTCGATGGACGTGATCATGCCGCTGGTCAGAAGTTCGTCGGCCGAGGTGATCGCTTCGTCGACGTCGCCGCCGGCGTTGCCGCGGAGGTCGATGATCAACTTGCGATTGCCGTTCTTGCGGATGTTCTCGAGCGACGTCGCCAACTGCGCCGCCGTCCCTTTTTCAAAGTACGGAATCTTCACATACGACACGCCGCCGTACTGCTCGGTGCTGATGGCGAGCGGATGAAACGATGCCTGCTGCAGCATGAACTCGTCGCGCTTGGTCTGGCCGCCGCGTAGAACCTGCAGGCGCACCGGCTTCGTCGCGCGAAGTAGATTGCGAACCTGCCACACGGCCATCTTCTGCGTCGGCTGGCCGTCGATTTTTTCGATGAAATCGCCGCGCTCGATGCCCGACTTCGCGGCCGGCGATCCGGGTACGGCAGCGATCACGAACGCGTATCCGAACCGCTTCGTGACGATGAGTCCCACGCCGTTGTCTTCGACGTCGCTGAAGCTCTTGTACGCGGCCATCTGCGCCGGCGGCACGTAGTAGCTGAACTCATCGATCGCGTCGGTGACGCCGGAGAATGCGCCGTCGAGCAACTGATCAGGCGGCACCTGCTCCACGTAGTTGTGGCTCACCAGGTCGTACACCTCGGTGAAGATGCTGAGGTAGCGGAAGACGTTGTTCTTCTGCGTGGCCTGGCCGAAAAGCGCGCCGGCCAGGAGCGAGAGCAGAAGGGCGACGGAAACGGAGAGGAATGCGATTTTCTTTTTGCTCATGTCGTCGTGCTCGTTACCGCAGCCATTTCTGCGGATCTTCAGGCTTGTTGTCCTGACGGATTTCAAAGTAGAGGTAGCCTGAGTGCGCGTCCTCCGATTCGCCGACACCTGCAAGCGCCTGTCCAGCGTTGACGCGGTCACCGATGGCGACGGCGGGCGATTTGAGGTTGCCGTAAAGGGAGAAAACGCGATTGCCGTGATCGAGAATCACCAGATTGCCGTACCCCTTGAACCACTGTGAAAATAGAACTGTTCCCGCGAAAACCGACCGTACCTCGGCGCCCGGCGCCGCGGCGATTTTGAGGCCATTGCTGAACGTGACGGTCGAAAACTTTGCGTTACGCTGCTTGCCGAAGTGCTCGATGATCTTCCCCTGAACCGGCCACGCCAGCGCGCCCTGCACGCTGCGGATGTCGGTCGCTGCCGTCGCCGTTCCATTCTGACGTGACAGCGCATCGAGAAGATGCTCGAGCCGCTTCGCTTTTTCTTCGAGATCCGCCAGCTTCTGCTCCGACTCGTTGCCCTGGTTGCGTAGCGACAACAGCGTCCGTTCCTTGTCCGCGCGCGCCGCGGCCACGGAACGCTGACGCTGCTCGACGATGCGCCGCGCGGCGGCGACTTTCTGCTCGCGATCGGCCAATTCGATCGTTCGCGCGCGCAACTGCTCGCGCTCGGCCTGGAACCGCGTGACGGCGCGAGCGTCGCGCGAAACGAGGAAGCTGAGCATCGACATCGCCTGCACCGGATCGCGGCGATCGTCGATCGACAGCATCATGCGGACATAACTGAGTCCCCCGAGCCGATACAGCGCGGCCAGCCGTTTGCGCAGGAAGTCTTTCTCGCGCGCAATCCGCGGAGCGAGCGCGGCGATCTGCGATTCCGTTTCATGACGCTGCTCTTCGAGCTGCGACTGCATGTTGACGGCGAGCTGCAGTTCGTTCGTGCGGATACTCAGCTCCACATCCGCCTCTTCGAGGTCGTGCTCGGCGCTGCGCGTCTGCGTGCGCAGGTCGTCGAGACGCGTACGAAGCCGGGCGATGTCGGCACGGATGCGGGCCAGATCGGCGTTGCGCGCGGTCTGTGAATGCGCAGTCGTCAGGCTGACGATGAGCGCCAGCGCAACCGCGATCGCTCTACGCGTCCGGCGAGAAGTCGCGCAATGCATGCCTGGCCGCCTGCTGCTGCGCCTCTTTTTTCGACGATCCCTCACCGCGCGTCGCGAGGCTGCCAACCTTCACTTCGACGATGAATCGTTTGTCGTGATCGGGACCGACCTCGTCGACGACGTTGTACTCCGGCAACGGTAGCCCGCGCCCCTGCGCCAGTTCCTGCAACGCAGTCTTGTAATCCTGAAACAGCAGGTCCTGCGAATCGATCGCCTCGAGATCGGGCGTGAAGCAGCGCTCGATGAGAGATCGCGCGGCCTCGATGCCGCCATCAAGGAAAACCGCGGCCAGCATCGCCTCGAAGAGATTCGCGAGCAGCGAATCCTTCTTTCGTCCGCCCGATTTCTCCTCGCCGACGCCGAGGAAGAGCACATCGCCCATGCCGTACGACCGCGCCTTCGCGGCCAGGCTCGTCGAGCTGACCAGGAATGCCTTCATCTTCGACAACGCGCCTTCGTCGAGATCGGGAAAACGGCGGAAGAGCAGATCGCCGATAACGAAGCCGAGGACCGAGTCGCCGAGGAATTCGAAGGTCTCGTTGTCGCGCATCGAGTCGTTCTTCGCCTCATGCGAGTACGACTTGTGAGTCAGCGCGCGCTTGAGAAAATCCTGGCTCTGAAAGCTGTAGCCAATGCGGGACTCGAACTCGGACAGGTCGGCGTGCAATCGCGCCTAGTCTAAAGGAAACCGTTCATTGCAGTGACTGCAACGCCTGCCGCGCCGTGACGATGTCGGCGGCGTAGCGATCCTTCGGTGCGGTTGCAACGAATCGCGACAGTGCGGACTTCGCTTCGTTCACATGTCCCGCTCGCCCCTCGACCAGTCCCGCGTTAAAGAGCGCGTCGTACTGGCGCGGATCGATTGCCACGGCGCGATTCCACGACTCGACCGCACGCGCGTAGTCGCCATGGCGAGCGTAAACGACGCCCAGGGTGTTGAGCGCGAGCGGCAGGCGCGGATTGAGCGTGAGCGCGCGATTCAGATACGACTGCGCGGACGGCACATCGTCGCGTCGCAGCGCAACGATCCCGAGGTTCTGGAGCGCCGGCGCGTTGTTCGGATCGAGCTGCAACACTCGATTGAATTGGCTCGTCGCGTCGTCGACTTTCCCTTCGTCGGCCAGCGCAATGCCGTACGCGTTGAGCGCATCCGGATCGCTCCCCGATGCCAGCGGCGCCAGAATCTGCACGGCCTCGGCGGTCTTGCCGGTCTCCGTCAGCAGGAGCCCGAGTTGCACGCGCAGGCCGTCGTTCTGGCCGTTTCCGATCGCCGCCCGCAGGTTCTCAATCGCGCCCGGCACGTTCTCGCTTTGC
>JAFAOU010000102.1 GCA_019247495.1 Acidobacteriota bacterium
ACGATCACGCAGAGCATCAGGATCGACGTCAGCGTGGCGTCGAGGTAGCCGGTGAACGGATCTTTGGCCATCATCTTCGGACCGAGGAAGTTGTCGATGATGGAGCGGTATCCGGCGTAGAGCGTAGTGGACGCGACGAAGGCCAGCGGGAACATCGTCGTCCACGCGTACTTCGCTTTGCCGGCGTTGAGGATGACGGTCGTTCCGACGCAAAGCGCGACGGCGGCGAGGAGCTGGTTGGCGATGCCGAACATTGGCCAGATCTGCGAGATCGATCCGTTGAGGATGAACCACGTCCAGCCGAAGACGACGAGCGCTGTCGATGCGATCGTGCCGGGAATCCACGACGTGTTTTCGAACGGCTTCCAGGCGCGGCCGAGGAACTCCTGCACCATGAAGCGCGCCACGCGTGTGCCGGTGTCGATGGTGGTGAGGATGAAGAGCGCCTCGAACATGATCGCGAAGTGGTACCAATACGACATCAGCCCGCCGAGAAGCGGGATGCCAGCGAAGATCTGTGCGAAGCCGACCGCGAGTGAGACCGCCCCGCCGGTGCGTCCGACGAGCGTTTCGCCGACCAGCGCTGAGAAGTGCTGGAGGTTGACCGTCGAGAGTCCGAGTTTCGCGAAGGCCGCGGGCGGAACGTTGATGGCGTAGTAGTCGCCGGGATGCAATGCGCAGACGGCGATGAGCGCCACGCATCCGACCAGCCCTTCGCAGAGCATCGCTCCGTAGCCGATCATCCGGGCATCTGACTCGCGATCCAGCATCTTCGGCGTCGTCCCCGATCCGATCAGCGCGTGGAATCCGGAGATCGCGCCGCAGGCAATGGTGATGAAGACGAACGGAAAGAGCTTGCCGGGGATGATCGGACCGCCGCCGCCTGCGAACTGCGAAACGGCCGGTGCATAAATATGCGGCGCGACGATTACCGTGCCGATGACCAGCGCGGCGATGGTGCCGAGCTTCATGTACGACGAGAGATAGTCGCGCGGGCAGAGCAGCATCCAGACCGGGAGCACCGAGGCCACGAAGCCGTAGATGGCGATGGCGATCGTGATCTGCGGCTTGGACATCGTGAAGAGCACGCCCAACGCGGTGCCCGGGACGAAGCGTCCGGCCACGACCGCCGCCAGCACCATCAACGCGCCGGCGATCGAGCCGTTTCTGATTGCATACGCTGCCTTCGATCGATGCAGATACTGGCCGACCAGCAGCGCGATCGGAATCGTCAGGAAAATCGTGAACGTCCCCCACGGAGAATCCGCCAGCGCGTTGACGACGGCGATTCCCAGTCCGGCCAGCGCGATGACGATGATGAAGAGGATGGCGATCATGGCCGTGATCCCGGCCAGCGGCGAGATCTCCGTCCGCGCGATCTCGGCCAGCGACTTCCCGTTCCTCCGCACCGAGGCCGCCAGCGTGACGAAGTCATGCACGGCGCCGCCGAGCACGACCCCGAACGCGAGCCACAACAATCCCGGCAGATATCCAAACTGCGCCGCCAGCACCGGCCCGATCAATGGCCCCGCGCCCGAGATGGCCGCGAAGTGATGTCCGAAGAGCACCCACTTGTTCGTCGGCACGTAGTTCTGGCCGTCCTCGAACCGATGCGCCGGCGTGACGCGCGCGTCATCGAGCGCCATCAACTTCGCCGCGAGGAAGGCGGAGTAGTAGCGGTAGCCGATGGCGGTTACCGCGAGAAAGAAGAGGATGAGCGAGAGTGCGTTCATGTTTGCTGCGGATTCTAAAGGGGAACGGTTTCACGCGGGGTTCGCGGAGGGGCGGAGCACGCGGAGGTTTTCTCCGTATCCTCCGCCACTCCGCGTTCTCCGCGTGAACCGTCTCCCCTTACCATCACGCAAATGCCGACTCCGCCCGGACCGCGAAGCAGAATCCCGTTCCGCTACCTGCGCACGCTGCAGCGCGATCCGATTCCGTTCTTCCAAAAGCTCACGGACGACTACGGCGACGCGTCGCAGTTTCATGTAGGCCCGCAGCAGATCTTTTTCTTCAATCATCCTGATCTGATTCGCGACCTGCTCGTGACGCAGCATCGGTCGTTTCATAAAAGCCGGGTGTTGCAGCGGTCGAAGATCATTTTTGGAGAGGGGTTGCTGACGTCGGAGGAAGAGCTGCACCGGCGGCAGCGGCGGCTGGTGCAGCCGGCGTTTCATCGGGAGCGGATCGGGCGGTATGCCGAAGTCATGATCGAGCGGGCGGCGAGGCTGCCTTGGAGAAATGGCGAAGTGCTCGACGTCCATCACGAGATGATGCGGCTCACGTTGTCGGTCGTCGCCAAGACGCTGTTCGATGCCGAGGTGGAGCAGGAAGCTGACGAGATCGGAGTTGCGCTCACGTCGCTCGTCGATCTCTTTCCGACGCTGATGAATCCGATCGCGAACCTGCTGCGGAAGCTGCCGTTGCCGCAGACGAGGCGTTTTCGGCGATCGCTGGAGCGGTTGGACCAGACCGTCTACGGCATCATCGACGAGCGGCGGAAATCGGGTGAGGATCGCGGCGATCTGTTGTCGATGCTGCTGATGGCGGTCGATGAAGAAGATGGCGGGAGCATGACCGATCAGCAGCTTCGCGATGAGGCGATGACGCTCTTCCTGGCCGGGCACGAGACGACCGCAAACGCGCTGGCATGGACGTGGTACCTGCTGGCGTTGAATCCCGACGCCGCGGACGCGATGCATCGCGAGCTCGCCGCCGTCCTCGGCGATCGCCTTCCGACGCCCGCCGACTACGCGCGGCTGCCGTTCACGGAGATGGTGGTGGCGGAGTCGATGCGGATGTTTCCGCCGGCGTGGGCGGTGAGCCGGCTGGCCATCGAGGACGCGATGATCGGCGGGTGGCTGGTGCCAAAAGGCGCCGTGGTCGTGGCAGCGCAGGCGGTGACGCATCGCGATCCGCGGTGGTTTCCAGATCCCGATACGTTTGATGCGCTGCGGTTTACGGCAGAGGCGAAAGCGTCCCGTCCGAAGCTGGCGTACTTTCCGTTCGGCGCCGGACCGCGCATCTGTATCGGCGAAGGATTCGCGTGGATGGAGGCGGTGCTGATCGTGGCCACGATCGCGCAACGCTGGAAGTTGGAGCTTGTGGCGCGCGATGTGACGCCGCAGGCCTCGATCACGTTGAGGCCGAAGGGCGGGATCAGGATGCGGGTGACGTCGCGATCGCAACGGCTTGAACCACAGAGGCACTGAGGACACAGAGCCTCAGTGACCTCTGTGTCTCTGTGGTTAGAGCTTTCGTACGCGCGTAAACTCTCCCCATGTCGACCATTCGCGAGGCCTTCGCCGACTACGCCGCCTATCACCAGACCAAGGGCAACAAGTGGTTTCATCGCGCCGGCATCCCGCTGATCATGCTCACGCTCCTGGGGATGCTGGCGCGCGTCGGCACCGGCCACCTTCTGGGGATGCGGACCGACGCCGCCATGCTCCTCATTTTCGTGGCCACGGTTACGTACATTCGCCTCGAATGGCGGCTGGCCATCCCGATGCTGATCGTTTCGATCGCGTTCTATCTCGTCGGCGCGTGGCTGCCGATGTCCGTCAACATCGCCCTCTTCATCCTCGGGTGGATTTTTCAGTTCATCGGACACAGCGTGTACGAGCACAAGCAGCCGGCGTTTTTGCGCAACGCCGTCCACCTGCTCATCGGGCCGCTGTGGATCCTGAACGACGTGATTACGGTGGTTCGTGAGTCGCGGATCGGGAGTCGGGTGTCGTAGCGAGCGAATTCGTTTTTCTCCGACACCCGACACGCGACTCCCGCCTCGTCCTACGTCTTCTTCAGCATCGAATCCAACTCCGCGTCACGCGGGACCGCGACTCGTTGCGGCTCGCCGCCGTCCGTTGCGATCTCCACGAGCGGAATCCGCCGCCGCCCGTTGCTGTGAGCGATGACTTTTTTCTCGCCTTCGCTGTCATTGTCGATGTCGATGTAGTCGTACTTGACGCCGGAGCGGTCGAGGTGCCGCAGCGTGCGCACCGTGTCGCCGCACCAGTCCGCGCCATAGACGACGATTCGTTCAGCCATGAGTTGCCTCCGGCCATTAGTTATTGCGAATTGCCTGCCGAAAAACAGTGGATTAGTGGATTAGTCGATCAGTGGATTAGAAGAACAGTGATCAGTAGACCGGGAGCGAGCTCTACGAGTCGAGAGCCGTTTCCTGATCTACTAATCCACTAATCCACTGATCTACTAATCCACTAATCCAGCGCCCCGCTTCGCGCACGCCTGCACGCGCGAAAGCAGCTCGTGGATGTCGAACGGCTTCGGCAGCAGATCGAACTCGATCCCCTTCAGCCGCTCGTTGATGACCGCCGGAGACGCGGCACTGGTGATGATCACGTGTTTCAGCCGCTCCGGCGTGTCGCGCGCCATCGCCGTCATGAACGAAAAGCCGTCCAGGTTCGGCATCATCAGATCGAGGATGATCACGTCGTAATCGGCGACGGCGAGCTTGGCGATCGCTTCCAGGCCGTCGGCGGCGATTTCGACCTGGTAACTCTGCCGCAACAGCACCGTGCGCACGAGGCGGCGGATCGACGCATCGTCCTCGACGATCAGGATGCTGCATTCCGAGCTCACGGTTGCTCCGGCAGCAAGAAGCGCTCCTGCGCCACATAGAATGACGGAATGCAGGCATACGGTTCCGATCGCGTCCGCGCCGTCGATGGCGAACGCGTGGAGCTGTCGTCGCGGATCCCGAAAGCGTGGACGCCGCGCGTGCCGAAGACGCTCACGACCGCCGAGTTTCCGGGCACCGCGGTGCTGTGGGAGGAGCGCTACTTCGAAGTCATCGCGGCCGAACCGTTGCCGCAGGGTGGTGTGCGCTACGTGCTCGAGCCGTGGCCCGAGATGCACGCCATGCGCACCATCGATCACTACGACGATGCGCACGAAACGGAGCGGCTCGCCGAGTATCGAGCGCAGCGCTCTCGCGAGAGGAAACGCAAGTCCGCGAACGCGCTGGCGGTGTTGGCCGGACATCTTCCGGCCGCGGTGCAGGAGGAGATCGGACGCGAGCTCGGCATCATCGCCACGCGCCTGACGATCCTCTCCGCGCTCGGTGTCTACGCGGTCGTCATCGCGCTGGTGCTGTGGATCGTCAGCGGCATCATGTCCGGTACGCCGCGCCCGCTTCCGGCCTACCTCGCCACCGGCTATCTCTTCATCGAGACATCGCTCCGCTTCGGCATCGCCTGGCTGGTCGGACGTCCGGCCGGATCGGCGATCGGTGTCCTCGGCTATCTCGTTTATTACGTCACTGTTGCCGATCGCTCCCGCGCCGTTTCGCCGTTCGCGCGCGAGAAGGGGACGGTCATCACCATCACCGAGACGCCCGCGGACCGCGCCGTGACCGATTCGCTGCTCATGCGCGAGGCGCTGGTGACGCTGCTCAGCCCCGCCGATCAGGCGCGTGTCGCGGCGCGATTCGGCTACGACTACCGGCACCAGTCGTCGCTCATCGCCATCCTGATTCTGTTCTTCGCGGCGATCGGCGTGGCGACGTCGCTGCACCGTGGCGCGGTGATTTCGCTGATCGCCGCCTCGGTGATCGCGGCCGAGCAGATCTATCGCCTGGCGATCCTTCGCAGCCGCCCCGCCGGCAGCATCCTCGGCATCGCGGCGCGGCCATTCGTGCGCAAACTGCTCTGAACGCGAGAGGGCATGCAACTCGCAACCTCGCCCTCGTGCCCGAATTGCAATTCGATGGGCGTCGCCGTGTCGTCATCGAAGGTGTGACCCCTTCGGTGGATGAAGGCCGTTTCCCCGCCAAACGCGCGGTGGGCGACGTCGTGTCGGTCGAAGCCGACATCTTCGCTGACGGACACGACCTGTTGTCCGCGGTGATGCTCCATCGCCACGAGTCGGAGAAGACGTTCACGGAAACGCGCATGACCGCGCTGGTCAACGACCGCTGGCGCGCCGAGCTCCCCGTCGATCGCCTCGGCTTCTACTACTTCACGTTCGAAGCATGGATCGACCATTTCCTGACGTGGTATCGCGATCTGAAGAAACGTCCCGATGCCGATCTCGATGTCCAGCTTCGCATCGGACTGGAGATGATTCGCGCCGCCGCCGAGCGCGCGAAGGATCGCGATCGAAAACGCCTCGAACACTACATCTCGACGATCGAAGCAGACGACGATGCGCGCGACAAGGTTCACGCGCTCGCGAACGACGAGCTCCTCGAACTGATGGAGCGCAACGCGGAGCGCAAATTTGCGACGCGCTACGGCTGCGAGCTGGCCATTGAAGTCGATCCGCGCCGCGCCGCCTTCAGCACCTGGTACGAGCTCTTTCCACGCTCAGCGGGAACGTTTCGCGACGTCGAGGCGCAACTCCCTCGCATCGCGAAGATGGGATTCGACGTGCTGTACCTGCCGCCAATTCATCCGATCGGAACGACGTTTCGCAAAGGAAAAAACAACAGCGTGACGGCCGAGGAGGGTGACGTCGGAAGTCCGTGGGCGATCGGCGGCGCCGGCGGGGGGCACAAGGCGATCGATCCGCAGCTCGGCACCATGGACGACTTCAAGCATCTGGTCTCCGCGGCGCGCGGGCGCGGGATCGAGCTGGCGATGGACATCGCCTTCCAGGCTTCGCCCGATCATCCGTACGTGCAGGAACACGCAGAATGGTTTCAAACACGGCCTGACGGCACGATCCAGTACGCCGAAAATCCACCGAAGAAGTATCAGGACATCTACCCGTTTCATTTCGAAACCGACGCATGGTCCGATCTCTGGAAAGAGCTGTGCGATGTCTTCCGCTTCTGGATCGACAAAGGCGTTCGCATTTTCCGCGTCGACAACCCGCACACGAAGCCGCTACCGTTCTGGCATTGGGTGATCCGTACGGTCAAGAAACACCATCCGGATGTGATCTTCTTAGCCGAGGCGTTTACGAGGCCGAAGATCATGTACTGGCTGGCCAAGGCGGGGTTTTCGCAGTCGTACACATACTTTGCGTGGCGCAATACCAAGTACGAATTGACCGAGTACTTCGAAGAGATCACCAGGCCGCCAGTCAGCGACTTCTTCCGTCCCAACGCTTGGCCGAACACGCCCGATATCCTGACGGAGTATCTGCAATACGGCGGACGCCCGGGCTTCACGATCCGGTTGATGCTCGCGGCCACGCTCTCCGCGAATTACGGGATTTACGGACCGCCGTTTGAACGCTTCATCGGAACGGCCCGCGAAGCAGGCGGTGAGGAGTATCTCGATTCCGAAAAATACGAAGTGAAGCAGTGGGAACCGACCGACGACGACCTCAGCGAACTGATCACCGCGGCGAACCGCATCCGGCGCGACAATCCGCCGCTGCAGCAGAATGAGACGCTGCGCTTCCATACGACGACGAACGACGAGATTCTCTGCTATAGCAAGTCGGCCGGGACGGACGTCATTCTGATGATCGTCAACGTCGATCCGCACAATACGCAAACCGGTTACGTCGAGCTTGACCTTGCCGCATTGCATCTCGACGCGAACCGCCCATTTCAGGTCCACGAGCTGCTTTCCGGCGCACGGTACACATGGCACGGCGCGAAGAACTACGTGCAGTTGAATCCTCACGTCGTCCCCGCGCACATCTTTCGAATCCGGCGCAAGGTGAGAAGTGAGAGAGATTTTGAATATTTTCTATGACTGCCATTGCGAATTATGAAAACGCTTCGGGCGCTGCCTTTGACACGCCATGGTTGCGCGCGAAGGCGCGCGGCACAAACTTAGCCCCGCGCTCGGCGCGGGGAACACCCGCATGGCCGGATTTTGTGGCCGCGGAGGCGGTCACTATCAAGCGCTCGCGCCGCGCGAGATTTTATAGCGGCCGCCTCCGCGGCCGCGCATTTCGTGCGCTCCCGAACCCCGCGCCGAGCGCGGGGCTAAGATTGTTACGCGCGCCTTCGCGCGCGGCCGAATGCTGTTGCGCAACCTGCCGGGCACATTAACCATGGACGACCTTTGGTACAAAGACGGGATCATCTATCAGACGCACGTCCGCGCTTTTTTTGATTCCAACAACGACGGCGTCGGTGATTTTCAGGGACTGACGCGCAAGCTTGATTACCTGCAGGACCTCGGCATCAATATCATCTGGCTCCTGCCGTTCTATCCCTCGCCGCTGCGCGATGATGGCTATGACATCGCCGATTACACAGCCGTCAATCCGAGTTACGGGACGCTCGCCGATTTCAAACTCTTTCTCAAGGAAGCGCATCGCCGCGGATTGAAGGTGATCACGGAGCTGGTCATCAATCACACCAGCGACCAGCATGAATGGTTTCAGAAGTCGCGGCGCGCCAAGCCGGGCTCGCCGTGGCGTGACTTCTATGTTTGGAGCGATACGCCGTCGAAGTACAAAGACGCACGCATCATCTTCAAAGATTACGAGACCTCGAATTGGGCGTGGGATCCCGTTGCGAACGCATATTACTGGCATCGCTTCTTCTCGCATCAGCCTGATCTCAATTTCGACAATCCCGCTGTCCACGCAGCGCTGATCAAAGCGCTCGACTTCTGGATGGACATGGGCGTCGATGCGTTCCGTCTCGATGCGATCCCCTACCTTTTCGAACGCGAGGGAACGACCTGCGAGAACCTGCCGGAGACGCACGAGTATTTGAAGTCACTGCGGGCGCACGTCGACAAGAAGTATCCCGGACGGATGTTGCTTGCCGAGGCGAATCAATGGCCGGAGGACTCGCTGCCGTATTTCGGGGATGGCGACGAATGCCACATGGCCTTCAACTTCCCGGTCATGCCGCGCATGTACATGGCGCTCGCGCAGGAAGATCGCTTTCCCATCATCGACATCATGGCCCAGACACCGGCCATCCCCGACAATTGTCAATGGGCGATGTTCCTGAGGAACCATGACGAGCTCACGCTCGAAATGGTCACGGATGAGGATCGCGACTACATGTGGCGCACCTACGCGTCCGACCGCCAGGCGCGCATCAACCTCGGCATCCGCCGCCGCCTCGCCCCTCTGATGCAGAATCATCGCGGCCGGATTCATCTGATGAACGGCTTGCTCTTTTCCTTTCCGGGAACGCCGATCATTTACTACGGCGACGAGATCGGGATGGGCGACAACATCTACCTCGGTGACCGCAACGGCGTCCGCACGCCGATGCAGTGGAGTCCGGATCGCAATGCAGGATTCTCCAAGACCAACCCGCAGCAGCTTTACATGCCGGTCATTATCGATCCGGAGTATCACTATGAGCAGGTCAACGTCGAGCAACAACAGAGCAGCCCCTATTCACTCTTATGGTGGATGAAGCGTCTCATCGCGCAACGAAATCGTTTCCAGGCTTTCGGACGCGGGACGATGGAGTTCCTGCATCCCGAGAACCGCAAGATTCTGGCCTTCGTGCGCCGCTATCAGGACGAAACGATCCTCGTCGTGGCCAATCTGTCGCGCCTCGTGCAGTGCTTCGAACTGGATCTGTCGCAGTTCACAGGAATGGCTCCGGTCGAGCTCTCCGGCGGCACGCGGTTCCCAGAAATCACCGATAAGCCGTATTTTCTCAACCTCGGGCCATTCGCGTTCTATTGGTTCACGCTCGAGCAACAACGCACGGAAGCCGTCAGTAGCGGCGATGTGCCACACCTCAAAGCGGCCGGCTTCGAGGAAGTCTTCTCCGATCGCAATCGAACGGCCCTTGGGAACGCGCTCGAAACGTACATTCGTTCGCGCCGCTGGTTCAGTGGAAAAGCGCGAACGATTACGTCATTGCAGGTCACGGAGAGCGTCGCTCTTCCGAACGACGCCGGTCAGCTCACGTTCCTGCGCGTCGATTACGCCGATGGCGAACCGGAAACGTACCTTCTGCCGCTGGCGATGCTCCAGGCTCGCCGCGCCCGGGAGCAGGAGACGAGAATGCCGACGCTGATCGCCCGGCTGAGCGACGGCTATCTTCTCTATGAGCCGGCGACCGACGCGAAATTCACAGCGGCATTGCTCGAGGCGATCGCGCGCCGCCGCACGCTCAAAGGCGAACAGGGTGCGATCGCCGGGACAGCTTCTCGTCCGCGCGAACTGCGCGGGGCGGCCGATCTCACCGCCCACGTTCTCAAGGCCGAGCAAAGCAATACTGCCGTGCTTTACGGCGACCAGTTCTTCCTGAAGCTTTTCCGCCGCCTCGAACCGGGCATCAATACCGATCTCGAAGTGACGCGGTTCCTCAATGAGGAGACGTCATTTACCGGTACCCCGCGGCTGGAAGGTGCCCTTCAATATGAGACCGATTCGACCGCGGAACCGACTACGCTCGCGATTCTGCAACGCTTCGTGCCGAATTCGGGCGATGCCTGGACCTACACCGTCGATACCTTCGGACGTTTCTTTGATTCGGTCTTGAGCGATCCCGCCGCTGCGGAGCGGCTGGCGAAGGCCACGCCCTCAGAATCGTTGCTGACAATTGCCGATAAAGCATTGCCGGAAATCGCTCAACAAACAATTGGCCTCTATCTCGCCGATGCCGAAATCCTCGGCCGCCGTACCGCGCAGATGCATCTCGCGCTGGCGTCGCGCGACGACATCCCGGCGTT
Source organism: Acidobacteriota bacterium (assembly GCA_019247495.1). Lineage (GTDB taxonomy): Bacteria > Acidobacteriota > Thermoanaerobaculia > Gp7-AA8 > Gp7-AA8 > JADGNZ01. Next base: position 10,584 of record JAFAOU010000102.1, read on the forward strand.
CGCGCCCGAAGCGATCACGCCGCATTATCAGCGATCGATTTACCAGCACATTCGATCCCAGGCCGTGCGCACATTTCAATTGCTGCGCAGGCGCGGGAAAGGCATTCCGGCCGCCGAAGATTTGCTCGCTCGTGAGGAAGAAGTCCAGCAGCGGATACGGCGGATTCTTGATGGCCGCATTACCGGCTTGCGAATCCGCACGCACGGCGACTATCACCTCGGCCAGGTTCTGCACACGGGCAACGACTTCGTCATCATCGATTTCGAGGGTGAGCCGTCGCGGCCATTGAGTGAGCGCCGGATCAAACGCAGCGCCTTGCGCGACGTCGCCGGGATGCTGCGCTCCTTCCATTACGCGCCGCATGCCGTGCTCTTCGGGCAGTCGCAGCATTCGGTGATTCGTGCCGAGGATGCGGGGACGGTGGAGAGTGGGGCGAACTTCTGGTATCGCTGGGTGAGCGCCGCCTTCCTTCGCGCGTACCTGGCGGAAAGCGGCAATGCCGCGCATCTGCCGCAGTCGCGCGAAGAGTTGCAAGTGCTTTTGGACGCGCATCTGCTCGAGAAAGCGCTCTACGAAATCGCCTACGAGATGAACAATCGCCCCGACTGGGTTCGCATCCCGATCCGTGGCGTGCTGGAGCTTCTCGGCCGCTGATATTCTCGCCACGATGCGCATCCGGTACATCTGCATCCACGGACATTTCTATCAGCCGCCGCGGGAGAACCCGTGGCTGGAGGCGGTGGAGACGCAGGATACGGCGGCGCCGTATCACGACTGGAACGAGCGCATCACCGCCGAGTGCTACGGACCGAATGCGTCGTCGCGCATCCTCGACGCGCGCGAGCGCATCGTCAAAATCGTCAACAACTACGCCGCCATCAGCTTCAACTTCGGACCGACGCTGTTGTCGTGGCTGGCGCAGAGGCAACCCGAAACGTATGC